>JBCCAQ010000022.1:0-33539 GCA_039814735.1 Cyanobacteria bacterium P01_A01_bin.15
GCTCTGGCTAAACGGGGTAAAAAAGTGCTGCAGATTGGCTGTGATCCCAAACACGACAGCACGTTTACCCTGACGGGCTTTTTAATTCCCACCATTATTGACACGCTACAGGAGCGGGATTATCACTACGAGGATATCTGGCCTGAGGATGTCATTTACCAGGGGTACGGCGGCGTGAGCTGTGTTGAGGCCGGAGGGCCACCGGCTGGAGCCGGCTGTGGCGGCTATGTAGTCGGTGAAACGGTCAAGCTGCTAAAGGAGCTAAATGCCTTTGATGAGTACGATGTCATCCTATTTGATGTGCTAGGTGATGTGGTTTGCGGTGGATTTGCCGCGCCGCTCAACTATTCTGACTACTGTATGATCGTCACTGACAACGGCTTTGACGCCCTGTTTGCGGCCAATCGGATTGCAGCTTCGGTCCGGGAAAAAGCTCGCACCCACCCCCTAAAGCTGGCAGGTTTGATCGGTAACCGCACCTCAAAGCGAGATCTGATCGACAAGTACGTTGAAGCCGTTCCCATGCCGGTACTGGAAATTTTGCCCCTAATTGAGGATATTCGGGTCTCTCGGGTCAAGGGTAAAACCATCTTTGAGATGGCAGAAACCGATCCGTCCCTGCTGCCGGTGTGTCAGTACTATCTCAATATTGCCGACCAGCTAATTGCCCAGCCTGAGGGTGTTGTCCCCAATGATGTGGCTGACCGTGAGCTATTTGCTTTGCTGTCAGACTTCTACCTCAACCCGCCTGAGGCGGCAGCTCCCCAGGAGAAAAGTGAGATGGATCTAATGCTGGTCTAGTTGAATGCCGGTTTTGGCAGTTCCCTCAATGCCTGAGGATAAGCCAGGGCATTAGGTAGAGCCCGTGCCAGACCGGCCGATCCGATCGGTTACTTGCTTTGAATTTCTCAAAAGGCTGGCCATTCTGACGCTGAGGTGCTACATTGCTGCGTGCCCTGTCTATTTTTTGGGTGGGGATGTAGCCAAGTTAGAGACTATCTCAAGATATGGCCTTTTTTGAGAATTTTACCACCGCCATCCGTGACAAGTGGTTGAACTATGTGCAAGACAATCGCGCCTGGTTAGAGCTTCAGATGAACAACGTCTCCGTTAGAACCCCTGACGGCGGCCGTCGCCCATCTTCGCTGCTGATCTTAGGGGTGATCAATGCCATTGAACCTAAGCTATCCAATTTGATGGTGCCGTTCTATAAGCTCAACCCCGATGAGGACGCCCTCGTCGACGTGCTAGGACTCAACTTTGATCCAGAGATGGTCTTGGATGGAAAAAGTGAGGTTGGCCCTACCCTAGATGCCTCCCCGGGGGATGATACTCCCCTATTGGAAGGTCTAGATGGCCTAGATTAGGCGGCAAGCGATCGGATGGACTAACCGGTGAACAACCGCTGGAGAGGTGAGTTGCGAATGACGTTCGCCCCGCCAGCGACTATTGCTACTGTTCCAAGGACGTTAATCACGATGACAACGACTGCCAATACTCTCTCCCTTGAATTTGACTGCGATACGGGCAACTATCACACGTTTTGCCCCATCAGCTGTGTGGCCTGGCTCTACCAAAAAATAGAAGACAGCTTCTTTTTGGTGATTGGTACAAAAACCTGTGGCTACTTTTTGCAAAATGCCATGGGGGTGATGATTTTTGCTGAGCCTCGCTACGCCATGGCTGAGCTAGAAGAAGGGGATATTTCTGCCAAGCTCAATGACTATGAAGAACTTAAGCGGCTGTGTCTGCAGATAAAACGCGATCGCAACCCCAGCGTCATCGTCTGGATCGGCACCTGCACCACCGAAATCATTAAAACCGACCTAGAAGGCATTGCCCCAGTTCTAGAAGAAGAGATCGGCGTTCCCATCGTAGTCGCCCGTGCCAACGGCCTCGACTACGCCTTTACCCAAGGTGAAGACACCGTCCTTGCCGCCATGGCCCAGCGCTGCCCCACCGAGGAGCCTGTCGTCAAAGCCCCAGCCGCACCCGAAAAGAAAGACCGCAACAGTCTCACCAAGCTGCTAACCCTGGGTCGTAAGCCAGAAGCCGATGCACCCGATGCGGTCTCTGAATATCACGACCATGCACCGCTGATTCTGTTTGGCTCCGTACCCAACCCGGTCGTTACCCAGCTCAACCTAGAGCTTAAAAAACAAGGTATCAAAGTCTCTGGCTGGCTACCCGAAAACCGCTATACCGATCTCCCCGTCATCAAAGAAGGCTACTTTGCCTCCGGCGTAAATCCCTTCTTGTCACGTACCGCCTCTACGCTGATGCGTCGAAAAAAGGCAAAGGTCATTGGTGCCCCCTTCCCCATCGGCCCCGACGGTACTCGGGCCTGGGTCGAAAAAATTTGCTCAGTACTGGGTGTTGAACCCCAAGGCCTAGAGGAAAGAGAAGCCAAGATTTGGGAATCCGTAGAAGACTATGTCAGCCTGATCCGGGGTAAGTCAGTCTACTTTATGGGCGACAACCTGTTAGAGATTGCCATGGCCCGCTTTCTCATCCGCTGCGGCATGACCGTACCGGAAATTGGTATCCCCTACATGGACAAGCGTTTCCAGGGAGCCGAGCTGCTGCTACTAGAGCGCACCTGCGAAGACATGGGTGTACCAAAACCCAAAATCACTGAAAAACCGGACAACTACAACCAGATTCAACGCATTCTAGAAATTGAACCGGATCTCGTCATCACAGGTATGGCCCATGCCAACCCTCTAGAAGCGAGAGGCATCAATACCAAGTGGTCGGTAGAGTTTACCTTTGCCCAGATCCACGGCTTTGGCAATACCCGCGATATTCTTGAGCTAGTCACCCGACCGCTGCGACGCAACAGCAACCTCAAAGACTTGGGCTGGAATAAGCTGGTCAAGGAAGAGGCTAGCGTTTAGCAGTTTCTAGTATTAACGGGTCGGCGGTTGCCTCAGAGCAATGGCCGACCTAGACACCCAGTTTTTTATCAACCTCTGAAAACTTAAATGAGGTTAAAGGGCTGGAGACAACTAAACTTTAGCTGTTAGCATATACTTCACTGCGGATGTAGTTCAGTGGTAGAACGTCAGCTTCCCAAGCTGAATGTCGTGGGTTCGAGTCCCATCATCCGCTTTTTTTACTAAAGGCCTTGCAATCATTTAGCTCTCTAGAATCACGTCTTCGTAGAGCAGTTCAATCGGAAACTCAAACTCAACACTATCGAGTCTAATTACATCACCGGCTTGATAGGCGGTATACAGCCACATCCGGCCCTCTCCTCGACGGTAAATTTCGACATCGATTTGGGTGGAGCTGATTAAGATATATTCTTCTAAGCTGGGTAGGGTACGATATTCTTTGAATTTTTGACTGCGATCCAGGGTTTCTGTGCCAGGAGACAGTACTTCAACAATTAGTTTGGGATGTCTAATTGCATTCAGGGCTGTTTTATCTCGTTCGTCGCAGCTAACGGTCAGGTCGGGGTATCGATAAATCGATGGGGTGATGCTGACTTTGGCATCAGCTATGTTGATTCGACAGCCTTGAGTACGAATGTGGGGACGTAGAGCTGTGAGTAGGTTAATGGCGATATCGTTATGGGGTAAGGAACCACCGGTCATGGCGATGACTGCGCCGTTGACAAATTCGTAGCGCTGTTCCTGCTGGGGTTCCCAGTCCAGGTAGGTTTCGACAGTCATTTTTTGGGGATAAGGGATGGCGACCATGGTGTGGTTTTTAGCCAGCTGACTTTATTATAGAAATGCGAGTTAGCAGCGTGAGGTGAATTCTGATGGTACAAGCTCATCTCCAACCTAAGCAGCTTTTGTTACAACTACCTACTAAACTGGCCCTACAGGTGACGCCAGAGCAGTTTGCAGTTCTGGCTGCTGCAAATCGAGATCTCAGATTTGAACGTACGGCAACGGGAGAATTGATTGTGAATCCACCGACTGGTGGCGAAACTGGCAAACGAAATGCAAAAATCAGCACTCAACTGGGTGTTTGGGGCGATGCTAACGAGCTGCTGGGAGAATATTTTGATTCATCGACGGGGTTTTATTTACCGAATGGGGCTAACCGTTCGCCGGATGCTTCTTGGGTCCGCAGGGAGCGGTGGGATGCGATAACTCTGGAGCAGCGGGAAGGGTTTGTGCCGCTGTGTCCTGATTTTGTGATGGAGTTGCGGTCTAAGACAGATTCGCTGACGGTGCTTCAAACTAAGATGCTGGAATATATGGATAATGGCGCACAGTTGGGCTGGCTGATTGATCCTAAAAATAAACGGGTGGAGATTTATCGTTCGGGGCAAGCGGTTGAGGTTTTGGAAAATCCGGATACGTTGTCGGGAGAAGGTGTTTTGCCTGGGTTTACGCTGATATTGAAACGGATTTGGGCATAGAGGTAAGAATTCGGAATTCTGGCCTAGGAAACAATCCTTCGATAAAAAGTCAAGCCTCTGAGTTACGTCAAAAGATAGAGGCAATTATCAGGTCTTTTTTAGAAGAATTTCAAATTCAATGGGAGTGAATTGGGACATTCTCAAAAAACGATTCCTTCAGGCTGACCAAACTGCTCAGCTGGAAAGTCTTGCGTTGAATTTGACGCGCATTCAGTTTTTTGCCGACAGCGTTACAGGTGAATCAGTTGTTGAACACCTGATTCGGGAAAGTCAGTTTTTTATTGAGTGGATGGTGCCAGGTATTGATTTGGAGACTAGTCTGGATCAGGCTGTTGAGTTGGCTGACCTACAACAATTACTGAGTCGCTGGAAGTTAAATTGGTCGGATTGGTGGAGGGATGAGCAAAAACGACAGGAGGTGGCACGACTTTCTCAGGAGTGGTGCGATCGAATTCTTAAGCAACACACACTATCGGTTTAAAGAATTGTTGGGACGCGCGATCTCAACCTTAATTCCTACTCAATTCGACCTGATTGTCCGAACTAAGTGCTGGCGTTTAGGCAATCGCCAAACTGGCTAACCCAGGTCAATGCAGGCTTCTAGGATTTTGACCTATTTTTTTGGGGTAAAGTTGGGGTAAAGTAAAATTTTGATCGCTGAAAGTACTGATAAATATGACTTGAACGTCAGCTTCCCAAGCTGAATGTCGTGGGTTCGAGTCCCATCATCCGCTTTTTAATATAGGGTCTTGAAGCCAGGCTATGGGTTTGTCCCATGGCTAAGGGACCAAGCATCAGTTTTGCGATCGCACACCCTCCGATCTCTCCTGTACCAGCAGTGTCCCTAGCGTATTATCCACGCTGCAAACGGTGCCAACAGTCTTGGGCAATGGCCCAGTCTTCTTGGGTGTGAATCACCAACACTCGAACCGCAGAGTCAGCCGTAGCAATATCTTGATCCACAGGTCTATTTTCGTTTTTATCTAGATCTAACCTCAGTCCCAAAAAGTCCATTGATTCGCAGGCGGCGGCTCGAATCCAGCCGGCCCGTTCGCCAATACCCGCAGTAAAGACAATGGCATCTACGCCGCCCAGGCTCATGAGCATTGACCCAAAGCAAGATTTGAAACGATGGAGATAAATATCTAGAGCCAGTTTTGCTTGGGAATCTCCGTCGGCAACGGCCTGTTTGATCTGGCGTAAATCGTGGGAGAGACCCGAAATACCTTTTAGCCCTGATTCTTTATTGAGCATTTGATCGAGCTGCTCAGCGCTATGGCCCTGTCGCATGAGATGGATCAAAATGCCGGGATCAACGGCCCCGGAGCGAGTTCCCATCATCAGACCGTCCAGGGGGGTAAACCCCATGGTGGTGTCTACACTGCGTCCCTGGTGGACGGCGCAAAGGGAACCGCCATTGCCCAGGTGACACACAATCAGCCGCAGGTTGTCGTCACCTAACAGCTGAGCTGCTCGCTGGCTACAGTACTGGTGGCTAATGCCATGGAACCCATAGCGACGGATACCCTGCTCGACCCAGCTGTGGGGACCCGGATAGGTTGCGGCAACATCCGACATTTGAGCATGAAACGCCGTATCAAATACAGCCACCTGGGGCACCTTGGTCAGCAGCTCTTCTAATAGCTCAATGCCTTCTAGGTTGGCGGGATTATGATTTGGGGCCAGCTGTCGCAGCCGATCAATTTCTGCTTTTACCTCCGGTGTGACCACGGTGCTAGCTTGGTAGATCTGACCACCGTGGACCACCCGATGCCCAACCACATTGATTTCAGCTGGGCTCTCGATCACCTGGGTTGTTCCTTGCCACAGGGTACTCAAAACCTGGGAGAGAATCTCCCGGCGCGACGTTAGGTCCAGGGTCTGTTCTAAAGCTGCCCCTGACTCGGTCTTGACTTCGATAACGGCCTGCTTGGGATACCAGTCGATTTGGGCTTCCCAGCTGGGGGACGGGGCCTGGTCCGGTAGGGCATCTAGGTCGTATAGACAAAGTTTATGGCTGCTAGATCCAGCGTTGAGAACAAGAATTTTCATGGTTTTAGCATTGGGGTTTTATAGCTTTGCGCCCATGGTTGGCGTAGCGATCGCTAAAGGCTCTAGATAGCCGCCATGGGCGATCCAATCTCACCTCACGTTCCAGCCCGATTGCGTAATGCCTCGGGTAAATGATTGCGCTCACCTAGCTGCTGTAGCATCGGACCATAGCGACCAAATTTGATCACGCTGAGGGAGGCAACGGGCATGGCGATGCGATCGCGATAGCGTCCCAGATCGATTCCCAATAAACTACATAGAATTATCCGAATTGTCGCCTTATGGGACACCACCAGCACATTGCCGGTTTCATAGGTTTCTTCAATTTCAGCAATCACCGCATTGGCGCGATTGGCGATCTGCACTGAGGTTTCGCCCCCCGTCGGTGGGTTCCAAGCGGGTTCGGTCATCCACCGGGTGTAATCTTTGCCATGGTGCTCCTGCACATAGGCTGGCGTGCGATCCTCCCACTCTCCATACTGGATTTCTTTAAGCCCATCCCGTTGCTGCGGGACGACCCCAGCCGCCTCACAAAGTGGTGTGGCGGTGGCAATGGTTCGTTTCATGGGGCTAACAAATACAGCGGCCCAGTCCGTGGCACCGTAGGCATTTGCAAAGGCTTGGGCCATCTCCTGCCCCGCCGGTGTCAGGTCTGGGTCGAGCGCGCCGCAGTAGCCACCGGTCTGACTGCTGGTAGTCTCGCCATGGCGTAGAAGATACAGATTCAAACTCATGGTGTGTTGACGTGCAATCCGGTATCAGCTTACACGCACTTCCTAGAGGTGAACAGTATTAGATTGACCGGTGGCCTATTTTTTGGCGGTCTTACCGACGGTTCGGCTGGCGGTATTTTAATCTAGCTTGGGGGCAAACAGTTCCTCCCCGGCTTGATATAGCGTTAGCCCGTCAACGGTTTCTGCTGCCGACACATCAAATTGGATAAAGATATCCGCAACTCGCGCAAAGAATTGCGTTTCTGAAACGGGGTAAAGGGGGAACGACTCTTGCCCTGTGGCCTGGGCTATAAGTTGTTCTGCTTCGACTCGAATATCAATCTGCATGGTGGGCAATAGCTGATAGGTGCCCACATAGCGGGTGTAAATGGCGGGGTCAACCTCAGCGATTTCGGGCTCACTGGTTTCATTGACCGTGACCGTATCAACATCCACCGTTAGGGTCTCCAGCTGGGTTTGCACCGCCGCCGACATGTCTGGCTGGTGGCGACCGCCAAGGTGCTCGGCCAAAAACCGCTCCAGGGCAGCCGTCATCGCCAGCGAATTGATCTCTTTACGAAAACCATGGCCCTCATCGGCGGCAACAAGATATTCCACCGGTCGGCCCAGATCGCGCAGCGCCGCTACAATTTGGTCCGACTCCGCCTGTTTAACGCGGGGATCGTTGGCCCCTTGAATGACCATCAGCGGAGCCTGGATCCGATCCGCAGAAAACAGCGGCGATTGGGCCTCTAGCCGGTTGCGATCGCGCTCATTTTCTAGATCCCCTAACCGCAGGGCAAACATAGCCTTTAGGGAGGCCCAGTAGGGAGGAATGGACTCCAGCAACGTAATCAGATTAGAGGGACCCACCGCAGAGGCTCCAACCGCATAAATATCTGGCGTAAAGGCCAGCCCAGCCAGGGCGGCGTAGCCCCCGTAGGACCCGCCAAAGATCCCCACCCGTTCTGGATCGGCAATGCCCTCATCAATCAGATACTGTACCCCATCGGTCAGGTCGTGCTGCATCGCTCCGGTACCCCATTCATTGTTGCCCGCATTCAGAAAATCCTTGCCATAGCCCGTGGACCCTCGAAAGTTGGGTTGCAGCACCCCATAGCCACGATTGGCCAGAAACTGGGTAAACGGGTTGTACCCCCAAACATCCCTGGCCCAAGGACCGCCATGGGGCATGACAATCACCGGCAAGTTTACCGGCTCTATCCCCTGGGGCAGCGTCAAATAGGCTGGAATTTCTAAACCATCGCGGGCGGTGTAGCGGAGCGGCTGCATGGTTGCTAGATGTTCACTGGGTAGCTCTGGTCGAAGGTCATACAGTTTTTCTAGAGCTTTGGTGCTGCGATCAAATAGGTAGACGCTCCCAGGATTCACATCGCTTTGGGTCCCGATGATGGCCAAGCGGTCATCATCGGTCAGGGAGTTGAGGGAAATCTCGGTGTCGGGAAGCTGCTGCTGAAGAAATGCCAGGTCCTCTGCAAACCGGTCGTTTTGTGGATAGATGCGGGTGCGATCGCCAACATAGGAGGTGGCCATGAGCTCATCGGTGGCTTCTGAAAACACCGCCCCGCCAAAATCCACCTGGCTTTCAGGATCGGCCTCCACGACCTGACTCTGCTGGCTGGCTAGATCGAGCAGCTCTAACTGAATCAAGTTGCGATCGCGATTGCTCATCAGATACACCCGTTCACCATCCCTATGAAAGCGAATGGGCATACAGGTCTCTTCAATGCGACAGGTATAGACAGGAGTAAGACCGTCGTCTCCCACCGCCAAAATCTCATTTCCACCCTCTAGGGTTTGACGGTAGGCCAGGCGCACATTACCCGCTAGGTCAGTTGTCCAAGTTCCTATATTTTCGTCATTTTGGAGTAGTAACGTCCGCTCTCCTGTGGCTAAATCTATACGGTAGATATCATGGAACTGCGGATCGCGTTCGTTTAAGCCAACAATGATGTGATTTGGCATTTGTTTAGGAACCGCATAGATCTGAGCCGTAACACCGTCTACCGGTGTCAAATTACGGGCTGTTGTCCCGCCTAGGGATTCAGGGTCCGCCGCATAGATGTGGAAATTCTCATTTCCCCCCTTATCCTGGGCATAGAGAATATAGCGGCCATCCGCACTCCAAAAATAAATAATAACCGGACTGTCCGCATCTGCTGTGACCGGACGAGCCGCCTCCATGGGTTCGTCAATCCCCTTAACCCACACATTCATCACCCCGTCTAGAGGTCTTTGAAACGCCAGAAACTGGCCGTCGGGAGAAAGCCGGGCACCGGTAATCTCTGGGTCAGCAAAAAACAGCTCTCGCTGGATCAGCGGGGGTAAGGTTGGATTGACGTCAGCAGCCCTGGCTGGCCCCGTCGTCAGCGGCAGCTGGGGACTGCCAAAACCAAAGAGACCAGCGGACATCACTAGCAAACCGGCACCAAGTCGAAGTGGTTTCATTACAAACAGTATCCTCTAGGGGAGATGTTATTCAACATTACAGCGACTGTTTCAACCCTGTTATAGCGGCAGGTCATGGGGATAAATGACGTTTGTCATGGAAATTCGCCCATAAATCTAAAAATTAATACTGCAGGCATTGATCCTTCAGTCCTCAGCTATTCAGCTATAGTGATGCAGAAGTTCATGCAGATTATTAAGGAGGCTAGGCTCCAGACCAGACGAGAGCTGCCACCGATTGTCCATGTGCTCTAGGGCCGCAACAAAAAGAGTTGTAATCCCTTGCCACCGAGGGTTAAACAGAGACTGGTGAAGCAAAACCTGTTGGCTGGAACTATCTAGCAGACGCCAAAAGGCATTTTGGGTCTGGCTAAAGTCTTGCTGTTGTTCGTTTCCACTCCACATCTTCTGCTCTCAATTTTCTCGAGCTAGTTCAGTCTTGAAGAGAGCCTAGGGACTTGCTGGTAAATAAGGTACCCGCCAATAGTTCCTTTCCCCTTTCCCTTTAACCCTTCCCCACTCTACTCCGGGGATTTTATTTTTTGGCAGATCCCCTATGCCCCCTTCAAGCCGCTTCAACAAATTCAAAAGCGCGTCCTGTATTGGACACCAAAGGTAGCTGGCGCGCCATAGGTTGCCGCGATTAACGTGCCCCTAAAGAACGATACTTTGGTGGTCAGGGGTCTATAATCAAAAATGTTATCCGCAAACAAATAAATACCTTGATTGTCAAACTCATAGCCTAAACGGGCGTTGATCAAAACATAGGGGCGCTGGCGAAAAGAGTTGTCGTCGTTAAAAAATGTAGTCCCAAATCCCTGCGCTTCAAGTCTGCCAAATAGCCCCTCCGGCGAGCGATACTGGGCTGCTAGATTAAAGGTGTATTCGGGAGAATAGGGCAGATTGTTACCGCTAAAATCTCCCAGGTTAGGGTCTGCATAATCCGTATACTCAGCATCTAGCCAGCCAAAGCCAGCGGTTAAGTCAAGACCGTTGAGCGGTCTTGCTCGCAGCTCAGCTTCAATACCGTTAATTGTCACCTCAGCACTATCCACAAAGCCAAACAGACCCGTTGCCGGATCCGTAGACGGCACCTGATAGTCATTGATGGGATTATAAAACACTGTAAGATTCGCCGTCAGTCGGTTATCCAACCAGGATGTACGAATTCCGGCCTCATAGTTCCAAGACTTTTCTGCATCAAACGGTATCTGTCCTGGTCTTGTTGCTCGGAAATTTACACCCTGGGCGCGATAGCCTCGGGCAATTGAACCATAGACCATAATGTCTGAATTGATGGCATACTCCACCGCAAATCGGGGGATCAGTTCTTCCCCGTTGTTACTTACGTCATTAAAGGTGGCCGTACCTAGAACAGACGAGACTTCAGAGTTGTCCAGCTGACTGTCAAAGATTTCGTAACGTAACCCTGCTGTTAGTGTCAGCGGCTCAATCGGACGGTAGCTGGCCTGACCAAATACAGCATAGGTCTGCTCGTCGATCTCAGCCTTGGTCACACTCTCTGAGGGTCCCCCAAAGTCAACACCAAAGCGAAAACCCTCTTGATTGACATTAAAATCACGATCTTCAAGATAAGCACCCACCAGCCAGGCAAAGGGGCCATCATTCTCAACAGATTGTAACCGTAGCTCCTGACTCAGAACAGTAGAGTCAATGTCTACAAACTGTTCCAGGGCATCCAACTGAGTTCCGTCTGAATCATTTTCAAAGGCCTGATCAGAAAACCGTCGGGCTGAAATCGACGTTAACCGCCAGTTGGGACTGTCGTAGGTGACCTTGAGAGATTGAGAGTTGGTATCTAAATCGTTAAAGCCAATGGCATTAATATCGGTATCAGACGGATCTTGGTCTAAGTCGGGGCGACTAATCGGCGGGGTGCCATCGCGATAGCTTTCAAGGGAGGCATTGAACAACACCTCCCAGTTTTCTGATGGGGTCCACAGCAGCTGAGCCCGACCGCCACCGCCCGATTCAAAATCGGTATCCTCACCCGTGGTGACATTGGTGGCATAGCCGTCCCGCTGCATAAAGTCACCCGAGAGTCGGTAAAACAGCCGATCGGGAATAATGGGCCCACTGGCACTGGCTCTGAGATCTGGGGTACTAAAGTTACCAAGACCCGCTGTAAAACTATACTCCGGTGTATTAGTCGGTTTGCGGGTCACAATATTCACGACGCCCGCCTCAGCATTGCGGCCATAGAGTGTAGATTGGGGACCACGCAGCACCTCTACCCGCTCTAAATCGGTAAGGTCGAGATCAAGAAAGCCCGTGTAGTCGTAGGGAACATCGTCGATATAAAACGCCACCGGGTCCCTAGAAAGAAAATTAGAGTTGCTCAGACCGCGCACACTGTAAAGCAAAAAGTTGCGTCCAGGGGTATAGGCGGTAAAGTTGGGCGTGGCTCCGGCGATATCCTCAAAAGAGGTAATATCGGCATCTTCAATCTCCTCGGCTGTAAATGCAGTGATACTGATAGGAATATCTTGAACATTATCGGGGCGCTTTTCAGCCGTCACTACAATCCGCAGGGTCTCTGGGGCATCTGTTTCAACCGAGGTACTGTCCCCAGAACTCTGGGCGACCTGGGCCCGGTCAGTTTCAGGCGAAACCGCCTCAGCAGATTGCCGCGACTGATCGGTTTTAGAGACTGCTTCTGCGCCATACACAGCAGGGGGAGCGGCCAATGGCAACAGCCCGGCAATCGCCCGGCAAATGAACATTTTTAACAGCACAGTTTTTCCTCACACACCTAGTAGCGTTTAACCTTGACCTTAGATCCTGGGTGACGATCATCTTTGATCAAGCTTTCAATTATTTTTGGTAGCACTAGGAAAGGTCAAAAGACACGGCGTCACAGTTGATGATTCTCAAAAACTGATTTTCTTAAATCAGCCTTACCAAGGATCGATCCAACGTTCCCAATCAGCAGCGGCAAAGGTCTTTGAGACCTCACAATCAGCTTTCCTCCGTCCGCTGCATGGTTTTGCTATACAGGCTTTTCAGCAGTCATACTCTGGCCGATCCAACTCATCACGCATTAGTTGATCCGTAGTTACATCAAAATAGGACCTACGCATTGACAGGAAATTAGGATGTGTATTGGCAATTTAAGTATCACGAGCTACTATTTTTAGCTGCCATGCATGTGGATCGTGACATCGCTAGGCTTAAGGCGTCGGTTTTTAGAACAACGCCGAAACCCTTTGGATTCGTTAACCCACATGCTCCCTAATTTGTACAGTGCGTAACTCCTATAAAAGCATCCACCACTTTAAGAATCATCTCAGCGTTAGGAAGCTTTCTTACCTTCCCTGGCTATGATACAAATATATTATTAACCCCTAGCAAAATACCTAATCACACTAGTGCCAAGTCTTGCTGAGTCCTTAGCTGGTAAAGCTTTGTTCCAAACCGTTTTATCAATTTAGTTGACCTATCAGTCTGGAAGCACTAGGCTTCCACAGCTATTGCCATGAATCTAAATACTAACTATCTTGGCCCGTAAGCACTATGTCCCTTTCGATGATGCAAAACAAGGCTTTTGCTAATGCCAGCAAGGGCGAAGGAGACTATTCTGGCCTCACTTGTGCAGAGTATTTCGCTGGAATTGGGTTGGTTAGGCTAGGGCTTGAGCAGGCAGGTTGGAATATTGTTTTCTCAAACGACTGGTCACATAGCAAGTTCAAGATGTATTCTGCTCATTTCAAAAATTCAGATAGCCATTATAGAGTTCAAGATATCTTTTCTATTTGTCCTTTCAGTATTCCAAACACCTTGCTGGCAACAGCTTCATTCCCTTGTATTGATTTATCCTTAGCAGGTAATTTAAGAGGGCTTGATGGGGAGCACTCTAGTGCTTTTTGGGGCTTTACCCAAATTCTTGATCAGCAGCTGACAAAGCCAAAGCTTGTAATGCTAGAAAATGTCTCTGGTTGGATAACTTCAAATGGTGGTCACGATTTTCGCATTGTTATTCAAGAACTTAACCGACTGGGCTATGTATGTGACGTACTTGCTGTTGATGCAGCTCATTTCGTGCCTCAAAGTAGACCCAGAATCTTCGTGATTGGTGTTGAGAGATCGAGTGCTAATCAGGATATATTCGCCTTTTCAAGACGGTCTTCCTGCCTCAAAACGAAGTCTTTGGAAAAGGCCGTATTAGCTAATCTCGACCTGAACTGGTATTTTTCAGAAATTCCGCCCCTGCCAAGCAAAGTAAAAACAGATCTAAGTTCTGTCATAGAGAGCTTGTCAGAAGAAGATGAACGTTGGTGGTCTGATGACGAAGTTGACCGTCACTTAAAGATGATGTCACCTGTCAATCTTAACTATCTCAAGGAATTACAGGTCGCTTCACCATGTTCATACTGTGCGATGTATAGACGGGTTCGCCAAGGTAAACAAAGAGCCGAACTCAGAAAAGACGGTCTTGCAGGTTGCTTAAGAACTGCGAGAGGTGGTAGTAGTCGGCAAATGCTAGTCAGAGTGGAGAAGAACTCTATCCGCATGCGGCTAATGACACCTCGCGAGTATGCCAGGTTACAAGGTGTGCCGGACAGCTATCCTATCCCATCGCAGGCAAATCAAGCCCTAACAGGGTTTGGTGATGCAGTTTGTGTACCCGCTGTTGCTTGGATCGCTGGAAATATCTTAAATCCTTTAATCAAGTCGTTTCAAGGGAGTAACTTAATTCTCCAAAACTGATTTTTAATAGCAAAGTTCCTTGAGACTTAACAAATCCATAAGTTACAGAACGACGAAATCTTTGGCGTCCAACAGTCTCATAGTTTTGAAGCAGTTCAGGTAGCCATCTGTCGAATACGGGGATCATTTTGGTTCGCTCAATCAACCAGACCTCAACATCCACATAGTTTTTGCTCCTTGCGACAAAAATATGATCTACATCTCTGTCACCGGTGAGTTTGTCCAATCCATGGTTCCGATGGTACTGATATTCAAAACTACTACCAGTGGTAGCAGACTTAACTTCGTAGTGCTCTA
This sequence comes from Cyanobacteria bacterium P01_A01_bin.15, assembly GCA_039814735.1. Classification (GTDB taxonomy): domain Bacteria; phylum Cyanobacteriota; class Cyanobacteriia; order Phormidesmidales; family Phormidesmidaceae; genus Leptothoe. The sequence continues at coordinate 14,638 of JBCCAQ010000022.1, forward strand.
AATCTGCTCCGTCTCCTTTTCTTGCTCTGTCATTTAACAAAATTGCAGCAAATACCTCCCAATCTTTTGAGCCTATACTGCCCTGCAAGGAAAAACCATATTGCTCGTATACTGTGGCTTTGTTTCGACTATACTCAAGAACATATGCTCGGTAAAAAGAATAAGCTTCCTGAACCTGAAGCTGCGGCACCACACTGACCTCATAGCACTATATACAGAGGAAGATTATACGTAAGATGCACCTCTTTTCATAAGGCTGGTCTGTATAAAGTATTGATGCGAAGGGGTAAAGACAACGGTGAGCAACCTTTCTTACAATGGTTGTGTCTCCTCAATTTCATCACCCGCCTGTCGGTCTACTCAGCCAGCCATTTACCTTGGATATCCGCTACGACCATGCGACTGCTCTCCATCGAAACCACACCTAGCCCCAACTGTATCAAGCTCAATTTAGACGAGACCATTAGCTCTAAGGCTCTGACTCTGCAGAAAGACAGTCGTTTGCCCAATATCCCTGAGGTGGCTCAACACCTGTTGGAAATTGAGGCGATCCAGTCCGTTTTTGTGGTTCAAGATTTTATTACCCTCACCCGCCAGGGCAGTGCGGACTGGCAGCCAATTCTCGCAAAAGCGGCTGATGTGATTGGTATCGCTGCCGATGCTGATGCCAAGCTGCTTACCCAGGTAGCCGGGCCCAGGGAACCTGATGCGGGGACGCCCGCCTCAAATTTAGGTCTGCTAGATGTGGCGGTGCAAATGTTTCGGGGCATTCCCGTGCAGGTGCGGGCCATAGCAGCAGACGGGCAACAGGCTCGAGTGGCTTTACCGGAACGATTTGCCCAGGTGCTCCAGCGGACGATCACGGCTACGGAGGCCAACTATGTGGCTGAACGACGTTGGGAACCGTATCAGGCTCCAGCCGGTGACCCTGGGCAGGTGGCGCAGCTAGTGGCCGATGAGATCGATAGCTTGTTTGACCCCCAAGACCTGACCCGGATTGAAGCTGCCGCCGTTGCTAATGGCGCAGCTTCAATGCGCGAGACAACCCACCAGACCCTGATCGCTGAACTTGGCCACCCTGACTGGAAATGTCGGCTAAAGGCACTCCAACAAATAGACGTTACCGCTGAAACCCTGGCCCCGGTAGTGGCCCTGATTGATGATGAGAAAAGTACAATTCGACGCTGGGCGGCAGCTCTTTTGGGGGCGAGTACCCTGGAGGATGCGGTTGACCCCCTGTGTCGCTTAGTCCGCCAGGATCCTTCACCCATGGTCCGTCGGACAGCGGGGGATGCCCTGGGTGATATTGGTAGCCCCCGAGCCCTGACCACCATGGCTCAGGCCCTAGCCGACAGTTCTAAACTGGTGCGTTGGCGAGCGGCTCGATTCTTAAATGAACTGGGCGATCGCACAGTGGTTGAGGCCCTCCGTGGAGCCGTTGCCCAGGAAGCTGAGTTTGATGTCCGAGTTGAGATGGCAGCGGCCCTAGAGCGGATCGAGGGCGGCGGAGACACCCAGCTGCCGATGTGGATGCGACTTACCCAGGGCATCGATACCCTCGATGCATAGCGTGCCTGCGATCGCACCCATACAATCAAGAAAGCACACTAGATCGGAGATTGGGTAACCATGGCGGCTAAACGCTACGCCATCCTTGGCACGGGGGCTATTGGCGGCTACTACGGAGCACGGCTACAACAGAATGGCTGTGACGTCCATTTTTTGTTGCGTAGCGACCATGGCCATGTGCAAAACCACGGTCTGGTGGTGGAGTCAGTCGATGGCGATATCACCCTGCCCCAGGTAAATGCGTACAACAACCCTGCCGATATGCCAGCCATGGATGTGGTTGTGATCGCCTTAAAAACAACCCAGAACTCTCGGCTAGCGGAGCTAATGCCACCGCTGGCGGCGGGTGCTGTGGTGCTGACATTACAAAACGGTTTGGGGATTGAAGCCGAGATCGCTCGGCTGGTGAGGGCAGAACAGATTATGGGGGGCCTGTGTTTTGTCTGTTCTAACAAAGTGGGACCTGGGCATATTCGCCATTTGGACTACGGCAAAATTCAGCTGGGAGCCTACAGCGCCACTGGCCAGCGAGCGCTGTCAGCCTCCATGGTAGAAATTGCTGACGATCTGCGGCGGGCTGGTATACCGATCGAGGTGACTGACGATCTGTTTATGGCCCGCTGGCGAAAGCTGGTGTGGAACGTGCCCTACAACGGTCTGTCGGTGGTGTTGAATACAACAACAGATAAACTCATGGCCGATGGGGCGATAAAAAAACAAATTTATACCCTGATGGGTGAAGTGATTACCACCGCCAACGCCTGGGCCGACCATCTGTCCAAAACAGCCGCTCCGCTCCGTCAAATTCCCATGGCCTGGGCCACTGAGATGGTAGAGGCCACCGCTCGCATGAAGCCCTATCGCACCAGCATGAAAATTGATTTTGACGAGGGTCGGCCTTTGGAGGTGGAGGCAATTGTGGGTAATCCTGTGCGGGCCGCCGCCCGGCTAGACGTGGCCGTCCCCCACATGGAGACGCTCTACCACCAGCTCAAACAGCTGTCACCCTAGGAACGATGCTTGGGCTAAAGCATAGGTTTACACTAGGATCGCCCTTAAAATCGTCCCGTCCCAATGCCCACCGTGATTAAACGCGTATCCCAGGAGCTGTTTGACAGCGTTGCCCAAGAGGCATCGACCCTACCGCGTCTGCGAAAAAACCATAACTTTCATCAGATCGCCAACACGGTACAGCGGTTTCTCAACGTGCTGCAGCCGGGGACCTATGTGCGTCCGCATCGGCATTTGCGGGCGAGCGATCGCAACGGGTTTGAACTTTTTTTGGTGCTCCAGGGTGAAGTTGGCTTTTTAGTGCTCGACGACCGGGGGCAGGTGGTTTTGGCTGAACGGCTCAGCGCCCAGGGACCGATCTACGGGCTGGAGCTAGCAGAAGGTGAGTACCACACGCTGGTGGCATTGGCTCCAGATACGGCCATGTTTGAAATCAAAGAAGGTCCCTATATACCGGCGGCGGATAAGGATTTTATGGACTGCTTTCCAGCCGAGGGGACAGTGGCGGCAGGGCACCAGGTGCAGGCGTGGGCGCAGATGTTTGCGGAGCGCTCCTGATGGCGTGACATTTGTGTTGGAACAATCCACGGTGGGCAAGGCCCACCCCCCACCTAGACAGTGTGTCAGGTACATGCCCTTAACCAAACCGCAACTTTGAACCAACTTTTGACCCATATCGACCGGGGCTTTGACCTGGGGGTAACGCTGCTGGAGCGTACCCTGTTTCTGAAGCTGTGGGGGATGCCGCTGATTGTCCTGTGGCTGCTCGGGGGCTCGGTGTATCTGACGCTGCGCATGGGGTTTATCAACCTGTGGGGTCTAGGGCACGCTCTGGCCGTGCTGCGGGGGGACTATGATGACCCGGATGAGGTGGGGGAGGTCAGCCACTTTCAGGCGGTGGCGACGGCCATGTCGGCGACGGTGGGGTTGGGCAATATTGCGGGGGTTGCGATCGCACTTCAGCTTGGCGGCCCCGGTGCCATCCTCTGGATGACCGTGGCCGGTCTGCTTGGGATGACCACCAAATTTACCGAATGCACCCTGGCCCAGCAGTATCGCATTGTTAAAGATGGCCAGGTGCTTGGCGGCCCCATGTACTACCTGAGTCAGGGGCTGGCCGAACGGGACCTCAAACCCATGGGCCAGCTGCTAGCAGGTACCTTTGCCATTCTCTGCATGGTCGGTGCCCTCGGCGGTGGCAACATGTTCCAGGCCAACCAATCCAGCATGGCCGTTGCCTCCCTGGGGGTACAGCTGCACTGGAGCTGGCTAAGCGACCCGAGGGTTTATGGTCTGATCCTGTCCCTGGGGGTGGCCGCCGTTATCATCGGCGGTCTGCAGCGCATTGCCCAGGTGGCATCGACCATCGTTCCCACCATGGTGGGTCTATACCTGAGCGCCGCCCTGTGGATTGTGTTTCATCACCTGGGCGATATCCCCACGGTCATGGGGCAAATCTGGGACGCTGCCTGGCATCCGATGGCGATTGAAGGGGGCATTGTCGGCGTTATGGTGCAGGGGCTGCAGCGGGGCGTCTTTTCTAACGGTGCAGGCACCGGAGCCGCTGCCATCGCCCACGCCACCACCAAAAATCCCGAACCCGTCCGCGAGGGCATTGTCGCCCTGGTTGAACCCCTGATCGACACCGTCATCATCTGTAATCTGACGGCCCTAGTCTGTTTACTGACCGGGGTTTATCAACCCGGCAGCAGGGTCAGCGGCATCGAACTTACCACCACCGCCTTTGCCGCTGAAATTCCAGCCATGACCTGGGGGCTGGCAATCATTGTCTGTCTGTTTAGCTTTTCTACGATTATTGCCTGCTTTTACTACGGCGAAGCCTGCTGGCGCTATCTGCTGGGCGAACGGGGGCTGCTCGTCTACAAGCTGCTCTATATTTTGGGCTGTTTTGGGGGCACTATTATTGGCCTCGATACGGTCATTCGCTTTAGCGACATTATGATCTTTGCCCTGGGTATTCCCAACATGCTGGGGCTGCTGCTGCTTTCTAACCAGGTGGCCCGCAGCCTGGACAAATACTGGCAAACCCTACGCTCTCAACCCTTGTCACACTCCCCCCACGATGGCCCCCCTGCAGCAAAACTCTAAGAGAGCAAAATTTATTAGGCTTTACCATTGGACGTACAGACGTTGCATGCAACGTCTCTCCAACATTATTTTTTGGCTCCCATACAATCCCAATCCCAAAACATCCCATGGGAATCCACAGCAACACTTTCTAAAAATCGGTGTAATGTATAGGCGCTAGGGCAGTAGTAGTACAAGGCTATAGATAGGACAGGCCATGGGTAGCGATGTTCTGATTTTGACAATTTACTTTTTGGTGGTGATCTACGTGCTCTACCAAATGGCGCTATCCGTGGAGAAAAACCTCGAAGACCGGCTGTTGATTAAATTAGACACGGATACGCTGCTGGGCCAAGTCAGCAGTCAGCTACAGCAGCAGCCCTACACAGAGCGGATTACAGCCGCCATTGACCGTCCCAAGTATGGCCGCAAAAAGCTCCCCCCCCAGCTGGCCCTGCGGGTCCAGTCCCAACAAAGCCCCAAAAAGCGGCAGCCGATCATGGTAGAGGTGGGGCCAACGGGAACGATGCCCATGGGTCGGGCGCTGTCGAGCCTCAAGCTAACGATTCGAAATAACACCCAGGACGCCCAGGTCTATGTTGACTGGGACCGCAGCTCCCTGACCACCGATCCCGCCAGGCAAGCTCAGCGGGTGGTTCGCACGGGGGTGCTAATGGATAGCAGTCTGTCCCGGCCCCAGGTGCTGGGGGTAATCAATCCGGGGGAGTCTATCTCTACCCAGGTGACCGGGGAAACCTGTCTGGGCGTCGAGCCTAAAACCCAGACCCTGGTTCCCACTAGACCCCTGGTAAATATGACGACGGTGGCCATGACGGCCCTACCCGACGACATGGTAGACGATGAGATGCCGGCAATCACCGCCTACGGTCTCAGGCTCATGGTGGGTGTCCGTCGCGTTACCGAACAGGAGAGCTACACGACCTATCTGCTGCTGCCCTTTGGGTTTCAAGCCTTCTTGCTCAAGGATGAGATTGCCTTTCCCCCCCTGCGTTGGCTGCTCAACCGACCCCGCCCGGTGGCGGCCCGTGACGCTCTGAGCACGCTGCTGCTGGGGCGCTCGTCAAGACGGTAGCCGAAAAATCTTAGCTGGTCTGCATCGGGGCTATTCCCTTAGACCCGGTATACCCCCCGACAGATGGCCTCAACCAATAACTTTTGTAAGATTTGGCATACAAAATCTGGAAAACTGTCCAAAATCTTAAGATAATATTAAATATATTTTAGATTTAGATTGAGTCCTCATCACAGGCGTCATTGGCGGTTTGATTGAGGACTAGTCAACCCGTTAACGTTGGGAGGTTTTGAAAAAGTCTGTGGTCCGGTTGAGGGTTCGATGCTCTTTTTGATTTTGGCATATTCAACTTGGTAGGGGGCTGAAACTAGCCTGCCGGAGAGGTGTCAACTTGCTTATAAGGATTCTTCGAATATCGCTCACATCCATCGTTTTAGTAGAGGATTCTTTTTGCGATGTTGAATAAAGATACAGCCACCTTTGGGAATGGACCTGCCTATGGATATGCCATGGCTCAGGATAGAGTGTCTGTCTTTATCGATGCGGCCCATGTCTTTTATGCGGCGTCGGCCCTGGGTATCGAGATTGATTATGGCAAATTGATTTCCCAGCTGGTGCCCTATGGCCATCTGCTGCGGGCCTATTTCTACACGGGTGTAGACCCTAAAAATACCAGGCAGCAGGGCTTTTTGCTATGGATGAAACGCCATGGCTACCGGGTCATTACCAAGGAGATTGCGGCCAAGGAATCCTCTGATATGTCTGGCCGTTCGGTGGATTTCTGTGTGGATATCACGACGGATATGATGGCGCAGGCCGCTTTTTCGGACACGGTTGTTTTGGTGACCGGCGACGGCCGTTTTGCGCGTCTGCTCAATCACTTTGCAGGTCTAAGTACGCGAACGGAGCTGGTCAGTTTGCAGTCAATTACCAGCGAACGATTGCTTAATGAGGCGGACCGGGTGATCGATATTGCCAGTCTAAAAGATGCGATCGCAAAACGCACCGCCTACAAACGCACTCGCTTAAAGGCGACCGCCAGCACCCTTTAACCGGCAGCAGATTGAGGCATCTGCTGGGCAATTGGCATTTTTCCATAATCCTTTTTAAAAAAACTCTAATTACGAGCTTTCCACGTAGTCCAATAAGGTACGACGATGATCTCATTCCAACGTGAGCACCTGCACCTGCTGTGGAGCCTGGTAGAAACCCATAGCCAGGTGATTCAAGGATTAAACGACGATGCTATTTGCTTTTGGCTGTTAAAAAAGATCAAAGACACGATCCATCTCAGCCGTGATGATGCCTTTGAGATTAAGCACTATATCCTCAGCCGCCGTCACCTGATCCGGGATGTTGCTTGCTCCCAAAACATCTCGATTCAGCACCCCTATATGGGGGGGACAGAGCTTTCCTACGATGAGGCGGTATAGGCGTTTTTCTTTTGTGAGATCTCCAGGGGCGCTAAGGGAGTCTCGATGGCCTACACATAGCGACGAATACACGTGATCAAATGATTAAATTGAAACGGTTTGGAAACAAACCCATCGGCCCCCAAAGCAAGACTATGGTCCCGTTCTTCGATGCCGTCTAAGGCCGTGACAATAATCACCGGGGGGTGAGGGGAGCTTGAGCGCAGCTCACTTAGCACCGACCAGCCGTCTAACCCAGCGAGACCCACATCCAACAAAATCAGATCAAACCTACCCGATAACGATAGGGCCAGCGCCTGGGTGCCATCGCCGACAACGCAGGTCTGATATCCCGCTTTTTGCAGACCTTTTGACATAAACATTGCGATTCGGGGTTCGTCTTCAGCGATGAGAATTGTTGCCACTAACCTGAGTCCAAATTAAACAAATATGCAACAGAGCAGGTCAGCCCACACCCCATCGGGGTAAGCAAGCTAACTTAACCTGTCTAAAAGAATAGTTCTTACATTTAATGGATGGTTACATGGTTTCATAAGAGCCCAATGAAACCTGGATGAGAACGCTTTCACAAATATATTTCTGCGAAAGACAAACGTTTGCACTGATAGTCAGTTAAACAGCTAAGGAATAAGGATGCTATGAGATCCAAGAATTAATGAAGAGACGTTCCATGGAACGTCTCTCTATCCAAGAGTAGAACGTCTCTCCATCCAAGAGTGGCCCCTAATTAATTTTGTTTCCTAAGGCAGCTACACATAAACGAAATCCCAAACAAAAAACAGTTTCTTCTTTTTAGGCACGCTCCTAACTCGGCATGCGATACCCCATACCGCGAACAGTTTCAATCAGGGTGCTACCCAGTTTTTTACGCAAATAGCCCACATACACATCCACCACATTAGAGCCCGGTGCATAGTCATATCCCCAGACGCGATCGAGGAGCTGCTCTCGGCTGAGCACCTGTCCCTGATGGTTCATAAAGATCTCCACGAGGGTAAATTCACGGGCCGATAGCTCAATGGTTTTTTCATCCACATGCACTAGCCGCGTCCGCAGGTTGAGACTGATATTGCGGTGGCTAAGCAGCCAGTCCTGCTTGGTCTTGGGGGCAGCCGTAGCCCGCAGCCGAGCCCGGATGCGCGCTAGCAATTCTTCAAATCGGAACGGCTTGGTCAGGTAGTCGTCGGCCCCCAGCTCAAATCCTGTGAGTTTGTCGGTTAGATCATCACGGGCTGTCAAAATGATGATCGGTATCTGGCAGCCCTGTCCCCGCAGCTCTTCTAGCACGGCCATTCCGTCTTTTTCCGGCAGCCCCAGGTCAAGCACAATTAGCTCAAACTCATCATCGAGGGCATAGGTCACGGCCTCTGACCCCGTGGTTGCGATCGCAGTGGTAAACCCACTTGCCTGCAGCCCCTTATCCACAAAAGAGGCCACCCGCGACTCATCTTCTGCAATTAAAATTCTGCTCATCAGAGACTCTCCTGATAGGTTGGCAGTGCCACCACATGTTCTATGGGCAGCGTCAGGGTAAAAATAGACCCCACCCCCGGCTGACTCGACAGCCCCACCTGACCATCGTGGGCTTCAGCGATCGCCCGCACAATCGCCAGCCCTAGCCCGGAGCCATCGGAGCGGCGTTGGGTATATTGCACCCGCGCAAAGCGATCAAACACCCGCACCTGTTCGGATAGCGGGATGCCTACCCCCGTATCTTTGACCCAAAACTCCACCTGAGCGTCCCGACGACGACAGCCAAGCTCGATGCGATCGCCCAGTTGAGTATGCTGGGCCGCATTATTCAGCAAATTGAGCAGTGCGCCGGTTAAGCGTTGGGGATCGGCCACAATGCGAACGGTTGTCTCGACACTCAGGTGCCAGTCCCGCTCGGCCAGGGTTTGGGCCTTGGTAAACACGTGGGTGACAAGTTCCTCAACCGTCACAGTCTCTAGACGTAAAAAATTGGGATGCTCAGACTTAACCAAAAGAATCAGATCGTTCACCAATCGGCCCATGCGGTCCAATTCATCGATCACAATATCGATAGTCTCAGCCTGCTCGTCGGGGTCATCCCCCATCAGCTCCAGGTGGCCCCGAATAATGGTGATGGGAGTACGCAGCTCGTGCCCCGCATCGTTGATAAAGTTCCGCTGGCTATCAAAAGAGCGCTGGAGACGATTCATCATGGCGTTAAAGGTGGTAGCCAGTTCGGCTAGTTCCCCAGTGCCAACTACCTCAATCCGCCCGCTCAAGTCAGTTTCATTAATGGCGCGGGCCGTGTCTGCAAAATCCTTTACCGGACGCAACAATCGCCCCGTCAAAAACCAGGCCAAGAGCAACGCCAGCACCAGCAGTCCACCCACCACCTGGGCAAAGATATAAAACCCCGACAGGGCTTCTCGCTTCTCTCCTGCCGACAGGTGGGTAAGCACAAACTGGCCGCGGGTCACCCCATCCACCACCAGCGGTTCGACGACATAGAGAACATGACCCACGGTGGGATCGCTCGCCATTTCCTGACCTTCAATATAGCCCTCCATTTGCGACCACTGCTCCATTAGAGCCGATTCTGAATTAATGTAGTCAGGTAAAAAAATAGGATTGGTACGATATACTTCGCCATCGATTAGGGCGATAAAAAAGTTGTCGTCTTCGGGCAGTGAGCCACCGATAAACCGATCCAACATTACCGATAGGGAGTCTACCGTGACCTCGCCCGAGGATTGCCACCGGTCGTAGGCCGCTTCAAAGGATTCAACCTCCTCCAAGAGATCGGCATTAACCCGCTCTTTTACACTCGAAAATAGTAAACTCCTAAAAACAGGAATAGCCAACCCCACAGCTGCTAGCATTAGCGCTACATAAATCAGAAAGATACGGGTTCGAGTTTCCCTAAATAGATTGGTGGTACGGGGGGTGGAGCGCTTCATCGACTGGACGCCCATAATATGATAAGAAGAATTTCCAACTAAACTAACTGTCTGGGAAAAAGTGGGATATCACCTAGCTTAGCTGGGGCCTTTCACCCTTAGAGTCAGAAAATTATATTTTTGGGGCTAGAAAAGTACAATCTCCCAAAAAAGAGCGACGATCTGCAAAAGCATCCCCCTCCTACGCTTCAAAAACGGTGGCTGACATCTGGATTTGTATCTAGAAAAGTCTTTTTCTTAGTAAGAATTGCCCCTCAGAATCGAATAAAAACTAAACCCGATATCCGCTCAAGATGCATGGGGTGTGACATTTAGAAAATTGGCTAATATTGGCAAAAATATCGGCTAGGCGAGATAATCTTCCATGAAAAAGTTCTTATATTATTGATCAAATACAGGTCTAATTTTATTTTTATGAAAGAGTTATATCTATTAAAAATCTCCTATAAAATTCTTCTTTAGAAGATTTCCATAAGAAATATAATTGGTTTTATGAGAATATTCTTATATTTTTTTAGTCTGGCCCTCAGCGGCTGAGATACTTACATGACACGATAAATAGTCTGTGGTAACGCTGCAAATTAGTCTATTTATATTTTTTTCATGAAAGTACTCTAATCGTCGCTTCATTCAAATTTTAATCGGTCTGTCCATAGTAGGGCTATTGGTTTTAAGACGCTACTGGAGAGTTCGAGCTATGCGTGTATCTGTCATTGGCACTGGCTATGTCGGTCTGGTTACCGGAGCCTGTTTGGCCCACATTGGTCACGATGTTGTGTGTGTTGATAATAATGCCAAAAAAGTCACTACCCTGCAGGCGGGCGAGTCACCCATCTATGAGCCCGGACTAGCGGCTCGTCCCCCTGTCCTTGCCGCCTAGTTTCGGCAGATATCTCAAGGAGATTCTGATATGAAACTAATGGTCTATTCCCACGATGCCTTTGGACTGGGTAACATTCGTCGCATGCTGGCCATCTGTCAGTACCTACTGCGTACTCTCCCTAATGTCTCCATCCTGGTAGTGTCAGGCTCCCCCGCCCTGCACACCCTGAGACTGCCTGAGGGCCTCGACTATATCAAGCTGCCCTGTCTGGGGCGCGATACCGCCGGTCAGCTGGAAGCCAAATATCTCAAAGCGATGCCAGAGACCCTGGTACGGCTGAGGTCTCACCTGATTCTGACCGCCGCCGCCCATTTTCAACCGGACATGCTGCTGGTGGACAAAAAGCCCCAGGGTCTGCGTAATGAACTCAAAGAGACCCTCAACTACCTGAGGCAGCATCGACCCCAAACCAGGCGAGTACTGCTGCTGCGCGATATTCTCGATATCCCAGCCGTCACGATTCAACAGTGGCAAACCAACAACTACTATCAGCTCACTGAGCAACACTACGATCAAATATGGGTGGTGGGTGAGCCGGAAATTTTTAATCTGCCCGCTGAGTATAACTTTCCGCTGGCTCTACAACAAAAAGTGAGATTCTGCGGCTACTTAAACCGGGGCTGTGGCCGCACACCGAGACCCTTGCTACGAGAGCAGCTGGGCGTTCGCCCAGAAGAAGCGCTGGTGGTGGTTACCTCCGGTGGCGGCGGTGACGGACAACAGCTGATCCAAACTTATTTAGAAAGCGTTAGTCAACAGTCCATCGCCTCTAAACCGATATTCAAAACAGTGATTATTTTTGGGCCAGAGATGCCTGCTGAACAGCAGCAACAGTTTCAGGCCCAGGCGGCCCCACACCCCAATGTGCGGCTCCTAGAATTTAGCGACGACCTGATTAGCTATCTAAACGCCGCCGATACCGTCATCGCTATGGCCGGCTATAACACTATCTGCGAGGTTCTCTCTTTGCGTAAACCCGCCGTTGTGATCCCCCGTACTCGGCCAGTCCAAGAACAGTGGATGCGCGCCAAGCGTTTTGCTGAAAAGGGTCTTCTCTATACTATCCATCCCCAAAAGCTGACTCCCCAAACCCTGGCCCAAACCCTAGACCGCGCCCTCACCACCAAGCCCTACGCCATCAACAGTTTTTGTCTTAACGGTCTACCCCGCATCGCCCAGCTGATGTATGACCTCATGCCCAGCCGTACATCCAGTCGTGACCTAGCAAAATTATCATGCGCCCTTTAATTGGATTTTTGTTAAAAACCTATCCCAAGCTCTCGGAGACCTTTATCCTCAACGAGATTTTAGAATTAGAAAGACAGGGGCTCAACCTGCATATCTTTTCCCTTAGACGCCCGACCCAGCGACATACCCACCCAGGTGTAGAGCGGGTCAAAGCGCCGGTTACCTATCTGCCAACCCTGCTGCCTGAGCATGACTCGGTCCAGGAAAAAGAACTGCTGGATGCCCATCTTGCACTGTTTCATAAGGATAACGCTGCCTATTTTCAGGCCCTCAGGTTTTACCTGGAGCGCACCGAAGATCGACGGCTGCACGAGTTTTTGCAGGGGGGCTATCTGGCTTGGAAACTGCAGCAGCTGGGCATCACTCACCTCCATGCCCACTTTGCCAATGTGCCCACTGCCACCGCCGAGATTGCCCAGGCATTTTCGGCGGTATCCTACAGCATCACAGCCCATGCCAAAGATATTTATCTAAATGATAATGCCGCCCTAGACCGCCGCATGGCTAAGGCGGAGTTTGTGCTCACCTGCACCGACTATAACCGGCAGTACCTGGAGCAAGTTTCCACTTCTCGCACCCCCATCCACCTGGCCTACCACGGTTTAGATGTGGAGCGCTTTAGCCCCAAACCCAAGACTCAACAGTCCGAGGTGCCGCTGATTTTGAGCGTTGGTCGTTTCTGTGAGAAAAAAGGATTTCCCTATCTATTAAAGGCTTGTCATCTCATCAAACAGGTGGGTATTCCTTTTCGCTGCGCAATTGTTGGCTATGGTCCCCTAGAAGGCTCTATTCGACAACAGATCAATCAGCTAGAACTGGGTGCTCATATTACCCTAGTCGGCAAGCTTACCCAGGATCGGCTGATTGAGATGTATCAACAGGCTGATATTTTTGTGCTGCCCTGTTTGGTCACCGACGATGGCGACCGCGACGGCATTCCCAATGTGTTGCTAGAAGCCATGTCCATGGAAATATCGGTAGTATCGACCGATATTTCAGGGATTTCCGAGCTGGTGGAGTCGAACTATAACGGTCTGCTGGTCCCTGAAAAAGATGAGCTGGCCCTGGCCCAGGCTTTAGAAGCGCTGATTCGTCAGCCTGGGCTGAGAACAACCCTAGGTAAAGCCGGTCGGCTTACCGTGATGGATAAGTTTGGTTTGACCCGCAATGTGGGCGCGGTCAAAGACTGGCTGCTGCAGGCGGTGCAACAGCCCATGCGACCCCAAACCCAGGCCAGCGTGCTGGGCGATTTACTCAAGCTGGCAGCATCGTAGCTTCCACCCCCTTTGCTTACAACAGTCAGTCTACAGCCAGTTTTTTAAGAGCATCTTTCATGAAAACCCTACTGTTTTACTGTCAGCATATTCTCGGTATCGGTCACCTGATCCGTAGCATGGCCATTGCCCGCGGTCTGACCCAAGATTTTAAGGTCTACTTTGTCAATGGTGGTGAGATAGTTCAAGATTTTCCCATCCCAGATGGGATTGAGATGATCAATCTACCGGCGATTAAAACCGATTCACACTTTCGAGAACTGCAGGTGCCCGAAGGGTTTGTCGATGTAGAGTCCACGCTGGAGTATCGCCGCGATCGGCTGCTGGACCTGTGCGATCGCATCCGACCTGCAGTCGTCATGGTAGAGCTGTTTCCCTTTGGCCGTCGTCGTTTTTCCACCGAGCTGATTCCCCTACTGGAGCGCGCCAAAGGGTACGGAGCTAAAACCACCTGCAGTCTGCGCGACATTGTTGTCACCAAACAGGACCAGGCGCGCCATGAGGCCAAGGTCTGTAAGCTCATGAACCGTCACTTTGATCAGCTGCTGATCCACGGCGATCCTGAATTTTTGCCCTTAGAGACCAGTTTTTCTCGGGTAAAAGACCTAACCTGCGAAGTTCACTATACCGGCTACGTTGTCCCCGACGTTGACCGACAGCTGGAGCCCAAATCCAAGACCGAGCCGCCGACAGTTGTCGTGAGCGTAGGGGGGGGACGCTTTGGCCATGAGCTACTTGACTGCGTCGCCCAAGCCAGCAAATTTTTAGAAGATGCCATTCCCCACCATATCCAAATGTTCACCGGGCCATTTGCCCCGGAGGAGGTTTACCAGCGTCTGAGTACCGTGGCCGCCCACCAGCCCAACCTGACGGTACAGCGCTATACCCCCGATCTGCTTGGCTACATGGCCAAGGCCGATCTGTCCATTAGCATGGCGGGTTACAACACGACGCTAAACGTGTTACAAACCGGTGTTCGCGCTATGCAGCTACCCTTTACCGGCAATGACGATCAAGAACAGCGGCTGCGCTCTACTCGCCTAGCGAACCTCGGCATCGTCACCGTTATTAACCCCAACGATCTTAGCCCCGTGCCCTTTGCCCACAAGATTGTTGACGCCCTTGAACGCACCCCCCGCAGCCGGACCTTTCACCTGCGGGGGGTAGACATGACCGCCATCCGCATCAGAAGGCTGGCACAAGCAACAGCGCTGGTTTAACCCACCTGGCATTAAACAAAGCACCCCTTCCCCCTTCCCCCTTTTCTCCTTCCCCAACCCAAACAGGCACTCCACCTTTCCCACATTCCTAATCTCCCCAGCGTCTATTTATACACTCTCCCCCTTTGGCTAACTAACTTTATAAACCCAATGACACAGCCTAAAGTTTGTATTACCACCCTTGAGTTTCCCCCTGATGTGGGCGGCGTTGGCGAGTCGGTGGCTCGCATTGCCCGTCTGCTCCAGGGGGTGGGCTACGCGGTTCATGTGGCTGTTTTTCACTCCAAACACCGCAAGGCCGAAGGTTACCACCGCTCGGACTGTAGCACCACGGACCAAAATGGTATTCAGGTGCATCGGCTCACCCCGGCTAGCCGGTCCAACGCACCGATTTTGCAAGACTACCGCAGCGAGATTTATTTTCAGCTTAAACAGCTGCACCGTCAACACCAGTTTGACCTGTTCCATGGCTTTTTTATAAATGAGACCGGTTTTATCACAACTTTGCTCGCTAAAGAAGAGTCTGTTCCCGTGCTCAACAGCGTCCGGGGCAGCGATTTACACAAACATGTGTTTAGCCCCAAGCAGCACGGTCAGATTAGCTGGATTTTAGAAAGCTCAGACTGGGTTACCTTTGTCAGCCGCGATTTACAAAAACGTGGTCAGGTCCTTGTCCCTGCCCTTAAAGACAGATCCAGCGCTTTTTGGAACTCAATCCGGCCGGTGGAATTTACAGGTTTACCCAAGCCACCCTTGGCTGAGCGTCTTAAAGGGCTGGTGATTGGCTCGGTCGGACGGTTTCGCGATAAAAAAGGGCTGGAATATCTGTTGGATGCCTGCGCCGATCTAAAACAGACTGTCCCACTGACGCTACTCCTCGTTGGTGACTTTGCCGAGCGGGAACGCCCCTATTGGGAAGCCGCTATTCGCGATAGCGGTATGGCTGAGAGCACGGTCCTCACAGGCATGATTCCCCGCACCGAGGGGTTAGCCTATCTGCGCTATGTGGATGTTTATACCATTCCCTCTCTCCACGATGGCTGTCCCAACGCCCTACTGGAGGCGATGCTGGCTGGTCGAGCCATTGTCGGCACCAGCGTAGATGCCATTGGCGAGATTTTAGACCACACCCATAACGGTCTAGTAGTACCGCCGGGCTCTAGCACCGCCCTCAAGCAGGCTATTCTCACCCTGGCCCAATCGCCCCAGCTGCGGCACCAGCTAGGACAAGCCGCCCAGGCTACTGTTCAGCAGCAGCTCTCTCCCCAAATCGAACAACAAAACTGGGCCACTGTTTATGGCCAGATCCTAGCTCCTAATCGTTTTCTGACTAGCGTTCCCCTGCTGTTTTAGCCCCACAGATTTAGCCCCACAGATTTAGGCCCACAGTTTCACATATATCGGGAGATTTGTAATGACTTCTACACTCGCCACCTCACCCAGCTCTTCACCGGACAGCGCCCCTCGGCCAGCCATTACTATTGTGGTGGTACCACGGGAGCGGTTTAGCTACACCCAACAGTCTTTGGATAGCATTTATCAAGACACCCATCTGCCCTTCGAGCTGGTGTATGTGGATGGCGGCTCGCCCAGGTCAGTTCAGGACTATCTAAAAGCAGCCTCTGTCGAGAGAGATTTTACACTGGTGCGTACCGAGCATTTTCTTGCCCCAAATCAGGCCCGAAACCTGGGTCTAAGCCAGGTTAAAACTGACTATGTTCTATTTGTTGACAACGACGTTCATGTTTCCCCTGGTTGGTTAAAAAAACTCTGGTACTGTGCCCAGGAAACCGATGCCACCGTGGTCTGTCCTCTGATTTGTATCGGTCAACCGCTCCACCAGAAGGTTCACCTGGCTGGGGGCGAAGCGCGAATTGTGCTTGAGCTCAAAGGGGACCAGACCCGTCGTCGCGTCCATGAAAAACACTACTTTGTTAATCGTCCGGTGGCTGAGATCCAAGACCAGCTGCACCGCCGCGTCTGTGAATTTGCTGAGTGTCACTGTATGTTGGTCAAACGCAACATCTTTGACCAAATTGGGCCGCTGGATACAAAGCTGCTCAGCACCCGAGAGCATATTGATTTTTGTCTAACTGTCGGCCAGGCTGGGGGAAGTATTTATTGCGAGCCTGATTCTGTGGTGACCTATGTACCCGATGTGCTCTATCGCTGGTCGGACCTGGCCTTTTTTATGCTGCGCTGGAGCGATGAGTGGGAAGTCAAAAGCCTCAAACGATTTCGTAAAAAGTGGGATCTCGGTAAGGACAAAAAAGATAAGTATTTTAGAAAACGATTTAAGCGATTGGGGCATCGGCGTCACCATGCTTTTTTGCAGCCGCTGATCCGCCGGGTGACCTTTGGCCACCCCGTCCCCTGGTTAGAAAAAAGTGCAATCTACCTGGAGCGCCAGCTAAATAAGCTGATTACCCAACGCTATAAGCGACTCTACCACGAGAGCTTGCCACAGCAGTCAGTGACTAAGGTGCCAGGATAGCTCCGCTGATACTTTTCAGGGCTTGTGATTAGACCTATCTGCCCCGCAGGGCGACTTACAGTAAAACACCATTATGGCTAAACAGAAAACTCTTCGGTCGTCGATGCCGGGCCTACAGCGAATCGTCCAGCGGTTTTGGCCCCACATTCGCAAACAGTTTCGACTACTAGTAGGAGCGTTTTTTGCGTTGTTGGCGGAGACCGCCCTGCGACTGTTGGAACCCTGGCCGCTCAAGCTTATGTTTGACCGGGTGATTTTACCCACCGGTTTTAATGTCCATAGGCACAATATTGATGTTTTAGCCGGATTCTCGCCACTGCTGCTGCTGACTGGTTTGGCGGCGGCCCTGGTGATCATTTCTGTCGCACGGGGGACAGCGGCCTATTTCAGTACCGTGGGTATGGCGGTGGCGGCTACCCATGTGATGACGGATATTCGCGGCCAGCTCTATGGCCATATCCAGGCCCTGTCGCTGTCGTTTCACACCCAGGCTAAAAGCGGTGATCTGATTACCCGTGTCACCTACGACATCGAACGACTGCGGGAGGTAACCGTGGTGGCAGCCCTGCCCCTGGTTACCCACTTTCTGACCCTGGTTGGCATGGTGGGGGTGATGTTTTGGGTCAACTGGGAGCTAGCGGTGATTGCGATCGCAGTTCTCCCCCTGTTTGTCCTCACCACCGCCATCATGTCCAAAAAAATCCACAAGGTGGCCCGCACCCAGCGCAAGCGAGAAGGGGCCATGGCGGCCTCGGCGGCAGAGGCCATCGGCGCGATCAAAGTGGTCCAGGCCCTGTCGCTGCAGGAATTTCTGGGTAAAGCTTTTGCCAAAAACAACCGTAAAAGCCTCAAAGAAAGTGCCGAAGCCCAGCGGTTACGGGCCGGTCAGGAACGCCTGGTGGAAATTTTGGTGGCCGTTGTCCAGGCCCTGGTGTTGTGGCGCGGTGTGCAGCTCGTGCTGGCCGGCAGCGCCACGCCGGGGGACCTGCTGGTGTTTATCACCTATCTCAAGGTGGCCTTTAAACCCATGCGACAGCTAGCCAAGTACACCGGGCAGATTGCCAAGGCCGTGGCCTCCGGTGAGCGGGTGATTGCGCTGCTCGATACGGTGCCCGATGTCCGCGACCTGCAGGGAGCTAAACCCGCCCCCAGCTTCCGTGGCGATGTGCGTTGCAACAATGTCACCTTTGCCTACGATCCGGCCCAGGGGATTCTCCGCAATCTCACATTTACAGCCCAGCCGGGGGAGAAAGTCGCCATTGTGGGACCGTCCGGTGGGGGTAAATCCACCTTGATCAGTCTGTTGCTGCGGTTTTATGATCCCGTAGAAGGCGGCGTCCATATCGACGGCCACGACCTGCGGGAATACACCCTGGCCTCCCTACGACAGCAGGTAAGTATCGTTTTGCAAGACAGCGTACTCTTTGCCGCCAGCGTCCGCGACAACATTGCCTATGGTGCCCTTGGCGCCAGCGAAGCGGAGATTGAGGCGGCGGCTCGTCTGGCCAATGCCCATGACTTTATTCAAAATCTCCCCCAGGGCTACGACACCATTCTAGGCGAACGGGGAGCCACCCTCTCCGGTGGGCAGCGTCAGCGCATTGCCATTGCCCGCGCCGCCATTCGCCAGGCCCCCATTGTAATCCTCGATGAACCCACCAGCGGCCTTGACAGCGCCAGCGAAGCCCTTGTCAGCGAAGCCCTCAAGCGGCTCACCCA
>JBCCAQ010000242.1:0-8193 GCA_039814735.1 Cyanobacteria bacterium P01_A01_bin.15
CACAATCAGGGGCACATCATCTGCGTAGCGAAAGGCAGATGAATTATCAATGACGTAGCTGTTTTTGGCTAGGAGCGGACCATATTCTAGGGAGAAGTCTCCTGAAACGCATAAAAATACGGCGTCACAGCTGGCGGCATGATCGACAGAAAATGCCTGTAGTTCGAACGTCTGCCCCTGACAGGTGATGGTTTTACCGGCGGATCTAGCGGAGGCGTAGCAAACAATATCGACCGGGTCTTGATGGCTAAGAAACAGGTCTAAAAGTGTAGTGCCCACCGCACCCGTTGCCCCAGCAATGCCAATCCGTAACTTGCCCATGGTTACCCTATCGATTAAAAGCGTATAGTTCGGCCTTTACTATACCAAGCGGCATGCCTGACGCAGGCAAATCCGTGGGTATGGGTACCGCTGACATCCCTGTTTACGACTGCGGCAGCCAAATTTTGATGGCCGATGCGGTGCGACTAGCGGTTACGATTTGCCCTGAGGGTGATACCACCAGATGGTCCACTAGCATACGAAACCCGCCCAAAACTTCTTCGGTGGCCCCGGTTTCGACATTCCAGATGCGGACGGTTTTGTCCGCACTGCCGGTGCTTAGGGTGAGACCATCTCGGCTAAAGACCATATCGTTGACATAGCTGGTGTGACCCGATAGGGTCCGCAATAGCTCACCGGTATCAAGCTGCCACTGGCGGATGGTGCCATCGGCGCTGGCGCTAAACAAAAACCGACCGTCTGGGCTGATGATCAGGGCATTGACAAAGCTTTCATGTCTGTCTAACGTGCGCTCCAGCTGGCCGGTGGTGATGTCCCAGAGTTTGACCGTGCGATCGCTACCGCCGCTGATAATATAACGACCGTCGGAGGTAACCACCAGGCTGTTGACAGCTCCCTGCTGGGTGGCAAATGAGTCCACTACCTTGCCGGTACTGGCTTCCCAGATATTGATGCTCCCATCGGCACCGCCGCTAATCAGCAGCTGGCCATCGGGGGTGCGCCCTACCGTATTAATGGGACCGCTGTGGGCGGCTTTCTTTTGCCAGAGTAGCGACCCACTGGCAACCGTCCATCCCTGTAGGGTGCCATCGGCATTGCCGCTGTAGAGGCGGGTTTCATCGGGGCTGAGCAGCACCGTATTGACAAAACCAGTTTGATTGCTCCAGGTTTGCAGCAGCTCGCCAGAGGTCAGATCCCACAGACGAATGGTTTTATCAGCGCTGGCACTGACCATGTGGACACCGTCGGCAAACAGCAGCAGGTCGTTGATAGAACCGCTGTGGGCTGACAGGCTCCGCTGGGGCTGTACAGGGGTTGGGCTGGGCTCGGGTAGCTGAACGGATAGGGGGGAAGTGACCCGCTGATGGATTGCGATCGCACCGCCACCCACCACCACCAAACCGAACAGGGCCGCCACCGCCCAGAGCCAGGGGCGTCGTTTCCGGGTTAGGGTGATTTGCGGCAGGGTTTGCCAGGACGGGGTGGTGATCCCCAGCTGCAGGGCTGTTTCCGGATGGGTTGGAGCGGGGCTGCCCGGCAGGACAGTCTCAGACAGGGCTACGAGCTGCGGTTTAGGCCGCAGGGCCAGCTGCTGCAGCTGCCCTAGGATAGCCTGGGCACTGGCAGGACGATCTACCACGCGCGGGGCGATCATACTATCGAGTAAATCCGCCAGTCCTGCGGAAATCTGGGGGGCATAGGAGCGCCATTCAAAGCGATTTTGGAAAGGATTGTAAAGGGCGCTGTCCGTGGGGGGCTTGGTCGTCAGCAGATAAATCAGGGTGCGGCCCAGGGCATAAAAATCCGACTGGAGCACCGCCTGCCCCTGCTCCTGTTCGGGGGGGGTATAGCCCGCCGAGCTAATGGCGGTTGCCACCCCCCCCCGGCTGACATCAGCCAAATAGGTCTGGGTCATTTCGCGGGCGGCCCCAAAATCGACCAGGGCCAGCCGACCGCTGGTGCGAATCATCACATTTTCAGGTTTGATGTCACGGTGAGAGTAGCTGTTTTCATGAATCTGGTGCAAAATTTGGACCAGCTGGGTTAGCCACTCCACAGCCTGCTGCTCGCGAATGGGATGATTGCCCTGCTGCTGCATCCACTGGGTCAAGTTGAGGCCATCAATTTTTTCCATGACGATGCAGTGCAGGGGCAGCACTGTCCCAGGCGGCGTCACAACGAAATAGCCTGTTTCCTCTACAAATGGCACCCCAGGATGGCGCAAACGGCTGAGCACCGCCGCCTCATGCTGAAACATGGCCAATACCTTGGGGATCTGATTGTGCTCGCGGCGTAGCACCTTTAAAATTTTGGGACGATCCCGTTCATAGGCTTCATAGACCATGCCAAATCCGGTTTGGCTGCTGAGCAGCCGCATGACGCGATAGCGCCCCTGTAAAACCAGGACTGGTCCACAGGCTTGACAGCTGGCTGCCTCACCATTGCCCGGATGATCGGGCCGGGGACAGTCGGGATTAATGCATAAACTCATCAGCCACCCTGAAAAACGATCTCGGTAGCCCAGTCCAGTGCCCGGAGCCCCAGAGAACGTAAACTCACTTCCCCATTCTCAAGCAAGACGAAGAAGTGCTTTAACTATCGATGCTCAACTTTGATAATGTACCATCCGCTACTGAGAAACCTCGAATTTGAAGAGTTTATTCACGATAACAAAGGTCAAAGCAGGGGAGGTATAGCATTGTGTTGATCTATCGTCACTTGCTCACAATGCTCCAAAAATTCGCCAGGTACTGTTCCCTAAAAGCCATCGTTCCATCAATGATCCCATCCCTGGCGCTGCTGTTGTCCATGGCTGCACCGGCGCACGCTGATGTGATTCTCCATGCTTTTGACTGGAGCTATGTCACCGTGACAGAGCGGGCATCGGAGATTGCTGAGACTGGCTACCGCGCCGTTTTAGTCACCCCACCCTTAAAGTCTCCCATTACACCTGGGTGTCACTGGTATCAGCGCTATCAGCCCCAGGACTTTCGGGTGATCAACAACTGTGATGGCGATAAGGAGAGTTTTATGGCGATGGTTGAGGCCCTAGCTGATGTGGGAGTACTCACCTATGCTGATGTGGTAGTCAACCACATGGCTAACGAACGCCGTGGGGCAACCACCTTTCCAGGGGCATCAACGCTGGCCGAGTATGCCAGCCAGCCCGACTATTGGGCACAGCAGCGGCTATACGGCGATCTCGATGAGGGATTGTTTAGCCCCGAGGATTTTCATCCCGCTCGCTGTATTCGCGACTATGGCAATCGCCCTGGGGTGATCAATGGTCGTATCTGCGGTGGGGGGGATGACCCGGGCCTGCCGGATTTAAGGGATACGCTACCTGGTGAGAGCTGGGTTTTGGAGCAGCGCAGACAGTATGTTGAGGCGCTGTATGATCTGGGGGTGCGGGGGTTTCGCCTAGATGCGGCCAAGCATATGCCCAATGACGCGATTCGATATTTTGTCCCAGATTATATTGCCAATACCGCTCATATTTTTGCAGAGATTATTACCACCGGCGGTGTCGGAGACAGTGAGTACACTCTATTTTTAGAACCCTATTTACGCGAGCTACCGCCTACGTTTGATGCCTATGATTTTCCCCTGCTAAATGTGATTAGACAGGCCTTTAGCTTGGGCCGTCCCCTTTCTGATCTGGCCCAACCCTATGGCACCGGCAATGCCCTAGAGAATCGCCGCGCTGTCACAGTGGTGGTTACCCATGATATTCCCTACAACGAGCCGTTTCGCTATCTGATCATGGATCCGATAGATGAGGATCTGGCCTACGCCTATATTATGGGTCGTGATGGGGGTACACCCCTGGTTTTTGACGATGGGACCACTGCTGAGCCTCCTTTTGGTAAAACCGATAATGGACGTTGGCAGCACGTTTGGCAACGCGATCGCATGGCGCGGATGATCGATTTTCACAATCGGATGCAGGGGACTACCATGGAAGTCCTCCACGCAGATGAATGCAGCCTGCTGTGGCGGCGTCAGGAAAAGGGAATTGTGGCCATCAACAAATGTGGAGAACCTCGCCAGATTACGGTGGATACTCGCTTTAAGTTTAAATGGCACCATCCCTACCAGGATAGCCTGACGGACGGGCCACCGATTGAGATTGATGGCCCTAGGGTCACATTTGATCTGCCTGGACGCAGCGCTCAGATGTGGTCTGCGCTCTAGTGGTTACAGGGGCTCTTGGATGGAAGCCCCACCCGGCACTTCACCCGCCAGCTGCTGTTTTAGCAGGACTAAAATCAGACTGGCCATAGCACCTCCCGTGATCAGATACAGCCACAGACTAGTGCCGACCGTATGGGGATGGTCGAGGGACCAGCCGCCGATGGCCGGGCCGATGGTAAAACCAATGGACCAGCATTGGGATTCTAGGGAAAAGTAGATGCCGCGCAGGTGGTCTGGGGACATTTCACCGATGAGGGAGATACCGGCCGGGGAGTATAAAATCTCGGCGAGGGCGATGAGGCTAAAGGCACCCATGGTGAAGACTAAAGCATGGGTTGGGGTGGTGCCGATCAGCCATAGGAGGAAAAAACCGGCGCTCCAGAGGGCGAGGGAAACTAGCAAAATTGAGACGTGGTTGATGGCTTTGACCAGACGGGTGATGGGTAGCTGTAGAACAACTTTTAGAAAGACCTGTAGGACAAAAAAGTAGCTGATCCACTGTTCTGAGAAGCCGGTGTCTGTATTGCCGTTGGGGATAAAGTTGGCCAGGTACAACGGCAGGGTACTGGTGTGCTGGGCGGCGTAGAGGGTGAAGATGAGGTTGCCGCCAAGAAAGGTGAGAAGGTTGCGATCGCGCAGCGCCTGCCACCAGTCTTGCCACAGGTTGCGATCGCCAGGCTGCCGGGTTTCCTCAATGGCAGCAAAAATTACCCCGGCAAATAGGAGATAGGTCAGACCCTTGAGGATAAACAACAGGCTATAGCTGCCGGATATGGCTACATATTGCCCCGCCAGCAGGGCCCCTAGGGCCAGGCCCAGGTTATCCACCAGTCGCGTTAGGGCAAAGGCCTCCGTACGATTTTCCACCGTCGTCAAGTCTGTTGTCACAGCCAAATTGGCAGGCCAGTACACACTTACCCCCAGCCCCAACAGAAAATTGCCCATTACCAACAGCCCAAAGGTATTGGCAAAGGCTAAACAAAAACAGGCAAAGGCCGTCACAATTGCCGATAGCATCAGGGTGCCCCGGCGACCCCAGCCGTCAGAATCAATCGCATAGCCTGACCAAAATCGTCCGGCAACCCCAGCCAAGCCGCTACTGCCGAGGGCCAGTCCCACCTGAGTGGGCGAAAAACCCAGGTCATTGACAAAGTAAATCGACGCATAGACGAGGGTAAAGCCTTGGCCAATGTACAACAGCAGTTGACCGGTTGCCAGAATCCATATTTCGCGTCTGAGTTGAGGTAGCCAGCCTAGCAAGTTGATACTGCTCCAACGGATCTATAACTATTTTCCTAGGCACTCAAAGGTTTGTAAACAAACTTGTAGAGAAACCAAGGATTAGCAAGAGCCTTTGAGAAATAATCACTCAAGGTAAATTGGGATCCTTAGTCGCTATACTGCCCTAGCAATCGGTTGTAGTGCGGAGTACCTCCATGGATAAATCCACCCCAGCTCAGGCTCAAAAATGGTGGGAAGAGGGGGTTATCTATCAGATTTATCCGCTTACCTACGCTGACGGCAATCAAGACGGTACGGGCGACCTACGCGGCATCATTAAACGGCTGGACTATCTCAACGACGGTGATCCAAATAGTTCTACATCCCTGGGTATAGATGCCATTTGGCTCTCCCCAATTAATAAATCCCCCATGGTGGACAATGGCTATGATATTGCTAACTATCGGGATATTTGCCCCACATTTGGCAGCTTAGAAGACTTCGATGAGCTGCTCAATAAAGCGCATCAGCGAGGGATCAAAATTATCTTAGATCTGGTGGTAAACCATACTTCTAATCAGCATCCTTGGTTTTTAGAATCCTGTTCTAGCCAGGAGAATTCCAAAGCTGATTGGTATCTTTGGCAAACACCGTTTGAAGGTCAAGCGTTACCCAACAACTGGCAGTCCTATTTTGGGGGCACCGGTTGGACCTATTGTGAACCCCGCGAGCAGTTTTACTATCACACCTTTAACGAAAATCAGCCTGACCTCAATTGGAAAAACCCCGATGTACGAGCGGCCGTATACAGTATTGTGCGGTTTTGGCTAGATCGCGGTGTTGACGGCTTTCGTCTGGATGCTTCTAGTGTCTACAGCAAAGATCCATACTTCCGTGATAATCCGCTCAAATATGAGGCAACAGATAAAAATCACTACAACAATTATCATCATCTCTATGATAAAAATTTGCCTGCGAACCACCAAATTATTCAAGAAATTCGATCAGTTTTAGACGAATACGACAACCGGCTTTTAATTGGCGAAACCTTTATCGACAACCGTATTTACGACTCTGTGATCTTTCACGGTGTCAACAATGACGAATTACATCTGGCAATCACCTTTGAATTTCCCTTTAGTCCCTGGTATCCAGGCTATCTGCAGCGGGAAATTGAGAAAAATGAGATTATTACACAGCCTGGGGCCTGGCCTTGTTACTTTCTAGATAACCACGATATTCCTCGGCATCTTTCCCGCTGGATTGAGTGCAGTTTGTGTGTTGACTCTGAGGCCATTGCCAAGGCAGCGGCAACGCTGTTGCTGACTGTTCGCGGTACGCCACTGCTCTACTACGGTCAAGAGCTAGGTATGGTAGACAATACAGATATTCCTGAGGATAAGCTACAGGACCATGCTGTAGCACAAAGCGATACAGAAGAAACACCCCCCTCTCGCGATGGTGCCCGCACCCCTATGCAGTGGAATGACTCTCCCCAGGCGGGATTTAGCTTTGGCAAAGATATTGAACCCTGGCTGCCGGTAAATGCCAACTACCCAGAGGTAAATGTACAAACAGCCCTACAAAAACCGGATTCAATTCTAAACTTTTATCGGCAGCTGTTACGGATACGAAAACAAAGCGAGGCACTGCGCCGGGGGAAATGGCGCACCTTAGTTAATTATCCCCACGAACATATGGTTTATGTGCGAGAAACGGAGACAGAGACAGTTTTGATTGCGATTAATTTTTCCTACGAACAGCTGTTTGCAAAGGATGTTGACATTGATCGCGAGAGTTGGACAGTCCTCCTGTCCACAGACTACGAGCCAGGAAAAGTAATTGACCTAGCCGACAATTTACAGCCGTTTGAAGTGTCAATTCTACAAAAGATCAGGTAATCGTTAATCTAGGAGATATCGCTAGCTAACCCGACACACAGTTGAATGCAATATCACCACAGCTAAGCACCCAGCTTTGGGAGTTTATTGCATTTTGCTAGAGCAGCGGACATTACCCCTATATTTAGCTATGGCTGATAGGCATTCAAGAAAAAGCGGATAGCTTCATTCACATGGTGGTCAATTTGTTCAGCGCTGTAGGGTTGGCCAATATCTAGCAACGCCTGGCGCTGAAATTCGCCCAAGGCCAAACTAAAAAACTGCATAGATGCGGCTTCTGGATCCGTGAGCTGTAGAATTCCCTGCTGTTGCTGACGTGCCAAATATTGAGTGAGTGCTGCGATGGCTTGTTTGGGTGCGTTGTTATAAAACTGATGGGCCAGTTCAGGAAAGCGACTTGCCTCGCCAATGACGATGCGCTCTAGGTTGATGGACTCGGGTGCAAGCACCACAGCCATCAGTTCTTGGGCAAACCTGGTGAGAACCTGCTCAATGGGTTCAGTCGTTTTTGCAATCTCAGGGAACAAGGCATATAGCGAGTTAATGCGGTGACGCACGACCGCGCCGAATAGCTGCTCCTTGTCACCAAAGTGCTGATAAATGGTGCGCTTGGCAACATGGGCTTTGCGGGCAATCAGATCCATACTGGTTGAGCCATAGCCATGCTGCACAAATACCTGTGTTGAGTCTTCGAGTAGCTGCTCTAGACGCTGTTCCAGGGTCCCACTGGCAGGACGACCGCCTTTGGAGACTCTGTTGTTAGTGCGTTTTTGAGAAGATCCTCGTTTAGAGGATGCTGTATTGGCCATGGCGTGTTCTAGGTCGGTACCTTTATGTGTCATCATCAACTGCTTGAAACGGTAAAAGACTTACG
>JBCCAQ010000406.1:0-2009 GCA_039814735.1 Cyanobacteria bacterium P01_A01_bin.15
AGCCATCATAGAAACTGAACCGAACGCTAATATGAATTCAACCTAAAGGAGACAAAAGCGATGCGTTTGCTGCACACCATGTTGCGCGTAGGTGATTTAGACAAATCCCTCCAATTTTATTGCGACGTTTTAGGCATGACCCTCATTCGTCAAAAAGACTATCCAGGTGGCAAGTTTACCCTCGCTTTTGTGGGCTACGGTGACGAAAGTGACCACACCGTACTAGAGCTGACCTACAACTGGGGTGTTGATGACTACGATTTGGGGTCGGGGTATGGCCATATCGCCATCGGTGTGGATGACATTTATACGACCTGCGACGCGATCAAAGCTCGGGGTGGTAAAGTTATCCGGGAGCCAGGACCGATGAAGCATGGCTCAACGGTGATTGCCTTTGTCAGCGATCCCGATGGCTATAAAGTTGAGTTGATTCAGCTAAAAGATCAAACAGTATCTCAGCCTCAGGAAGCTACGGCGACGACAGTTTAGGAGGGTGGTGTGACGTTAGTCAGCTGAGGGGGAGCGTTGAAAGGGTGTCTGTATTGTTTTGACCTGGGCAAAAGCCATCATAGCTAGGATCCCATTTTCCGGGCAAAGTGCCCTGCCCCTCACGACTGCCCTGCGCCCTCCCCCCGGTGTGTCTACACATTTGTCTACATATTAATTGTTCGTTTTCCTGCCAGACCTATTCAGACCCCATGCAGCCATCTAATCCCGATAAGTTTACCGCCAAGGCATGGGATGCCATTGTTGAAGCTCAAGATGTGGCGCGACGATTTCGTCAGCAGTATCTTGAAGTTGAACATGTGATGGTGGCCCTGATTGAGCAACAGGGTCTGGCCACTACAATTTTGACCAAGGCCCAGCTAGATGCGGAGCTAATTTTGCAAGAAGTAGAAACGTTTGCCCAGCGTCAGGCCCGGGGACGAGTATCGGCAGATAGCAGCCTGTATCTAGGACAAAGCCTGGATCGAATGCTCGATCAGTCTGAGGCGGCCCGGCAGCTGCTCCAGGATGACATTATTTCCGTTGAGCATCTGCTGCTGGGATTTGCCGAAGATGAACGTATTGGTCGACGGCTGCTGCGCGGTTTTGAGCTAGATGTTTCGAATATTCGAGCCGCGATCAACCAGGTGCGCGGCAAGCAAAAGGCCACTGGGCAAAATCCGGAGGATGCCTATGAAGCCCTAGAAAAATACGGTCGTGACCTGACCGAAGAAGCTAAATATGGCAAGCTTGATCCGGTTATTGGTCGGGATAAAGAAATTCGTCGGGTGATTCAAGTGGTCTCACGGCGCACTAAAAATAACCCTGTGCTGATTGGTGAACCTGGTGTGGGTAAAACAGCCATTGCCGAGGGGTTGGCCCAGCGTATTGTCAACGGTGATGTGCCTGAATCGCTCAATGGGCGTCAGCTAATCTCCCTAGATATCGGTAGCCTGATCGCCGGGGCAAAATATCGAGGTGAATTTGAGGAGCGACTGCGCTCTGTGCTCAAGGAAGTAGCCGAGTCGGACGGTGAGGTGGTGCTGTTTATCGATGAGCTCCATACTGTGGTCGGTGCCGGAGGCGGTAACAGTAATGTGGATGCGGGTAATCTGCTCAAGCCGATTTTGGCACGGGGTGAGCTGCGGTGTATTGGGGCCACCACCCTGGATGAATACCGCAAGCATATCGAAAAGGATGCGGCCTTAGAACGACGCTTTCAGCAGGTTTATATCGGTCAGCCTAACGTAGACGACGCCATCTCAATTTTGCGTGGTTTAAAAGAGCGCTATGAGGCTCACCACGGGGTTAAGATTGTTGACTCGGCTCTAGTGGCAGCAGCAACCCTGTCGGATCGCTACATTAGCGATCGCTTTTTGCCTGATAAGGCCATTGACCTGATCGATGAAGCCGCCGCCAAGCTAAAAATGGAGATCACCTCCAAACCGGTGGAGCTAGAAACCATCGATCGGCGGCTGCGTCAGCTAGAAATGGAAAAACTCTCTCTACAGGCAGAAGAGTCC
>JBCCAQ010000339.1:0-4489 GCA_039814735.1 Cyanobacteria bacterium P01_A01_bin.15
AGCGATCGCGTTGACGGCATCAAGGCGACGGTTGCCGTTGGCGACGAAGTCTTTGAGGGCCGCGAGATCGTTGATGGGGGCAGTGCTGGCATCAGCGGATACAACCGCTCTGGAAAAAGCGTCAAGCATTGAGCTCTCCTTACTCTAAAAAAACATTGGGTAAGTTCTGGGGTCAACCACCACAGCAGTTTGGCTGACTCCACACCAAACATAGGTAATTGCCGTTCCGTAAGTCTTTAATGTTAATAACAAAGCAACATTCCGTTACATAGCGCTCATTTAAGTGAGCGACGTTGCAGGCAACGTCTGTATGTCCGGTGGAGCCTAATGAATTTTGTTTCCTCAGATATCAGATAGAGTGATTGAACTAATGACAAACGACGGCCCAGCCGTGAAAATAGACTTGTATATAATTTGTGATTTTTAACCAAAGGGATTACCACCATGACTAGCTCTGCTGATACGGCGACATCCCAGATAACCGTCGAGGAAATCACCGAACTGATTGCTGAGTTTGAAAAGTACCGTGAGCGTCTCACCAGTGAGACTGTAGATGCGGCTAAAAAGGCCAAAGTGTCTAAAAAGGAGACCATGGCCAAGCTGGAACCTGAACTGGCCAAAATTGACGCGGCCCTAACCCAGCTGCGCGCTCAGCTAGCGGCTATTGCACCTGAGGTGGCGGCTGAGTAAACTGACGGCTGGGGCTGTGGTCTTGCGGGGCGCGGCCAAAGCTCTATTCTGGTTTGATTTTTTATCAGCGCTGGTGGCAATGACAAATTTTAGTGTGGGTCTAGACGAAACGCAGCGGCAGGAAGCCACCGATGTTTTGGTCCGGCGGGTCAATGAACAAATTGATGTGCTTTCGTTTGATGAGTCAGACGGGGACACCCTGAGGCAGCTGGTGGAGAGTTTCTCCGACCGGCGTGGGCTGATGCGTCTGCGTATTGCTGAAACCCTAGGCCAGATTGGCGAAGCGGCCACACCGGTCCTGGTGGAGGCCCTGGCAAATCATCCCAATGAGGTTGTCCGTCGGGCCTGTGCCAAAACCCTGACGCTGATTGCCGATCCGACGGCGGTGCCGGTCTTGGTCAATTCCTTTCTCAACGATAGCGATACGGTTGTTCAAGGTTCCTCGGTGGGAGCCTTGGCACGGACAGGAAGGCCCGCCGCACCGGATCTGCTGCGGATTTTAGAAGACCCCAGTCATTCTGAGACGATCAAGGGGCATGCTGCCTGGGCCTTGGCATTTATGGGTTCTGAGGCTAAGGATCTGCTGCTAGCGGCGTTAAATGCCGAGTCGGAGGCGGTGCGGACAGCGGTGGTGGGTGCGATCGCAAAAGTCGCCCAGGAAGACGCCAGCCCCAGCAATTTTGATATTTTGCTCAACGCCCTTGGGGATGACGCCGAGAGCGTACGCTGTGAGGCCGCTGCCGTCCTCGGTAATCTGGCCCATCAGCCCGCCGTTGCCCCGCTGCTAACGCTGTTGCAACATCCCAGTTCTGAGACCCGTAAGTCAGCGGTACTGGCCATTATGAAAATTGGGCAGGCCGATACGGTGGCGGCCCTGGAGACCGCCATGGCGCAGGAATCCGATGATAGCCTCCAGCCGATTTTTAACCTGGCCATTAGCCAAATCCAGAAAAAGGCCGCCGCTAATGACGATTGGGACTGACGAGCAAAATCCCCTGCGCAGCCGGTTAGAAACCGAGCTTGATAGTTCGCAATGGCTGCAGGCATTTAAGGCCATCAATCGGCTGCTGCAATGTTTAAAGGCGGACATCGCCGCTATCCAGGACTGTGAGCTCAAGTGGGACACCAGCTGCAATGGCCTGGTGATCCACTGTCCGGCCGCCGAGATCGCTCAGCAGCTGCGCTCACAGCAGCGTGAAATTGTTGCGATCGCCCGCTACGCCGATCGGATCACCCTGGTACAGCCCAACGGCTCAGATATAATTTTAAAGGCATAGTGCCCGGTCCTAGTTCATTCGCGGACTCTCCAACAGCCACCATGGAAAACTATCGCCAAGAACTACAAACTGTTATGCAACTCAAAACGATCGGGGGGTTTCACTACATCCACCAGAGTCGAGCCTTGGTGGAGAAAGCCAAAACAGCCCGCCATTGGAAATCCTTGCTCAAAACCCCACCCACCCAGTGGCAAACTGTTTTGAAGCATACTCGCCAGGTGTTAGACCAGCTGGAGTCCTAGCTGTCTGGACGAGAGTATTTTTGGACCATTTCCATCCGGGATAGGGCGCTGGTCGCCGTTTCTTGGACGTATCTATCGGTAGCATCGTCTTGGCATAGGGCCGTGAGCACCTCCACCGCCTGCTCGCCACCGACAGAAGCTAGCGCATTGACAATGGAAACCGCTAGGGCAACATTATCCGTTGTTTGCAATGTTTCCAACAAAATCTCCAGGGCGGCATCTCCAATCTCTCCTAAAGCCATGGCTGAGGCAATATTAACCACCGGATTGGGGTCGTTGAGAGACTGTTTAAGCCCCTGCAGCCCCAGCTCTGGAAAGGGCCGATCGGGATAGTTGAGGGCCACCTGGGCCAACGCTTTAGCACAGCTACCCCGCACCGTAACGTTGTCGCTGTTACCCAGGGCTTCCACAATGGCCGGAACAGCGTCTGCCCCCACCGCCCCCAGGGTTTTGACGGCTGCCCGACGATAGACGGTGTCATCTGCGTCCAGCGCGCTCATCAATCGCGGGATGGTGGTGTCGTCCCGGTGCTCCATAATCTCCACCATGGCCCGCTCGCGGATATGGGGGTTGGGATGTTTGAGTTGTTCAAAAGAGGCATCCATGGATTGATGTGGGGAAGTGTGAAACAGTAATTTGGACCACAGTTTTAGACCGAGACCTGGGGAGGGGAAACCGCCTGGTTAGCCCTGGCTTTAACGGCCCAGTCGTCGGCCCCTAGCAGCAAATTATGCTGGCTGTAGTCGCCCAGTTTTTCTAGGGCCATGAGCGAGGCATATTGCAGCATCCAGATGGGGCTGTGGGCGGTTGTCTGCAGCGGAGCAACGGCCCGAGAATCTCCCAGGTAGCCCAAGGAGAGCGCCGCTGCCGCCCGAGATTTCATAAACTGCGGAGCCGTATTGTTTAAGGTCTCGATTAGCAGATCGTAGGCCGGTTGATGGTGGAGCCAGCCCATGAGCTTCATCACATGGTAGTGGGCGCCATAGTCGTTGTGGGCTTCTTTTTTATAGGTGTCAAACAGGGCTGCTGGTAAGGCCTCGGGCGGCTGTTCAATCAGGGTTTGAATGGCGAGATAGGTGCGCCCAAAGTCAGTTTGATACAGCTCACGGATTAAAAACTCTAGCGTGGGGGGCCGATCGTAGGCATGGACCAGGTCTAGATCCTGGGGATGATCTAGCAAAATTTGATCCAGCACCGGCAGCACCCGATCGGGGGTGATCTCCCCGGCGGCCATGCCGATTTCGGCCAGCGTCCGTACGGCCCGTAGTCGGAACATAAGGGAAATGGGACAGCGGGCAATGGCGGGAATTGCTGGATAGTGACGGGCGTTAATTAAATCTTCGAGACAGGCGCGCCGGGTAGTAACGCTGTCGCTTTGCAAAAACGACAGCACCCGATCAATTTGACCTGGGTCCTGGGTAAACCGGCAGACGGCGGCGATGGCAGCGCTGGCCGTTGGCTCATCGGCATGGGTCATAAAAGGACGCACCCGATCGACGGCGGCGACGGCATCCAGTTTTACCAGCGTGTGAATAATCACCCGATAGGTTTGATCGGGTTTTGTCAACAGCTGGCCAATCTCGTCCAAAATCTCACCACTATCGGTGCCAATTTCACCAACGGCCCAGACGGCGGCTTCCACCGTGTAGCGATCCGCGTCGCCAAAGCACCCCCGAATCACGTCTAATCCCTGTGTTGCCTTGAGCTTACCCAAAGACTCCACGGCCTTACGCCGGGTAATCCGATTATCCAGTGAATCGTAGGTGGTCTTCACGGCACGAATCAGGGCCTCAATCGCCGCCGCTGATGGATAGTTTGCTAGCTGCGACGCGGCAATATAGCGCTCACTCTCATCGGCGGCCTGCTCAGGGGGGGTATCTAGCAAGGTAATAGACTGTTCTTCTGTCAAGCCAAAAATGTTGGCGAAACGTTTATCCATGGCCATATCTATAAGTAAACCTGGAGACTCCTAAGAATCTCCAGGTAAAGACTATTTAGTTTATAGTCAAACGCCCAATCGCATCAGTCTCCTAGGAAAGGGAGTTGATGACATAGTCGAGCATGGCGTTGTACTCGGTGAGTGCCTGGTTGGACATGTCGCGGGGAGCACAGCCACGGGTGCGAGCAAAGCTGAGGGCAGCGACATAGGGCGCGGTGGGTAGGTTGAGGGCACGATAGACCTCACGCTGCCCGGCAATGCCCCACTCATCAAGGGGACCGGTACCGCCGACGACGAGGCTGTAGCTGATGAGACGCATGTAGTGCTTGACATCACGCATG
>JBCCAQ010000305.1:0-5623 GCA_039814735.1 Cyanobacteria bacterium P01_A01_bin.15
AAGGTGTCCAAGCGCTCGGGGGTGGTGAGCACCTGGTGGGTGGTGTCTAGGGTAATCAGGGTGATGGGAATACCTGACTCAAAGACGACCTGGGCTGCGTGGGGGTCAACATAGATATTAAATTCGGCGGCGGGGGTGACGTTGCCGTGGGTGATGGCACCGCCCATGGCGATGATGGTGTCGATTTTGTTGGCGATCTGGGGTGCCTGGATAAGGGCCACGGCAATATTAGTGAGCGGCCCGAGGGCGGCTATGGTGACGGGTGCAACGGCCTGTTGCAAGGTGTCGATTAAAAATGCAACAGCGTGTTGCACCATTGGGGAGCGCCCAGGCTCAGGCAGCTCTGCTCCTTGGAGACCGGTGGCTCCGTGGATGTCGGCGGCGGTGAATAGGGGTCTGAGCAAAGGTCGGGGGCAGCCTGCGTAGACCGGTACGTCACGGTGGGCTAGGGCGAGGATTTTGAGGGCATTTTGGCTGGTGTAGGGTAGGGGCACATTGCCTGCCACGGTGGTGATGCCCAGGATGCCTAGGGCGGTGGGATGGGCTAGGGCCAGGAGGAGTGCGATCGCATCATCTACTCCAGGATCGCAGTCAATAATGAGCGGGCGGGTCATCGGTTTAATAAAGCGCAGGTGTTTCTCTAACCTAGCCTGCAATAGATGGGTTTATTTAAGCTAGCGTGGTAGAGCCGCTTCTAAGGGACTGAGT
This sequence comes from Cyanobacteria bacterium P01_A01_bin.15, assembly GCA_039814735.1. Classification (GTDB taxonomy): domain Bacteria; phylum Cyanobacteriota; class Cyanobacteriia; order Phormidesmidales; family Phormidesmidaceae; genus Leptothoe. The sequence goes on from JBCCAQ010000305.1 coordinate 709, forward strand.
TGAATGCAGCACTCCCCTCGTCAGTATTTTGTAAAAGCTTTAGGTCTGATCTTGGGGGTCACCCTGGCCGGGTGCGAGGGCAGTCCCCTGGGCACGTCCCTAGAACAAAATCTTGAACCTGACCCCAGTTTGATGGCAGAAGAGAGCGTCGCTGGCACCGCTAGCACCCCGTCTAGCACGATTGAAACGCCTGCACCAGTCTCCAGCCCGGCAACGCCGACTCCATCGGCAGCCTCCGATGCCAGTGTGCCGCTAGCCTTTACCCCCAGCTACCTCGATATCGGCGAAGCCCCTGAGGAACTGCAGCAGTATATGGAGGATTTGATTGACCTAGAGGTATTGCAGCTGATTGATGTGGACGCCAACGACGAGATTGAGCGGGATCCCAATGCGTTTGTACCCAATCAGATTATTACCCGGCGGGAGTACGCTCGCTGGCTGCTGGCGGTCAATAATCGCTTCTACAGCGACCAGCCCGCTAAAAAAATTCGCCCCGCCGTAGAAAGCTCCGAGCCTGCTTTTCAGGATGTGGGGAATACAAATATTGATTTTCCGGCAATCCAAGGTTTAGCGGAAGCGGGCATTATCCCAAGTCCGCTCAATGGCAGTACAACGGCGGTCACCTTTAGGCCCAATGCGCCCCTGACCCGTAAGGACCTCATCCTTTGGAAAGTACCCCTGGACACGCGGTCAACCCTGCCGGAGGCCACGGCGGCAGCGGTGGGTGAAGCCTGGGGATTTCAAGATGCGAGCAGAGTTGAACCGGCGGCCCTCAAAGCGGTCCTGGCCGATCATAGCAACGGCGAATTTGCCAATATTCGACGGGCCTTGGGGTACACCACCCTGTTTCAGCCCGATAAGGGGGTAACTCGAGCCGAGGCGGCAGCAGTACTCTGGCGATTTGGCAACAGCACAGAGGGGATCACGGCCGCCGAGCTGGCACCCGAGGATGACAGTGGGGACGAAGAGAGTCGCCAGTAGGGTGGCGGCTGGCCATGGCCTGGGGACATTTCCGGGAAAAAGCCACCGGGTAGGCACCCCTTTATGGAAGTATCTGCGTTGTCCCAATTAGGCACACTGGGGTTTCCCCAATTTTGCCGCGACATGGGAAAATAAAGCCCGCTTATTGTCAGGGATAGAACACTGTGAAGGCCATTGTAATCGGGAGTGGCGGGCGGGAGCACGCCATGGCATGGACATTGTTGCAGTCACCCAGTGTGACTGAGGTGGTGTGTATTCCAGGAAATGGCGGTACGGCAACCCTGCCGGGCTGTCGCAATTTGGCCATGTCCGTTGACGATGTGGAGGGCATTGCTCGGTTTTCTAAGGTACAGAACATTGGCCTTGTGGCCATTGGTCCAGAGCAGCCTCTGGCAGACGGTGTGGCGGACGGTCTGAGGGCGGAGGGGATTACGGTATTTGGTCCTAGCCGCATGGGAGCCCAGCTAGAATCCAGCAAAGCCTGGGCCAAGGCGCTGATGCAGTCGGCCAATATTCCCACAGCGGCCAGTGCGGTGTTTGATACCCGCGAGGAGGCCACCGCCTACGTAGAGCGCCAGGGAGCACCGATCGTGGTCAAGGCGGACGGTCTGGCCGCTGGTAAAGGGGTGACCGTTGCCATGACCCTGGCGGAGGCCACGGCTGCGATCGCAGTCATTTTTGATGGTCAGTTTGGGGCCGCCGGTACCCGAGTTGTGATCGAAGAATTTCTGACCGGTCAAGAGGCCTCGGTGCTAGCGGTCACCGACGGTATTACCATTCGCCCGCTGATGCCGGCCCAGGACCACAAACAGGTGGGAGAGGGCGACACCGGCCCTAATACCGGCGGTATGGGAGCCTATGCGCCCACCCCCGTCGTCCCCCCGGCGCTGCTAGAGCGGATTCAGACCGAGGTGCTAGAACCCACCCTACAGGCGCTCATCCAACGCAACATTGACTATCGAGGGGTGATCTACGCCGGGCTGATCATTACCCCAGAAGGCGATCCCAAGGTGATTGAGTTTAACTGCCGCTTTGGCGATCCTGAAACCCAGGTGGTGCTGCCCCTGTTGGCCACCCCCCTGGATACAATCATGCTGGCCTGCTGCGAGCAGCGTTTGGGCCAGCTGCCCCCCTTTGGGTGGAAGTCGGGCTACACAGCCTGTGTGGTGATGGCAGCTGAGGGCTATCCCGGTCCATATCCTAAGGGCATGGCCATTGCCGGAATCGACGCGGCTACCCAGACCGGGGCCATGGTATTTCACGCCGGTACCCAGCTCAATAAAGGGGAGCTAACCGCTAACGGTGGGCGAATTTTGGGGGTGACCGCCCTGGGTGATAGCTTTGGGGCTGCGATCGCAAATGCCTACACGGCGGTGGCCGAAATTCAGTTTAACCATGCCTACTACCGTCGAGATATTGGCCACCGGGTCAGCGATCGGGTTTGAGCCGGCGCTATTCACCTACTCATCGACAAGCTTGTGTGACCGTTGCGGCTTGCCATGTCAGCCACGCCATTGCCCATTCTGGGATTCGTGTCACAATAGCGTTGAGCGGTTTGCGTAGGTTGAATGGTTGAGCTGTTACAAAAGATTCGGACGCTGATTGCCGACTGGTGGAAAGACTTTACCCTCCAGACACGTTTGATGGCTGGGGCCACACTGGTGGTGTCCCTCATTATGAGCAGCCTGACGTTTTGGGCCGTCAATACAATTCAGCTAGATGCCCGTTTAAACGATACGCGCTTTGGTCGTGACTTGGGGCTACTCTTGGCGTCCAATACGGCTCCCCTGGTGGAATCCCAGCAGCTAGACGAGCTGGCCCAGTTTTCCCATCGCTTTATGGAGAGCACCTCGAGCATTCGCTACATGCTCTATGCCGACCAGGAAGGGTATGTCTTTTTTGGGATTCCCTACGCTGAGTCAGCGGTGCAAAATTCTCTTACCCTCAGCCGCCGCATGCAGCTGCCGGAGAACTATGTAAAAAGTGTTGATCTGCCCATGGTGCGTCAGCACCTGACCCCGGCTGGTGAGGTGACCGATGTCTTTGTACCGCTCAAGGTTAAGGACCGGTATCTGGGTGTCCTGGCCCTGGGCATCAATCCCAATCCTACGGTGGTGGCCTCGTCCCACCTAACCCGTGATGTCACCATTGCTGTATTTGTGTGTATCTGGGTAATGGTGATTTTGGGTGCTGTGTTCAACGCCCTCACGATTACACAGCCGATCAAAGAGCTATTGACCGGTGTGAAAAATATTGCGGCGGGCAACTTTAAGCAGCGCATTGATCTGTCTCGCGGTGGTGATGAGCTAGGGGAGCTGATCAAAAGTTTTAACTATATGGCGGAGCGCCTAGAGCGCTACGAAGAACAAAATATTGAAGAGCTGACCGCTGAGAAAGCCAAGCTAGAGCGGCTGGTGTCCACCATTGCCGACGGCGCAATTTTGATCGACGCCAACCTGGCGGTGGTATTGGCCAATACGGCCGCTAGCCGCATATTTGGTTGGGATACCCAGCTGCCGCCGGAGGGCAATGTTCTGCAGCATCTGCCCACGGAAGTGAGGGTGCAAATGACCCGCCCCCTTTACCAGGCAGCCCAGGGCGACTCGTCGGAAAGCCAAGAATTTCGGATTTCCCTAACCGAGCCCAGCAGCCGGACTATCCGCGTTTTGCTCAACTCTGTGCTGGACCAGTCAGGGGCCACGGTCAAAGGCATTGCCCTAACGGTGCAGGACATTACCCGCGAGGTAGCCCTAAATGCGGCCAAAAGCCAGTTTATTAGCAATATTTCCCACGAGCTACGCACGCCGCTGTTTAATATCAAATCGTTTATTGAAACCCTTCATGAATACGGTGAAGATCTCTCGGAGCGGGAGCGCCAGGAGTTTTTAGAAACGGCCAGCAATGAAACCGATCGGCTGACCCGGCTAGTCAATGATGTGCTAGATCTCTCACGGCTGGAGTCCAACCGTCGCTATGAGTTTTCGGCTTTAGACATCCATCAGCCCGTCGAGCAAATTCTCCGCACCTATCAGCTCAATGCTAAGGACAAGGGTATTGAGCTGATCCAAGACATTGAGGACGGTCTCCCACCGGTTCTGGGAAACTACGATCTCACCCTGCAGGTGTTGGGAAATCTGGTGGGCAACGGTCTCAAGTTTTCAACGGCGGGGGGCTGTGTTGCCATTCGTGTCTATCGGGCTCCGTCGACCGTTGAGCACCCAGATTTTGCCGGACATGTGCGGCTTGAAATTGCGGATACGGGCATCGGCATCGCTCCGGAGGATCAAGATGCTATTTTTGATCGGTTTTATCGTGTGGAAAATCGAGTCCACACCCTGGAGGGAACCGGTCTGGGGCTGTCGATTGTAAAAAACATTATTAGCAAACACAACAGTCAAATGTGTCTGGTGAGCGAGGTGGGTCTTGGCACTACCTTTTGGTTTGATTTGGCTGTGTATGAGGCCCCGACAGTACGGCCTGACTCGGCCATTGCCCCGGCGGCAGAAGACGACGGTGCGATCGCACCGGTCACCGCCCAGGCTGTTCCCAAGGAGTCAGCTTAGTCCGCAGTCGTACCAATCTCTTTGAGACCAGGTTAGAACTGTCCACCTCACTTTTCCTCGGGGCCAAACTCAATCCCATCGGAGAATGCCGCCCCTCGGTTTAAGTAACCAGGGTGGCATGTTTGCATGAATTTGAAAGACTGCGTGTTTACACCCAACTTTGCCCTAGAGGCTTGCATATTGATAAAAAAATGTTGATTCTAGAGAAAGACACAGGTATTTCAGAGTTAGGACAGATACTACAGTTAGCAGATTGAGGTGGGAGTGGGTTAAGGATGTATGCAACGCCCCATTCAGCAGTTCGTAATCGCCAGGAGGTGTCATCCGCTGAGATTCGTCAGCTCTGCCAGTCGCAAATCGATCGCCTGAGC
>JBCCAQ010000142.1:0-13578 GCA_039814735.1 Cyanobacteria bacterium P01_A01_bin.15
AAAAGTTCGACAGTCACTGCTGCCAGCTGATTGGATCGTGCCCTTGGAGACACCTTTGTCAAAAAAACGATGAAGTAAACATACTACACTTTGATTTTTTTGAGCGGCTAATGCCGTCGGCTGAGCCGCTGTCGTCCACTTTTCAACAACCGAAGGAGGTTATCGTTCATGGCAATGATTCAGGTGTGGTGGGAGTTACGGAGAGGTCAGGGCAAACGCTGCTGTGCCTAACCATAAACTATTGTTTGGTAGCTTCTTAGGATCGCTGGGAGACTGGACCAAAGATGTTGTTGTTGTCGGTGGGGAGTTCGGCGGCGTCGGTGGCTGTGTTGTTGAGAAATGTGGGTGGTTTGCCGAGGAGCCATACTTTGGGAGGTTTCTGTGGGGATGGTTGTTGGGTTTCTGGGTTCTCGGGCGTTGCTGGGCCTGGTGAGATAAAGATAGCGCCGCCTTTGCCCTGGCCCGGTGCTGGACCTGGCCCTGCGATCGCAGCGTTGCGCTCAAAGCTGACCTGATTGAGTAGCAGACTGCCGGAACGAATAAAAATCGCGCCGCCGAGACCGCCGCCGCTGCCGCCGTAGCCAACGTCCCCGGTGCCGCCGCCAAAGCCGCCCTGGCCGGGACGACCCACGGTTCCGCCCGTACCGCCAAAGCCGCCTGCGCCGCCGCCGCCGCCAAAGCCACCGTTGCCGCCGTCACCACCGTTACCGCCGCTGGCAATGGCGACTGTGGCATTGCCGCCGTTGCCGCCATTGCCCGCATTGCCAAACCCGCCAAAGCCACCGCCGCCGCCAAAGGCAATGGTGCCGATACTGCCCTGGTCTTCCCAACGGGCAAAGCTACCAAAGATACCGACGCCGCCGTCACCACCGTTGCCGCCGTTGCCGCCGTTGCCGCTGTCGGTACCGCCGTTGCCGCCGTTGCCGCCGTTGCCCGCATTGCCAAAGCCGCCAAAGCCGCCGCCGCCGCCAAAGGCGATGGTGCCGATGCCGTTGATGCCGATGCCGCTCACCCCTGCGATCGCACCACGGTTGGCCCGGATGGTGGCTTGGGTACGGCTAATATCCGCTTCTGGCATGGGGGCCGGTGGCGCGGTGGCGGAGAACCCAATCCCAGCGATGCCAGCGATGGCCCCTCGGTTGACTTCAAGCTGATTATCCTGGGTTTGAATGTGTAGCGGTAGCCGGCTACCGCTGCCGCCTACGGCCTGATTGTTAATAAACCGGGTTTGGCTAATCCGTACGGTGCCGCGATGGATCAACAGACCGCCGCCCATGCCAGCACCGCCGCCGCCACCGTGGAAACCATCGTCGCCCCTGGCTAAACCATCCGCCAGGGTAAGATCGCGAATAACAACACTGCCACCATCCACCTGAAGTACGCGGTGGCGACCGCCGCCGCTAATCGCATCGTTACCGTTACCCATTAGCGTCAGGTTGGTGGCAATCGCAGGTAGCGGGCTGTGGAGTAAAATCTCTCCTTGAATCTCGTCAAAGGCGATCACATCATCGTCTGGGGAGGCATTGGCCTGGGTAATGGCCCACCGCAGAGAGCCCACACCGGCATCGTCGGTGGTGGTCAGTTGAATCGGTTTGGCCGGGGACGGCTCAGGCAGCGCCGTGGCCGCCAGCTCGGTAAAGCCAAACCAGCCCACCATTAGCCCCAGGGTAATGGCCCACAGACGGACTGTTAAAACAGCGAGCCAGCTCGGGAAAACGCGCCTGCCCATGACCTAAAACCAATTAAAAAATATGACCATCACCCCCAGGGCAGCAACAATAATGCCAGCCCCCAATGCATCGGTTTTCCAGTCGGTGGGCTGCTGGACCGGCTGGAGCCAAAACCCCAGCAGCCGGGTGATAAAGGGCATGATCACCCAGGTCAAAAGAGAAGAGGTAATAATATTGTTGACCACCATGGAGCTGGGTAGCGACCAAGACTGCATTACCCCCAGGGCCATAAATAGGGCTGACTGCAGCATTACCGTTGGATATAGACCCAGCACAACCGCTGCATTTTGTTTCCAGGCGGGGGGCCCAAACCCTAGCTGTTCTGTCCCCGTTCGGCGAGAGAACCAGCCCTCTAGACCGGTGGCAAAGGACATAAACTGGTAGGAGGCAAAGATTTTGCGCCCAGCTTCAATCAGCGATTCCCGCTCCCGCGACCTGAGCCATTTTTTTAACAGGTCAGGGGATTCAAAGTGAATAATGGAATACCACTTGAGCGGCTGATCTGACTGGGGTCCCTTCACCGGTGAATACAGGTCAGTGCGAATGTATCCCTTAAACTGTCTGGCCCGGCGTGTGACTTTTGAATGCCACCAGCGAAAGGCTAAGCCTTTGCCGCTGGGGACGGTATGTTCTACGACAAGGCTGGCACCAGCCAAGGTGTTGAGGTCAGTTTCCGCCATGGGTACTGATGCTGCGATGTATGGGACTGGGGGTTGGCAGCGGGCTTTGGGGTCGAGTGTATACGGGGGCAGCCAGCCCCGACCGTTACTGCGGCTACAGTCAGAATTTTAATGCATTCTGTATACAAAGATCATCTACTAGATCTATTCGTCTGGGTGGCCAGGTCCATTGATTTTGAGACCCTTTGAGCAAGGGAGCCTGGGGGGCTGGTAGCTGAGATCGCACCGCCCCCCCAAAGACTGTAGCGTTTGGCACAGCTCCTTCCATCTTGCTTGTATACAGTAAGCATGAGCTGTCACGCTCGGTGCTGTTCTTTGGAAAATCCTTTATGAGTCAAAGTAACGTAGGTCTGGGACAAAAGCCGCCTGGGGCATCCCCGCCGCCCTATTCCGGGTGGCAGGCTGCGATCGCACAGTATTTTGATTTTGAGCATTACCAGACCAGCTTCCGCACCGAGATTTTGGCCGGACTGACCACCTTTATGACCATGGCCTACATTCTGGTCGTGCATCCGATTATTATGTCGGATGCGGTATTTTTGAACGAGTCGGGCGACCTATTTCGAGAGCTGATCGTTGTGACGGGGCTAACCGCTGTCATTGGCACCCTGGTGATGGGTCTCTATGCCAAATATCCCTTTGTGCTTGCCCCCGGTATGGGGACCAATGCCTTTTTTGCCTATTCTGTTGTGCTGGGGCTTGGGATTGACTGGCGGGTGGCCATGGCCTGCGTTCTGATTGAGGGGCTGATCTTTATTGCCCTGACCATCACCGATATTCGCCGCCATCTGATTGCAGCGGTGCCTGCTTGTATCAAGGCATCCACCACCGTTGGCATTGGTATGTTTTTGGCCTACATTGGCCTGAGCAGTGCGACAGAAATTGGCGGTGCCGGGCTGATTGTTGCTAACGACGTGACTAAAACAGCCTTTGGTAGTTTTCGGGAGCCCGCTACCCTGCTGGCCACGTTTGGTATTTTTATCTCCGCTATGTTTTTGATCCGTCGGATCAAAGGTGCCTTGCTGTGGGGGATTGCGGGTACCGCTATCCTGGGTTGGGTGTTTGGGGTGGCTACTCCCCCCAGTGGGATTGTGGCGATGCCGGTATTTCCGTCCCATTTGTTTGGTCAGGCGTTTGTGGGTCTTAGCGGCATTAATGGCAGTAACATTATTGATTTTGTCGCTGTCCTGCTGGTCTTTTTGTTTGTGGATATGTTTGATACCATCGGCACCCTGATGGGGGTGGGCACCCAGGCTGGCTACATTGACAACAAGGGAGAACTGCCTCGGGCAAACCAGGCGCTCTCGGCGGATGCGATCGCAACCACCGCCGGAGCCCTGATGGGTACATCGACGGTGACCACCTTTGCCGAATCCGCCTCAGGCGTAGCCGAAGGCGGTCGTAGTGGCTTCACCGCCGTTGTCGCCGCTGGCATGTTTCTTATAGCGCTGTTATTTGTTCCCATTTTTGAAGCCATTCCCGCCTTTGCCACCGCCCCGGCGCTGCTCATCGTCGGTGTTTTAATGATGTCCAGCGTCTCCAGTATTCGCTGGAACGACTTAACCGAGGCGATTCCGGCCTTTGTCACCATGTTCTTTATTCCATTGGGTTTTTCCATTGCCGCTGGACTCTCGGCGGGACTGATTCTGTATCCCTTTACCAAAGCCGTTAGCGGCCGCGCCCGTGAGGTGTCGGTTATCACCTGGGTGCTGGCCATTGTGTTTGTTATCCGATTTGTGTTTACAACGCTGCGCTTTGGTTAGCGGGTCACGCGATCGGGCAGGGTCGGTTGACGCTCCAGCCTCAACCGACTGAACTGTGTAGATACCGGCAACAGCGATGCCCCGCCCTGGGCTGAAAGTTCCAGGGCTAATTGAATCAAACCCACTGAGAGGGGTTAGGCGATTGCACACAAATAAAATCCCAGACAAAAAGCAGTTGGGTAAGATCCTCCCCTTGGTAAGGGGAGGTGCCGTAGGCGGAGGGGTCTTCGGTCGCTAGCACTAGAGGTCGAAGACCCCTCCCTGACGGTTCCCCTTGCCAAGGGGAACCAGCTATTGCCAAGCTTCAGAAAGGCTTCTTATTTTCACGCACATCCCTTAGTGGCTGCCAGGCGATCCCTGGCGGCATAGGCCAAGTTGTTCCTTCAGTGAACAGCTCCCCCGCCGGTTAATCCACCCTGACCCGCCGGGTCAAAATCGCCATCACCTCATTGGGGCGACCGGTGGCCAGGGGGCGGCTCCAGTCGTTGGGTTCGGCATACTGTTTGGTGTGCAGGTCCAAAATGGTGCGCTGCACGGCGGTGAGACTGCCCAACAGCAGGTGCCGCACGTCCTCAAAGTCGTGCTCGGGTAGGGGTTCTGTTGAGCGGGTAGGGGAAACGGTGGACGCTGTTGCGCCCTGGGAAGAGGTTTGAAACATGAGTTCTGATCTCCTAGTAAACGTATGGAAACGTGAGGAAAGCAGAACCCAAGGAGCTTAGCCACGCCGCAGAAACTGCGGTTGCCGAGGTTAAGGTATACACCACCATTAGCGCCGATAAAAAGACCAGCACCCGATGGAGATGTCTCAACGTTCAGCAACGCCCAACTGTAGTGTCGGTGAGCGGCTGAGGCATAATAAGCCTAGCTCGCAAACTGGATACGTCAGTTTGGGGGTGATGCGGTTAGTAGGTGGTGAACACACCTGCTGACCGCGCTAAGTCATTGAGTTCTGTAGGACAGGCCACGATAGGGATATCAGCGACCTAAAAGAAACGATACGGGTAGCGCTGTGCATCAGTCAAGCCGTCAGCCCCGTTTTTTCTGGACGTAATCTAGAACTGTTTCGAAAGCTGAACATCGCCATCGGCGTGAATGGCCTGTTTGCCACAGCGGCACCAATGCCCCACAGTTTTGAGTGGTAGGCGTTACAGTCGTTACCAGGCTTAAACACATACCGGGGAGTATGAAATACATCACTCGACCGCTTAGTCCAGAAGACGAACCGTTTCTCTGGGAAATGTTGTACCAAGCCCTCTACGTACCAGACGGACAGCCTGCCCTACCGCGAGAGATAGTCCAAATTCCAGAGCTTGCTTGCTATGTTCAAGGCTGGGGTCGAGAAGGCGACTGCGGTTTTCTGAGTAGCCATGTCATCGGTCAGCGCGTGGGTGCCGTGTGGCTGCGCTTACCCAAAGGAAAGTACAAGGGCTACGGCCATATAGATGACAATACCCCTGAACTCAGTATGGCGGTTTCCTATGCCCATCGCGGTCAGGGCGTAGGGACCCAGCTGCTTACTCAGTTAATGACATCAGCCTGGGGCCACTCACCCATTTCCCTGAGCGTCTCGGTGGATAATCCAGCGGTACGGCTGTACAAACGTTTCGGATTTGAGACGTTTAGCAGCGCCGATGGGTCATTGATAATGAAGCGAAATCCTACGCCTGGGGGACAGGCTAACAGCTGGAGCGCAACGGATTGACCTAAACCGTTTAGATTAGATGCAGATAGTCGCAGACACAGTTGGTTACACTGTTGTAAATACAACTTAACCCAGGGAATATGGATACAGATTTTTGGCTGCAGCGATGGCGAGACAATAATATTGCTTTCCACAGAAGTGAAGCCAACCCTCTGCTGGTCAAGCATTTCAAGGCGCTTGGTCTGGTCAAAGGCCGCCGTGTGTTTGTCCCCCTGTGCGGTAAAACCAAGGATATTTCCTGGCTACTTGCCAACGGCTATCGCGTCGCCGGAGCTGAACTGAGCGAAATGGCTATTGAGCAACTGTTTATGGAACTTGGGGTAGAGCCAAAAATTTCAGACGTCGGTACGGTAAAGCATTACAGCGCCACAGATATCGACATATTTGTGGGTAACATCTTTGAGCTATCTGGCCATACGCTTGGCCCGGTGGATTCCATCTATGACAGAGCTGCCCTAGTGGCCCTACCGGCAGCAATGCGCGATCGCTACACGACGCACCTAATAGACATTACCCATGGGGCGTCGCAGCTGCTAATTTGCTATGGGTACGACCAAACCTTGATGGCAGGCCCTCCTTTTTCAATCAGTCGTGATGAGGTCAGCCGACACTACAGCGACAGCTATGGTTTAACTCTCCTCACTAGCAAAGATGTACCCGGTGGATTGAAAGGAAAATGTGCCGCAACAGAGTATGTTTGGCTCCTAAAAAATGGCTAACCCATACGGTCTTTTTAGCACCCAGGGACTCGCACAAAGTATCCCCCCTTTCCCTTTCCCCCTTTCCCTTTCCCCCTTTCCCCACAGCCGTGTCATCAATCGCCCTGACGACAGCTCTACAAAAATCGCTCGGATGATACCCCCGCAAACTTTTTGCCTACAGGCCATACGTCCCATCTTTTTTAGAAAGTTGTTAGCCTGTAGAGGTAGCCTTTTAACCTGCCGCCATGTTTTTCCCATTTTGCGCCCCCCATGGGTCCTGCACTAGCCGTGATTACGCCAGTTTCTATGCCAACTATCAAAAGATGAAGCTCCAGTGGCTTAAGACAAGTCGCGATCGCTTGCAGGTACACCTGGCTGCTATCAATGCGGCCATTGGTGAAATGGAAAGTCAGATGCCAGCCGATGCGGAGCCCGAATCGGCCGCATAGCCCATGCTGGGTGTCTTCAGCGGTTGGGGATACCCGGTGCCTACTCTAAACCGCCAAAGCCTCCACCACCGGGGGTTTCAATAATAAAAGTATCGTCGACGGCCATGGCGACCTCGGCACTGCTGCCGATAGTTTCTATCTGGCCGTTGGCCCGCTGGATCTGATTTTGGCCGGGGCACCCTGGCTGACCCTGGTGTAGACCAAAGGGGGCCACCCGGCGATGGCCGGAAAGGATCGCGGCTGTCATTGCTTCACGAAATCGAATCCGGCGGATAACGCCGTTACCACCGGGGTATTTCCCCTGGCCGCCGCTGCTAGGACGGATACCGAAGGCATCAACCAGGACGGGAAAGCGCCATTCCAATACTTCAGGATCCGTGAGACGAGAGTTGGTCATGTGGGTCTGGACCGCATCGGTGCCAGCAAAGTTTGGCCCCGCCCCGGACCCGCCGCAGATAGTCTCATAGTACTGGTAGCGGTCGTTACCAAAGGTGAAGTTGTTCATGGTGCCCTGGCTGGCGGCCATCACGCCCAGGGCACCGTAGAGGGCATTGGCAACAGCCTGGGAGGTTTCAACATTGCCCGCGACGACGGCGGCCGGGTAGCGCGGATTGAGCAAACAGCCCTCTGGAACAATAATGTCTATGGGGTTTAGACAGCCCGCATTGAGGGGGATATCATCCACCACCAGGGTGCGAAACCCATAGAGAACAACGGCCTGGCAAACGGCTAGGGGGGCGTTGACATTGTTGGCCTGCTGGGGAGAAGTTCCCGTAAAGTCGATTTGGGCGGAGCGCTCTGCCCGGTTGATGGTAATGGTCAGGTGAATCTGGACGCCATCGTCGGTGGTGTAGGTAAACTCTCCATCGGACAGAACATCAATGACGCGACGAACGGCCTCTTCAGCGTTGTCTTGGACGTGCTGCATATAGGCCTGCACCTGGTTGAGGCCATAGTGGGTAACCATACGCTGGAGTGCCTGGACACCACACTCATTGGCGGCTACTTGAGCCCGCAGGTCTGCCAGGTTTTGTTCTAGGTTGCGCACCGGGTAGGGGCCAGCCTGGAGTCGCTTAGTAATATCAGCCGTACAGAATTTTTCCTCGCCCATCAGCCTGACATTATCCAGGAGGATGCCCTCCTGCTCAATGGTGCGGCTGTTGGGGGGCATGGAGCCTGGGGTGATGCCACCAATATCAGCATGGTGACCGCGAGAAGCCACGTAAAAGATGGGCTGACGGTGGTCTTTTGAAAAGACGGGGGTAATGACGGTAATGTCGGGCAGGTGGGTGCCGCCATTGTAGGGATTATTGGAGAGATAAACATCGCCGGGGGTGATGGTATCTCCCCTGGCCTGAATCAGACTGAGGACGCTTGCGCCCATGGAGCCCAGGTGAACGGGAATATGGGGGGCGTTGGCCACCAGCTGCCCTCGCTGGTCAAAGATGGCACAGGAAAAATCTAGCCGCTCTTTGATATTGACGGAGTAGCTGGTGTTTTGGAGGGTGATGCCCATTTCCTCAGCGACGGAGCGAAAGAGATTATTGAAGATTTCTAGCTTTACCGGGTCGGGCTGGGTCAAGGAGAGAGTCTGTTTTGACTGGGGCTGAGATTGAGCCTGGTGGCTGAGCAACAGATGATTTTGCGGGGTGAGTCGGGCCGACCAGCCGGGTTCAATCACATTGGTGCCGGTGGGTTCAATAATCAGAGCCGGACCCAGAATCACATCGTCAGGGAGAAGATCGGCTCGCTGGTAGACAGCGCTGCGATGCCATTGGCCCTTGGTGTAGATCGATACGGTGGTTACGGGGGCGAGGGGAGCCGTTCTGGTTTGGCGAATGGATGGTTCTGGGACTGGGGTAGTTTGGCCAATGGTCTCGGTGGCCACCGCTTCGACCACCAGGGTCTGGTCGGCCATGGTAAAGCCGTAGCGTTGTTTATAGAGTTGTTCAAACTGGTCTTTGATCTCGGTGAGGGAGCCAAAGGGGACAACGATGGCCGAGTCGGTACCGCTGTAGCGCAGGTGAACCCTACGCCGGGTGGAGATGTGCTCAGACACAATGCCCTGATCGCACATCTCCTCATATCCGGCGGATGCCAACGCATCTAGGGCGTTGGTGAGCGCGGGTAGGGCAGCTGGGGTCAGCGCTGTTTCAACGGCGCGCTCTTTGAGGATGCGCAGGTCGGCCAGGCCAATACCGTAGGCGGAGAGCACCCCCGCCAACGGATGGAGAAAAATTTCAGCCATGCCCAGGGCTTCGGCAATGAGGCAGGCATGTTGGCCACCGGCACCGCCAAAGCTACAGAGGGTATAGTCGCTGACATCGTATCCCCGCTGGATAGAAATCTTTTTGATGGCGCTGGCCATTTTTTCGATGGCGATGGCGAGAAAGCCAGCGGCAACCTCTTCTGGCGGTTGGGGGGTACCGGTCTGTTGGGCAATCTGCTGGGCCAGGGTTTCAAACCCCTGGCCCACGGTCGCTTTGTCTAAGGGGAGATTTCCTGCTGGGCCAAATACGGTGGGAAAGAACTGGGGCTGCAGCTTACCCACCATGACATTGCAGTCGGTGACGGTGAGGGGACCGCCCCGGCGGTAGCAGGCGGGACCAGGGTAAGCACCGGCGGACCCTGGTCCGACGCGGTAGCGAGCCCCGTCGAACTGCAGCACGGAGCCGCCACCAGCGGCAACGGTGTGGATGGCCATCATCGGTGCCCGCAGCCGCACACCGGCCACTTCGGTTTCAAAAACTCGTTCGTAGTCGCCGCCGCCACCGTAGTGGGAGACATCGGTGGAGGTCCCCCCCATATCAAAACCGATAATTTTGTGGATACCGGCACCGGTGCAGGTTTTGACCGCGCCGACGATGCCGCCTGCAGGACCGGAGAGAATGCTGTCCTTGCCTTGAAACCGGTGGGCGTTGGTCAGACCGCCGTTGGATTGCATAAACATCAGCCGCAGGTTGTCTGGCTGACCCTCCGCAGATAAAGGAGATAGGGCACGCTCAATTTGGTCGACGTAGCGACGCAAAATTGGTGAAAGGTAGGCATCGACAACGGTGGTATCGCCCCGGCTGACCAGCTTCATCAGGGGGCTGACCTGGTGGGAGACGGAGATTTGGGTAAAGCCGATACGAGCCGCAACGGCGGCCACCTGGCGCTCGTGGTCGGGGTAGCGGTAGGCGTGGAGAAATGCGATCGCAGCTCCCCGCACCCCCCGATCAAATACCTGTTGCAACGTCTCAACCCATGGCCCCTCAGGATCTAGGGCAAGCAGCTCCTCGCCCTGGGCGCTGTAGCGTTCCGGCACCTCAATTACCTGGTCATACAGCATCTCCGGCAGCTGGATATGCCGGGCAAAAATATCCGGTCGGTTTTGGTAACCAATGCGCAGGGCATCGCCAAACCCTTGGGTAATCAGCAGCACCGTCGGGTCGCCCTGGCGCTCCAGCAGCGCATTGGTGGCCACCGTCGTTCCCATTTTGACCACCTCAATGTGCTCGGTGGGGAACGGCTGATCTGGGGCGAGGCCAAGGACCTCACGCATGCCCTGGATCGGTGCATCGGCGTAGCGTCCCGGATTCTCAGACAGGAGCTTATGCACCTGCAGCTGACCATCGGGGCGGCGGGCCACAATGTCAGTAAAGGTGCCCCCGCGATCGATCCAAAACTGCCAGCGAGGGTGGGCGGGGTTAGGCGTGCTATCGGTCATGGTTTCAGCCTGCTAAACGCTAAAAACGAGCTGTTGGCAAAATTGGCAGATGATGCGATGGCAAAAAACTACAGCGCGCAGGATACCTGAAAAAAGGCGGCGCGTTTAGCGGGTCAGGGCCACCATGGCCCCAGTAATCTGACTCAGCTGGGCGGGCTCAATAATGTAGGGCGGCATGGTGTATAGCAGCCGGCCAAAGGGCCGCAGCCACACGCCCATATCCACCAGGGCGGGCTGAATTGTCGCCATATCCACCGGGTCATGGAGTTCGACCACACCGATCGCCCCCAGCACCCGCACGTCCTTTACCTGGGGCGACTGGCGGCAGGGGGCTAGCTCGGTCTTTAGCTGGGCCTCAATGGCCTGGATCTTGGCTGGCCAGTCGTAGCTTTGTAACAGGGCGATGTTTTCTAGGGCAACGGCACAGGCCAGCGGGTTGGCCATAAAGGTGGGACCGTGCATAAACACACCCGCCTCGCCCTGGGAAAAGACCTGGCTGATGTGGGGTGTGGTCAGGGTGGCGGCCAGGGACATAAACCCACCGGACAGGGCCTTGCCCACACATAAAATATCGGGCGAAATAGCCGCATGTTCACAGGCAAATAGCCGTCCGGTGCGACCAAACCCCGTAGCGATTTCATCTAAAATGAGCAGCACATTGTACTGGTCGCACAGTTCCCTGGCGCGGCGTACATAGTTGGGGCTATAAAACCGCATGCCCCCGGCCCCCTGAACCACCGGTTCAAAAATTGCCGCCGCGATCTGTCCGTGGTTTTCAACAAGGCGCTGTTCAAAACTGGCGATATCTGTATCGTCCCATACACCTGAAAAGGGAATCTGGGGAACCTCTGCAAAATACTGCTGCCGCAGCACCTGGTTAAACAGATGGTGCATGCCGGTAACCGGATCGCACACGGACATGGCATCAAAGGTGTCGCCATGGTAGCCGCCGCGCACCGTGAGAAAACGATGTTTTTGGGGCTGACCCAGGTTGTACCAGTATTGAATCGCCATTTTCATGGCTACCTCCACCGATACCGAACCAGAGTCGCAAAAAAACACCTGCTGCAGCGGTGCGGGGGTCAGGTCCACCAGCTGCTGGGCCAGCTGTACCGCTGGCTGGTGGGTCAGACCGCCAAACATAACGTGGGACATGCGATCGATTTGCTCGCGGGCAGCCCGGTTGAGGCGGGGGTGGCCATAGCCGTGGATACAGGTCCACCAGGAGGACATACCATCAACCAGGGTACGTCCGTCTTCTAGCTCAAGATATACGCCTGTCGCCGACCTGACTGGAAAAATCGGTAGCGGGTTGGGCATGGCCGCGTAGGGGTGCCACACGTGGTGCCGGTCCGTGGCCAGTAGCTGGGGCGTGGGTAAAGGGTGCAAACCTATTCAACCGTGACAACAATTTTTTCGGAGATCACCGGTTTGTTGTGGGGAACATGGCTATAGTTACCCAGCACCAGCTGTAGGGTATGTTCTCCCGGTGCTAGATCGAGCTGGGTTTCGGTTTGGCCTGCGCCATAGTGGCGCACCTGCTCAGAGCCCTGGAGCGGTTCGCTAAGGGGGGGCAGCTGATCGACGTCGATGAGTAAATGGTGGTGACCGGTGTTGGGGCGGTCTATGCCAGCGGGGGCAATGCCCATGCCGGAAAGGCCAAACTGTACGGTAAAGGGGGCTTTGACCATCTCTCCACTGCTGGGGGAAATGATGTAGGCATTGGCCGAATCAGGGGCCGGGGAGAGGTCTGCCGCTGCCGCTGGAAAAGCGGGTAAAAGCATAGCCAGGCACAGGGCGACAGCTGCAAGACAGTGTTGAATACGGATCACCATGGGTCACACAATTCGAAACGGATATTAACTGATAACTACTATGGTAAACCTTTGCTGATATCCCGTTTGCATAATTCTCATTGGGGCCATAGGGCAGGTGCCCTGGCAATATGGAGATTGCGCGGCGGCTTCTCAACTGGCACAGTTAAATTAAACGATTTTTCAAGGGTTTTGCCCCCTATGTAGTGGACCACCCGCAGAAAGTGTCCTGCGTTTTTTCGCATCCTCAGACCCCGCAGGCTACAACAAGACCATGGAAGCGAGGTTCAGTTGCCCCAAACGTCAACAACTTGTTCTTCCACCTGTTAAAAACGTTTCGAGAAATTTAACCATGCTATTCAACCGTATTCTTTGCACCCTTGGTATCGCTACAGTTGCGATCGCAGCCGCTCCCATGACAGCCTCTGCCCAAAACGCCTCTGACTACAACTATGTGGGTATCGGTGGCAGCGATGAAGGGTTTGTTGTCAACGGTAAGCTCTCTTTGTCCGAAAACCTGTCCGTACGTCCTGCTGTTGCCACCGACTTTGACTTTGATGACGGTGAGGATGTTGTCTATGTGCTGCCGATCACCTATGACTTTGATGCTGTTGGCCCCGACGGTCGCCTTAATCCTTTCATCGGTGCTGGCATCAACGGTGAGCTAGGCGATGACAGCTCGATCGAAATGGCCGTAACCGGCGGTACCGACTATCGCGTCAACGACCAGTGGCTGGTCAATGGGTCTGTTGTTTGGTCTCCGTTTGCCGATGGCAACGATGATGTTGACTTTATCGCAGGCGTTGGCTATAGCTTCTAACGTAGCGACCCGTGCCTTTTTCCAACGTCGACAAGCCCCGCCACCAGCGGGGTTTTTTTAATGCCAGTCGTAGCGATTGTCTTAGCTGTCAAGATTTTTATAAGAAGCTTCTACATATTTCAGGGCAGGCAAATTTGCCTACTCTATTGACCGAGAAGCCGTCTGTCAATAACACATGTTGGTCAGGGTCAGCTTGGCTGAGGTTCAGTA
>JBCCAQ010000047.1:0-23944 GCA_039814735.1 Cyanobacteria bacterium P01_A01_bin.15
ATCTGACCGCTGAGCTGCATAAAGAAGCCCAGGGGCTGATCGCCTTCTTTGACAAGCACCTCGCCAGCGGCTAGCTGCATGTGTTCGGCGCGATCGCAAATCCAGTCCAAACGTTCTTGAGGCAGCGCTCGAAACGCCTCCATCTGCAATAAAGCATCGCTACAAAGCATCGCTACTCTCCTTCACCCGTTAACGCCACATAGCCACCCAACGCAATCAGCCCTGTCCCCGTTGCATAGCGCTGCCCCGTTCGCAGCCTTGGGCTAGCCTCCAACCACTGGCCAATGGGACCGGCCAGCGCAATTACAATAAAGTCAACGCCAGTATTCAGGGCAACAGATGTTGAACCCAGCAACAGAAACTGGGCAAAAACAACCCCCTCTGGATTGATAAACTGGGGAATAAACGCCAGAAAAAACAGCGCCGTTTTGGGGTTCAAAACCTCAACAGTTACTCCCTGAAGAAATGCCCGTCTGTACCCCGTACTGCGGATATTAGCACCGCCCACATGGCCATCACGGCTCAAAATAGTCTTCACACCAAGATAAATCAAGTACGCCGCCCCGAGATATTTCACCAGGTTAAACGCCAGCGCCGACGTCGCCAGCACAATCGAAATCCCCAAGGCCGCTGCCACAACATGAAACATACCCCCCACCGAAGTGCCCATCGCCGAAGCAATGCCCTCGACACGGCCCCCCTTAAGGCTGCGGGTCATCACATAAAAAATACCGGGTCCAGGGGTAATCGCCAGTACAATAGCGGCGCTGAGAAACAATGAAAAAGTAGCAAAATCAGGCATAAGAGGTATCCAAGGGCCAAGAATTTTATAAAATCCAGAAATTATGTCTGAAGAAACGTTCCATGGAACGCCTGTACGTTAAAAACTAGGCCTCAATTGAAGAAGCCTGTCGCTATTTTAAGATTTTAATGCTAAAGCCAACCAGTCATTTGTCTGGGTCTGAGACTGCAAATGTAGGACTTCCAAATGTTGATACTCAGGCTGTCTAAACAGCTGAGGGTATCGTTTACGTCGTTCTGAGTAGGTTTGTAACATCCACAACAAAATGGACTCCCGACTAAAAAAAGACTGACGAATTGTTTCTCGATTTTCGTTCCACAATTCTTCCTGTTGAAATGCTCGTCTTACGGTGCGCTGCCATAGGCGCCACCACACTAAACCAAACGAATAGTCCAAAAACACGATGGTATCTGCTCGTCCCCAAACGATATCGCGCACCTTGCTATAGTTGCCATCGACCACCCAGCGATCACCCATCAGCGCATTTGACACTCGCTGGCGAAATATATCTTCTGGCGGCTCCCCCCAGTTTGGCTCCCAATATAAGGCATCTAGCTCCAAATGAGGAATTTGTAGTCTCTGAGATATCTCACACGCCAAGGTTGTTTTGCCTGAGCCAGATGTACCCACCACGGAAATTCGCTGACCAGAAAAAGGGTGTTGCATAATATTCTCCTGCCAGACTAACTTCATAGAAGATGCTTCGCGATAGGCTTGCCTGTCCTCACAGGGCTAGACGACTTCGCTCAGCCCCGAATAATTACCAGTCAAAAGCCATCCAGTGCTTCTCAATCTCTCACTCTACGCTTATTGAACAGGTTCAGTAGGTAGTAGCGGTTGTATCTTTCTCAGCATATCAGGAATACCTAATTGGAGGACACTCCACAGCACACCGAAATCTATTTCATCATAGTGGTGAGCCACAATATCTCTCATAACTGCCATGTTGTTCCATGGGATCTCTGGATGCTCATCCCGTAGCTCTTGGGAAAGTCGTTTAGTGGCTTCACCAATAATCAACACCTGATAAAGAATAGCAGACACACGCATCCCATCTGTCTCCAGCTCTCTCCGGTCAAGCCCCTCAACATAAGACACAGCTTGCTGCCCAGCCCGATAAATATCTAATAGGGAAGCATTATCCCGCGACATAGACTAGCTTCGCAGTTTCTAGAATCTCCTGGCGACGAATCCAGTTTTCGCTTTTCTCAACTGAAGCTTTTGTCAGTAAATCAACCTTACGAACCAAGAGCTTTTCCAATTCTTGCTTCATGCTCACAAATTCAAACCCCCAGCTGGCTTCTGGCAAAAATGTGACCATGACATCGATATCACTGTTTTCTGGTCGAAAATCATCCCTTACAACCGAGCCAAATAGGTAAAGTTCCTGAACTTTCCAGCGATCGCACCACTCCACAAGCGCCTCTTTTTGCAACGTAATCGCCAAAGAATTAGATGATGGCTGAAAACCTGAAGCTTGAATAGGTTGCATTGCTTTGGCCTAGCTCAACTAGCAGATTTGGAACCGCTCTTGCACTTCAATTATAGGATGGTCCATATTATCCAGGTAGGTTTTTTTTACGCGTAAATCCAATCTTTTTGGGGGCTCGGCTAATGGTCCAGCCATAGCGAGCTGTCGCCCGCAGGTAAAATTCCCGCTCCAGATCATCCTTACAGCGACTAAAAATCACCAGATTTTTCGTCCAGCTAATTTCTCTAACCAGTGGTTGGAGATTTGGCTGCTCCACATAGGCACAGTAAAACTGACGCATCAACCATAGATTCTGAGCCGAAAACCCATTACGCCCTGGAAACTCAGCCTGCAAATCCTGCGCCAGGGTTTCCACCACCGACTTGCCCCAGCCCAATGCCTGCTGTTTGTTGTGGATCAGATCGCCAATATCCTAGTATAGCCCTACCAGCTCACGGTTTACGCTGCGTAGTGCCTGCAGCTGCCGCTCACGGATACACTGCTTCACCTCATGCAAAAAGCTGCCATAGTCCTGGGGCGTCATCTCACTCACAGCAGTTACCTAATTCCTACTAAAATCTTTGCACTTTTCGCATCCAAAGTCTTCTTAAACGCCTGCTCGAAAATCTACAGTTAGGAATTTACTGGTAAATAAGGTACCCGCCAATAGCTCCTTTTCCCTTTCCCTTTAACCCTTCCCCACTCTACTCCGAGAATTTTTTTTGGCAGATCCCTTACTGTTGTCTTTACCTTTTTCTCCGAGACAGTATCGTCTCAATTCGCCGATCGGGAATAAGCCACATTGCCGCTACACTTGCATACACTACACACGCAGCCCAGGGTGCAACAAAAGCCAGGGAAATTGCAAATACATAAGCAGCTATGGATAACTTCCCCTTTACATCTCTACCTAACGCTTCACTGAGGATAGATTTATTTCCTGGATGAGATGTCAACATACGACTCAGCATCGCATAGGCAATCGCAGATGCGAAAAGAACACCACCATACAGACCAACCGGTAATGCCGCAAAGTCATTTTCCCCCATCCAGCCAGTGACAAACGGAATGAGCGACAGCCAAAATAGCAAATGCAGGTTTGCCCAGAGAATACGGCCGTTCACGCATTTTGTGGCCTGCAAAAGATGGTGATGGTTATTCCAGTAAATTCCCAAATAGAGATAGCTTAACGTGTAGCTTAAGAACACTGGCCATAGAGGCTGTAGTGCTGATAGAGCGGGAGACCGAGGCACCTTTAGCTCCAACACCATGATGGTGATAATAATCGCCATAACACCATCACTAAATGCTTCTAAACGGCCTGTCTCCATAGAGGTCATGCTTCCTGAGTTTAGAGGTCAGCTGCCAACAGATTGAAAAAGGCTGGGTGGCTACACATTTGCCAAATGTCTGTGTACAAACTGCACACAGATCGAGCCTTCCCCTACACCTGAGGCCACACGCTTCACCGACCCGTGGCGCACATCGCCTACGGCAAATATCCCCGGCACGTTGGTCTCCAACAAAAACCGGTCTCGCTCCAGCGGCCAGGGTGTTCCGTTAGGAATATCTGGCCCGCTATAGAGAAAGCCCCGCCCATCTCGTTGGACCACACCATCCAGCCAGTCGGTACTCGGGGTTGCCCCAATAAAGATAAACAATGAATTTGTCTTAAACGTCTTGATCTCATCCGTCTGAGAATCTTTTACCAAAATCTCTTCTAGCCGGTCGCCGCCTTTTGCCTCCACCACACTGTGAAACGGCATAACCTCAATGTTGTCAGTATCTTCAATCTGGTCGATCAAATACTGCGACATACTCTTTGTCAGCGACTCACCCCGCACTAGCATCCGCACCCGGCGCGCATATTTCGAGAAATACATGGCGGCCTGCCCCGCCGAGTTGGCGCCACCGACCACATATACATCCTCATCCTGACAGGCGGCCGCTTCGGTCTGGGCCGCGCCATAGTAGACTCCGGCCCCCGTAAACTGCTCCACACCGGGTACTGTCAACCGCCGCCACGCCACACCCATCGCCAAGATCAGCGCATGGCAGCTAATCTCACTACCGTCCGACAGGGTAATAATGCGATAGTCATCTTCCAAACGAACGGCTGTCGCTTCCTGGGGGGTTAAAATCTCCACTCCAAAGCGCTTTGCCTGGGTCACGGCCCGTCTGGCCAAGTCACTGCCGCTCAGTCCTACCGGAAAGCCTAAATAGTTCTCAATGCGAGAGCTTGTGCCCGCCTGTCCGCCGGGGGCTTCCCGTTCAACCATTACCGTACGTAGTCCTTCCGATGCGCCATAGACCGCTGCTGCTAGACCGGCAGGACCGCCGCCAATAATGACCAGATCATAAAAGGGCTTTGCCGCCTCGGTTTGCATTCCCACCTGCTGGGCCAAGTCAGCGGTGCTGGGTTTTACCAACTTTTCACCACTGGGCAGCAGCACCAGCGGCAGACAGGGATTATCATTTTCTCCGGCATAGGCCACTAGCTGCTGCGCTTCTTGATTTGACTCAATATCCAACCAGCGGTAGGGTACCTGGTTTCGCGAGAGAAAATCTCGCAGCGCATGGGAGCTGGGCGACCAGCGATCGCTAATGACCTTTACCCCCTGAAATTCTGGCTTAAATGTGGCCTGCCAGTCATGGATCAGGTCATCTAATACCGGATACAGCTTTTCCTCCGGCGGATCCCAGGGTTTTAGCAGGTAATAGTCCAGCTGCGCTGTATTGATCGCATCGATGGCAGCATCGGTATCGGCATAGGCCGTCAGCAGCGCTCGCTTGGCCTTGGGAAAGATTTCCGAGCCTTGGTCCAAAAACTCAACACCGCTCATCCCTGGCATCCGCTGGTCCGCCAAAAATAGCGCCACCGTATCGCCGCGCAGTTTGAGCTGCTGGGTTGCCTCCAGCGCCCTGGCCCCCGAGTCGGCCCGGACAATGCGAAAGCGATCTCCATACTGCCTGCGCAGATCGCGGGAAATGCTCTGGAGTACGGCGGGATCATCATCAATCGTCAGAATAACAGGCTTGTTCATAGGGCAGGGGCTAAGTCGCTTATCGCATTCTGACAAATTCTGCGTCCCCTTTGCATGGGAATGATTAGACTTTGATTAGAAGCAGACTATCCCTGCGGATCGTAGTCGTTTTTATCGCAGCTGATGGAACTGAGGAAACAGTTTGAGGACAAAGGCTACGTCGTTTTAGATCGCTTTTTTGAGCAGGATGAGATCGATCAGGTCACCCATATCGTTGACCGTATCTATAACCAGTGGCAGGGGGAAAATCACCATGCCCTCATTGAGCAACAGCTCATCAATATGCATTCGCTAACCCATCCTCAATACTTTCAAGGCTGCCGTCACGAACGGCTGCGATTTTTTGAGCTGATTGCGTCTCGCAAGCTCACTGATGCATTGGCCCATCTATTCAATACGGATATTTATTTTCATAATACGCAGCTCTTTTTTAATCCCTACAGCCAAGACAAACAGCCCTACTGGCACCGCGATCTGCAATATAGCCCCATCGATGACACCATCCAGGCAGCTGAGCACAGCAACATACTCAGCCTCCATGTGCGCATTCCCCTGGTGGCAGAAAAGGGGGTAGAACTCATTCCTGATACCCACAGGCGCTGGGATACTGAGCTTGAGAGAAACGTACGATTTGAGCTAAACGGGCATCGCAATTATGAAAAGCTGCCTGGCTCAGTCTTAATCGAGCTTGAACCAGGGGATGTGCTGATTTTTAGCGCCCAAATGATCCACCGAGGCAGCTATGCCCCCAACCCAGCTCGTAAGGCCCTGGACCTATGCGTGGGCAAACCCAACCGGCTAGTCTCAGTTTTTTTGGACGAGGCGGGACTCCCTAATGATGCAGAGATAAACTGCATTGACAATAACCAATGGTACACTTTGGCCAAAACCATTGTTGCCGACAGCCGCGTTTAGCTGGTTCCGACCTTTTTTTAAGGCCTGACGACTCAATCCGTGTTTGAGCGCGCGATCGCAAAAACATCCCACCGCCCGATGGTAACCCCAACCCCAAGACATCCGCTTAGT
This sequence comes from Cyanobacteria bacterium P01_A01_bin.15, assembly GCA_039814735.1. GTDB lineage: Bacteria > Cyanobacteriota > Cyanobacteriia > Phormidesmidales > Phormidesmidaceae > Leptothoe. The sequence continues at coordinate 6,344 of JBCCAQ010000047.1, forward strand.
CCCATGCCCCACTTTCCCCAGCAGCTACGCGCTTTACCAAAGTTTGAAGGCCCCTTCGACGCCTACAAACTCACCGCCCAAAACTGCAGCGTCCTCTTTGCCAGCTACCCTGGGGGCACAAAAATCCCACTCCATACCCACGACACCGACAATATTGGCGTTATCACCCAGGGTGAACTCATTCTGATGATGGACGACAAGGAGACTCGTTATACCTCAGGAGACTGGTACCATGTCCCAGCCCATGCCGTCCATGCCGCTCGCTTTGAAATAGAAACGTCTGAAATCGAATTTTGGTTTACAGAAAAATAGAAGCCCCATTATTGCTCCCACCAATGATTCCGCCAAAAATACAGCCCCAATTTAGCCAACTACCTTAAACTGAGCGAAACCCCGTGCTCCCCCATGAACCGCAACCTCACCGAAGGCTCCGTCACCAAACAATTACTTGCCCTCACCATTCCCATGGTCTGGGGCGTCTTTGCCATCATTGCCTTTAATCTGGTCGACACCTACTTTGTCGGCCAGCTTGGCACTGCCCAGCTCGCGGCTATGAGCTTCACCTTCCCTGTCGTTATGACCTTTGGCAGCCTGGCCATGGGTCTGGGTATCGGCGCATCCTCCGTTATTGCCCGCGCCATCGGAGAAGGCGACATGAGTCGTGTGCGACGCTTCACCACCAATAGTCTCACCCTTGCCCTCACCGCTGTTATTCTGTTTGTCGCCCTGGGGCTGTTTACCATCGATCCCCTGTTCAAAGCCCTCGGAGCCGGACCCGACACCCTGCCCTACGTGCGCGACTATATGCGGATCTGGTATTTTGGCATGGTGTTTCTGGTGGTTCCCATGGTCGGCAACAGCGCCATCCGCGCCGCCGGTAATACCCTGACACCAAGCATCATCATGACCCTGTCGGCTGGCGTCAATATTGTTCTCGATCCGCTGCTGATTACCGGTGCCCTGGGCTTCCCCAGGCTCGAGATTCAGGGTGCCGCCATTGCCACCGTCATTGCCCGTGCCACTACGCTTGTGGCCGCTCTCCTTGTGCTTCGCTTCAAAGAGAATCTCCTGTCTACCAAACTGCCCGATCTAAATGAAACCCTCTGGTGCTGGAAAGACATTCTTACTGTTGGTCTGCCGGCCGCTGCGTCTAATATGATTACGCCTATTTCCCTTGGCGTCATCACTAGCTTTCTAGCCATCCATGGCCCCGCTGCCGTGGCTGGGTTTGGGATTGCTTCGCGTTTAGAATCTTTTGCTCTGATTACGGTTATGGCCCTATCGGCCAGCATGGGACCCTTTGTGGGTCAAAATTGGGGCGCAAAAAAGATTAACCGGGTACAGCTCGCCATGCGCCAAAGTTTTTTATTCTGCATCGGTTGGGGGGTAATTATGGCGGTTTGTTTAGGGCTGGGTGGGCAGTTCTTGTCAACTTTGTTTAACCAGGACCCCAATGTTATCGCCATCGCTACCCAGTATCTTTGGCTAGTACCTGTCAGCTACGGGGCCGCTGGCATTATTCAGGTGAGCAGCTCTGCTTTTAACGCTATGGGGAAACCGGTGCCATCCATCGTCATGACCGTTGCCCGTATGTTTGTGTTGTATATTCCGTTGGCCTATATTGGCAGTCGCATTGCCGGACCGACGGGGATTTTTGTGGCGGCGCTGGTGTCCAATGGGGTGGTTGGGTTAGGGGCCTACTGGTGGAATCAGAAAGCCTGCCAGCAGCCACCAACCGTTCAGGTGGCTCCCCAAGCACTGAATCAATAGCTCCGCTCTAGAACTTTTCAACTATCACCCAGGCAGTCCTGCCCACAGGCGCTCTGGCAGTTGGGACAGCGCCCGCTGAAAAAGTGTTGGGTCATCTAAACCACGGGATAAAATCAGCGAGCCCTGAATCGTCATCACGGCGTCTTCGCCACGCTGCTGGGCAAGTTCAGGGTCTAGACCGGCTTCGACTAAAACCGCCGCGATCGCATCCACCAAACTCCTCAACCGCTCTCGCACCGCTGCGTGAAACGTGTCTCGCGATGCCCCCACAGCCAGAGAAGCTAGCAAACAGGGCTGCTCTCCGGCGTCGTATAGGTCAGAGATGCGATCGCACATCTGCTGCAACCGCTCCAACGGCGCTCCATCTCCCTGCAGCGGTCCCACAATGTGAGCGGCCATCCATCGCCCCGAATAGGCCAGCGTTTCCTGCACCATCTCCGCCTTTCCACCCGGAAAGTGATGGTACAAGCTAGCTTTGCCAAGGCCAGTCGCCTCAGCAATCTTCGCCAAGCTCACCCCGTCATAGCCATGGTGACGAAACAGCTGAAATAATACTGGCAAATAGGTTTCACGCGCCACAGACAGTTACCAAATCCAATCACATCCCCAGGGGCCAGACCGCCCCCTTAAAAAGAAGACGCCCTGTTGACATTGTACCGAACGAACGGTACAACTTAACTAGACCGAACGTTCGGTTCATTCTAAAGTCAAATCATACGCATGCTAATTGGAGGCCAACCCATGGCAACTCTTTACGGTCATCCCATGTCCGGCAACAGCTACAAAGTCAAACTGTTGTTGAGTCTTCTAGGGCTCGACTACGAATGGGTCACCGTAGACCTGATGAAAGGAGAACATAAACAGCCAGAATTTCTCAAGCTCAACCCCTTTGGTCAGGTGCCCGTGCTGACCGATGGCGATGTAACCATAGCCGATGCCCAGGGAGCACTGGTTTATCTGGCTCGCCACTATGACCAAGACGGCCCGTGGTTTCCCCAAGCACCTGTCGCCATGGCCGCCGTCATTCGTTGGCTCTCTATTACGGCAGGCGAAGTGCGCCAAGGCCCAGAATCTGCCCGTCTCTATCATCTATTCGGGGCTAAGGCCATTAACATCGAGCGAGCAACTGAAAAGGCCACATTTATTCTCGACCAGCTCAACCAGCATCTCAGCAGCCAGACGTGGCTTGTGGGGACTGCTCCTACCATTGCCGACATTGCTGTCTTTCCCTACGTGGCCCTTGCCTCCGACGGTAAGATTGACCTCTCCCCCTATTCCCACGTGTTGTCCTGGCTTGAACAAGTCAAACAACTCCCCGGTTTCGTAGGTATGAAAGGCATCAAAGCATCTGCCTAGGACGAAAACCAAACCGGTAGGGACGTTGCATGCAACGTCCCTACCGGTTTGGTGAAACCTTGTAAACCTCTCGAACCTTACCCACCTGTAACAACCATGGCCAGCAAATTTGGTGAAATTGCCTTTACCCCCGCCGTTAAAGCCGCTCAAACCCAACGGGGCTCACGGGAAACCTACGAACGCTATACCGCTAAGGCCACTGCCAACGACACCATTACCCCAGAGCTAGCCGACTTTATCGCCCAAATGGATGGCAGCTATTTGGGCACCGTTAGCTCCAACGGCTATCCCTATGTCCAGTTTCGCGGCGGCCCACCCGGCTTTCTTAAAGTACTAGACAACAAAACCATTGGCTTCGCCGACTTTTCTGGCAACGTACAGTACATCACCGTGGGCAACCTGTCTGAAAATGACCGGGCGTTTCTCTTTTTGATGGACTACCGCCACCGCCGCCGCTTTAAACTCTGGGGGCGGGCGCGCTATGTCGAAGATGACCCAGCACTGATAGAACAGCTGCGTCTGCCGGGCTATCCGGCCAAAATTGAACGGGCTGTGCTGTTTACCATCGAGGCCTTTAGCCAAAACTGTCCCCAGCATATTCCCATACGCTACTCCGAGGATGACCTCAAAACAAAAATCGATGCGGCCACCGCCCCGCTCCAGGACAGAATTGCCGAGCTAGAAAACAAACTCCAGGGCGGCTGATCGCGCATCAGGGTGCTGCATTTTCCGCTCTCTATCCTAAAAGCTGCTCCACCATTCCCATGGCCATCACTCCCCCCACCAAACCCGCCGTGGCCCCACTGTTTGCTTTGAGGTTTAGATCCGGCAGCACCTCATGCCAGACTACATACAGCATGGCACCGGCCGCCAACGCCATACCCATGGGAGCAACGGCGGTATTTAGACCCACCAGGGTAACCCCAACAAAACCACCCAGGGGCTCTAGCCAGCCAGAAACCGTAGCCCAGCCCAGGGCCGCCATCGCACCGTAGCCCAGCTGCCGCAGCGCCGTGGCAACCATCAGCCCCTCTGGTAAATTTTGCAATGCCACACCAACGGCAATACTGGGGTCGTGGGCTGACTCAGTCCCTACCCCCACCGCCAGCCCCTCCGGGAAATGATGCAATGCGATCGCCAAGACAAATAGCCAGGACCGGGGCTGCTGCTCCAGCCCTGGTTCAGGCAGCAGACGTCCCAATCCGTAAAAGAGTGCAGCTCCGCCAACAGCAGCGGCGACCACTGCCCCCAGGCCATAGTCAGGCGATTGACCGACCAGCGCTAAAGCCGGAATCAAGAGCGAAAACGCAGCTGCCGCCAGCATTACGCCACTACCGACACTTAAAAACAGGGTCTTCCAACGGTCGCTGAGCCGTGACGTAAACAGCACTGGCACTGCCCCTAGGCCGGTCCCAAAGCTAGCCAATAGGCTCGCCATTACGCCATCATCAATTACGACCCCATGGGACCAAGTGTGAGAAAGCTGCTCCATGGAAAACCTCCAACTCAGACTTCTATATTAACTCAAACTCATTATGAGTACGCTTAAAAATCTAGTCAGATCCATCAATCCTGAAACATGCTTTTCTATACCTAATAACATCTACGTAATATCTGAAACACGTCAATTCTAAAAAGTCTGCAAAATGACTATGAAAACCTGATTAAAAAAGACTTACTTCCGTAAAAAGACCCACGCAATCACCATATTTGTCGCCTACGGTAGTAACGTACTGAGTATTATTAGCTACAAATGATCCCACATTCGGCACCCTCACACACAACGATTCACCTACCCAATCGCGTAGACGCAACTATTTCACCGTTTTTTGAGCAAGATCTAAAACAAAAGATCCGCCCAGGGGTCACACTCACCATTGATATGGCACGAACCAAGTTTATTGATCCTGCCACGGCATCTGTATTTTGGCAGGGCGTCCTCCAGTCCCACAGAGAGGGTGCCAAGATTGTTGCTAAAGGAATGAATGAACAGGTAAAGCTTGTACTGGAACGATCCGGGCTTTTGCCCCATTTACAATAATCCTCAACCAGCAGCGCTGCTGCTATCTTGCCGAATCGAAATCAGTAATGCGTCTAAGCCGTTGGGAATCTAACCCAGCGGTTCTTTTGTTAGTAGCACCACACTGGTAAGACAGCTTGTATCCCTAACACAGCAAGCCGACCCACCCTCCGTTCTAATTCGGCTATGCGCTCGAATCATTCCCAACACCTTTGCCTCCAAACGCTAAATGGGCCTGTTGACGATCTCCAACACGACTTTTGCCTTAAATTCGCTACCAATGATCTCGGTAGCTGTTGGGGTCCTGGATATCTCCTTTTGCAGTCCTGGCAGTTTCTATTTGCCGACTGGTTAGCTATTCCTCTGACCCGCTAGCTGAGTATCTAATGGGTCATTTTGATGCTTGCGGCGGCCACCATGCATCATTTGGTTGCCGGGGGGCAAACGATCGTCGTCATCCTCCCTATCGGGCATCAAATCTGCCACGATGGGCTTAATCACCATGTAAAGAATTGGGACGACAAACAAACTCAAAAAGGTCGCGATCAACATGCCGCCAAACACGGCTGTGCCCAGAGACTGACGGCTCCCCGCGCCAGCACCGGACGCAATTACCAGCGGAAAGATGCTGCTCAGCGTAGATATCGCCGTCATGATAATAGGCCGCATTCGCTGCTTAGCCGCCGCCAGCGCTGCCTGGGTGAGTGAGACCCCGTCTTCTTCTCGCTTTTGGTTAGCAAATTCCACAATCAAAATAGCGTTTTTGCTAGAAAGACCAATCAGCATCACAAGACCGATTTGGCAATACACGTCGTTTGACAGACCTCGCAAAGACTGCGCCATCAGGGCACCCATGACGGCCAACGGTACAGATAGCATGATAATGGTCGGATCGGTGAAGCTCTCATACTGGGCAGCAAGGACCAGAAAAACAAGCACTAGGCCAAAGCCAAAGATAAAGGGTGCCTGCCCGCCTGAGGTTTTCTCTTCTAAAGAAGCCCCGGACCATTCGTAGCCTAAGCTGGGTGGCAGGACCTCTGCCGCAACGTCTTCCATCGCCGTCAGTGCCTCCCCAGAGCTAGCGCCTTCAGCTGGTGAGCCTGTAATCTCAATCGAGCGGAAGAGATTGTAGTGATTAATCGTTTGTGCACCAATAGCCGGTGTTAGAGTAACTAGATTGCCAAGCGGAATCATCTCGCCCAAATCAGAACGAACGTAGATTTGGTTGATATCTTCTGGCTTAGCTCTAAATTGCCTGTCGGCTTGAATATAGACCCGGTATGTCCGTCTGCCCAGATTGAATTCGTTAACAAACTGGGCTCCCATGTAGGACTGCAAAGCAGAAAATATTTGGTCGGGAGAAACCTGTAAAGACGAAGCTCTTTCTCTATCGACTTCAATTTCGATCTTAGGCGTACTGGCTGCGTAGGTACTAAACACCTGTTGCAGTTTGGGATGCTGATTGGCCGCGCTGATGAGCTCTTCCTTGTAGCCTACGAACTGGTCGAGCTCCAAGTCGCCCTGTCGGTCTTGCAGCTGAAAAGTGAAGCCGCCAAAAGAGCCGAGACCCTGGAGAGCGGGCGGATTAACCGGGAAAATGCGCGCGTCGGTAAGGCTTCCTAACTCTCCTTCGAGGTCACTAACTAGCTTCATCGCGGTGCGATCGCGATCTCCCCAGGGCGTCAGCGTTACAAAGATCACGCCGCTGTTAGCCGCGCTGCCGCTAAAGCTAAAGCCACCAATCGCAAACGTTGTGCGAATCTCAGGCTGGGCCAGCAGAATCTCTTCTGCTTGAGACATGACGTCGCTAGTGTAGGTGAGTGAAACGCCCTCTGGTCCCTGCACAATGGTTGTGAATTCACCCTGATCTTCTTCGGGCAGAAAGGCTGAAGGCACGGTTGTGTAGAGCCATGCCGTCGCGAACAAAAGGACAACAAAGCAGCCGATTACCCAGTATTTTACGCCCGTCAGCCACTGAAGCGACTGCTCATAGCGATTCTCGAGCCAGGTCAGCCCCTGATTGAACTTATCAAAGACTTTACCGAGCCAGCCATCGGTATTTTTTTCACGGCGAAGCAGCAGACCGCATAGCATCGGAGTGAGCGTAATAGCGTTAAAGGTGGAGATAGCAACGGCGAACGCAATTGTTAGCGCAAACTGCCGGTAAAGTGCCCCCGTGGTTCCGGGGAAAAAGGCCACGGGCACAAACACTGCCATCAGCACTAAAGATGTGGCAATCACGGCACCCGTCAGCTCACGCATCGCGACGATGGCAGCGCGGCGCGGCTTCATACTTTTTGATTGAATTTTAGCGGTGACATCTTCTACCACCACGATCGCATCGTCCACCACGATCCCCGTCGCCAAAATCAACCCAAACAGCGTCAAACTGTTGATGGAAAAGCCAAAAACGTTAACAAAAGCAAACGTCCCGATGAGTGAGACCGGAATCGATATGGCTGGAACGACGGCTGTTCGCCAATCTTGCAGAAAAACGAAGATAACCAGGATAACCAGGCCAATGGCTTGAATCAGTGCCCAAAAGACCTGGGATAAAGATGCATTAACGTATTCAGTGGTGTCGAAACCGACAGCGTAGGTCATTCCGGGGGGAAACTGTTCTGAGAGCCGCTTCATCTCGGCTCTGACATTTTTGGAAACGTCGAGTGCATTGCTGCCTGGGACTTGATAGATACCTACGCCGGATCCGTCTTTGCCGTTGTAGCGCAAGAACGAACTATAGTCCTGTGCGCCCAGCTCCACTCTGCCCACATCGCGTACTTTGACTAAAGAACCATCTTCGTCGGTTGCGACCGTAATGTTTTCAAACTCAGAAACATTCTCCAGGCGACTAATGGCCTCTAAATCAATTTGGTACTGCTGGTTCTCTTCGGCAGGCTGCTGGCCCAACCGACCCGCTGCTACTTGAATATTCTGTTGGCGAATGGCTGTAGAAACATCCTCACTGGTGAGCCCACGGCTCGCTAATCTGTCAGGATCGAGCCACAGCCGCATTGCATAGCGACGCTCTCCAAAGATTTGAGCATCTTCTACACCGTCGATTCGCTTCAGGGCGTCGACCAGGTAGAGGTCTGCGTAGTTGCTTAAAAAAGTGCTGTCGTATTCATCTTCTTCCGAGAACAGCCCAAAGCCGAGCAGAATGCTGCCGGACTGCTTAGCAATGGTGATGCCGGTGCGGGTCACCTCTTCGGGCAGCCGCGTTTCAGCAACAGAGACTCTGTTTTGGATATCGACAGCGGCAATGTCCTGATCGCGGCTAGCATCAAAGGTGATTGAGATAGAGCTAGTCCCGCTGTTGCTGCTAGAAGAAGATACGTAGCGCATCCCCTGTACACCGTTAATCTCTCGCTCGATCAGTGAGGTGACGCCATTTTCTACGGCTGTGGCCGACGCTCCACTATAGTTGGCCGTTACGTTGACCTGCTTAGGCGCAATGTCGGGAAACTGTGCGATTGGCAGCGTCGGAACGCTAATGCCGCCAATCAGTAAAATGATCAGCGCTGTGACAATGGTAAAAACAGGGCGCTTGATAAAGAAGTCAGCCATTGCGATCGCAATAAACAACAGTATGGGTATTCAAAGCCACGGAATCGGCTCCATCACTTGATTTATTTGGCTGCCTTATCTCTGGTTCTGTTATCGCCTTCAGGCTTAGCCACCGTCGTGATCGTCACGCCATCGGACACGTTCAAAATGCCAGAGACCACAATTCGCTCACCGGGCTCTAGCCCTGCTTCCACCTGATACTGATTGTCTTGGATCGCCCCTAGCGTCACGCTGCGCTGCTTTGCAATCAGTGGCGTTTTGCCAGATCCAGTGGCCTCACCCGGCACGGCAATAAATACAAACGTAGCGCCGCCCACCCGAGAGATAGCATCTGTCGGTACGAGTATCCCCGAGCGAGTAGACCAGATAATTCGCGATCGCATCCGCTGCGCATCCTGCAGCTGCCCTTCCGAGTTGCTAAAGGTGGCCTCAGCCTGTACAAGCTGACTGCTTTCTCGAGTTTTAGGAGAAATAAAGCTCAGGCTGCCGGCTGTCTCCTGCTGTCCATCGACGCCCAACAGCTCCACAGGCATCCCCAGTCGCAGATCGCCGCGTCGCTCGATCGGAATAGCCATCTCCAAGTCAAGCGTATCGTTTTGAACAATGCTAGTTAGCGCTACGCTGGGTGTGACATAATCGCCTAGCTTCATCGACAGCTCTCCCACCTGACCCGCAATTGGCGCAGCGACTAACGTATCGCTTAAATCTGCTTGAATGGCGTTCGCGTCTGCTTGCGAGCGTTCGACATCCGCTTCGGTTTGGTTGATCTGGGCCTGGGCCGCCTCTACTCTCTTAACAGCCGCGTTCAGGTTAGCACGAGCGGATTCAATGTCTCGCTCCACCCTATCTAGCTGCTGCTGCTCTAGCGCGCCGCGAGAGACGAGCATACGCGTCCGTTCTATTTCTTTTAGCTGTAGTGAGACCTCAGCCTCAGCGCTAATTCTGTCGGCCTGGGCAACTTCAAACTGTGCGATCGCACTACTTTGCCCAGCCTGAGCAACCCGCACATCAGCCAGCGCCCCGCGATATTCTGCCTGAGACCGATCCGGGCTGAGCTGCACAATCGGGTCACCTACCTCAACTCGATCTCCGGACGAGACAAAAATCTGCGTCACCCGTCCTTCGGTCTCGGCTTGTAAAACGGTGCCCTGCTGCGCTTCTAGCTGACCGACAAATTCAGAACTATCCTCAACCGTAGTTTCTTCCAACCTCTGTAGCTCCACCGAGATAGCCTGCGGCTCAGACGGCTCTGAAGATGAACGGCCCCTCAGCGCAAACCACAGCAACAAACCACCCGTCGCTAGCGCTGCGACTAACAGTAGCCACCACGCCGAGGGTTTTCGATTTATCTCCTGATTTTCTGCTGAACTTCTGGTGGTATTAACACTCGGCACAGAAGGATTAGACATACTAATAAAGAATTAGAGCATTGTGAAAAAAAGAACGTATAAAAAATTATGGTGATAATACAAAGTCGAAAGATCGTGAGACAAAATAATTAATCGAAATTTCCTTGATGATTTTGAACGAAAAAATCGTCGCCGCTAGCTGAGAAAATGACCGCATCGAGAAGCATCTGAATGTCTTTAATTCCTTGTCTTTCTCCCGTAGAATTTTAGATGACAGTTATTAAAAAAAGTATGAAACCCAAGACGTGAATCTGTTCTCTTCGAACAGCACCTGATTACTTTGATCATTAACGATCATGGTTTGCAAGGAAAATACCTCCGTAGCATTTTCGCTAGATTTGATTTTCAGAATTTGCCAGTAATTTGTCAGCAATAGGTCTTACCGGCAAACATCAATCCAATCAACCTCAAGTTGAAAAGGCCCATCACCAACATCGTTAAGCATCAAACCGATCCGAGTGGCAAGGTCTTGCCGAAAGCGCGGAGCCTCGACAGGATCGCCAAAGACTGAAGGCTGAAGCTGGTCAAAAGAGACAGAAACAGTCTGCCATTCACCCGCTGAGCCAAACTCAATATTTTGACGATGAACCGTTGGTGCTGAGCGTGTTTCCAGATTGTCTTCCAGAATTAGTCTGTAGGCACGTCCGTCGGGTTTGAGCCGCAAAACAACCTTGCTATAGGGTTCAAGCATATTAGGCTCAAGCGCTTTTCGAACAGAAGAGAATCCGCCGCCGTTGGTGTTGATATAGCCTGAAAACGCCATCACGGAATTGTCAAAAACTGGACCGCCAAGGGACTGTCCGCCCATGATGTTATCGTTCACAACAGTCCAGCCATCGTTCGAGTCTGATGTGTCAAAATCGGTAAGCCGCCGACATTGAGAAACATTGCCTGATCCTGCTGTAGAAGATACTTTGACCGTCTCGAAGGGCTCCTCGGAGGAACGAGTATCTTGAGCGCACGATACCGCCAGACTTAGAAGGGCAATGGATGGGAGTAGGTATGTGACTATTGACAGCTTACGGACATCGTTCATCTGGGGCCTCACTTTTCTGAGCCTAGCGTTTGAGCCCAAATGCTAGGGCCCAAACGCTAGGATGGTTCACCGTACAAGTCTAGAGTGAAGACAGATCAAGGGAGGGAGGGAGCAGTACCGCATCAATCACATGAATAATACCGTTACTGGCCATCACATCAGCCGCCACGACTGTGGCATCGTTGACAGTGACGCCGCTTTCATCGGCAACAACGTTCAGCTCTTCGCCCGCAACCGAGGGGACTGCACCTGTTTCTACTGCACTAGAAGGCACTTCAGCAGAGATAACATGGTAGGTCAAAATCTGAGTCAGCGTATCCTTGTTTTCAGGCAACAATAGCTGGTCTAGCACGCCTTCCGGCAGGGCGGCAAACGCTTCATCAGTGGGTGCGAAAACAGTGTACGGACCTTCTGAGCTCAGGGTCTCTACCAGGTCAGCCGCCTGTACGGCTGTGACCAGGGTATCAAAGGAACCGTTAGCGACGGCAACATCTACGATAGTCTCTGATGTCGCATCAGCGGCAGTGTCTTCGCTGGAGGTCGGTTCTTCTACGGGCGTTTCGGCAACGGTTTCAGGAACATCGCTGCCGCATGCGACTCCGATTGGCACGATAAGTAAAACGGCTGCAAAGCTCGCAAATTTGCGATGAAGTCGGGGCAGGGTTGAAAATTTCATAGAGTTCTCCAAGATCAAGTGATTGAGAAATGACTAAAAATAGTTGTCGTTTCTGATTTAAGGAATGCACTGACTTGCTACAGCTACCTTTAGCTGCCAAAGAAATGAGAGATTCATGGGAATACCTGTGTGTCTTTTACAAACTTCGGCCCAACGCCTGTACTCAAATATGGTTGAGTACAAATATTAAAAAAATGTGAACTCAGACCGCATCTATCAGAAAAATCCCGCTTTATCTCCCTTTGGACATAGATCGTTAGAGATTTTGATCCTTCTTTGGGATGATATAGACCGGCAAAAGTATGGTGATGCTTGTTCCTTGAGCGGGTATGCTTTCAGTCTGTAACAGAGCATTTTGCATCTTGCAGACCTGATGGGCGATTGCCATTCCTAAACCCAAGCCCCCCTTGGGTCGAGCCTTGCTGGCTCGATAAAACCGTTTTGTCACCTGCTCTAGTACAGCAGGCTCCATACCTGGCCCATAGTCACGGACCACCAGTGAAATATAGGCCGTACCCTCGTAGGTTATTGGCGGTCTCACTTCGACAACAATGCCCTCAGCGGAAGGCGCATACTTTACGGCATTGTCCAGTAAGTTTAGGACCACAGCTCCAATCAAGGCCGGATCAACCCAAACTTTTGGTAGATTCTCAGCCGCATTCAAGTGCAGTGGAGTGTTGGCGCGTGCCGCCGTCGGCTCTATTCGCGAGAGACACTCTTGTGCGATCGCAACCGCTGACACGGCCTGAGACTCCATCTGTAAGGTGCCAGCATCGGCTTCTGCTAGGAACAAAAGCTGTTCGACCAGCTTGGTTAAGAAATCCGTTTCACGGCTGGCTCGCTGTAGATATTCTTGGGCCTGAGCGCCCACAACCACACCGTCTAACACAGCCTCTATTTCCAGTCTCAAACTCGCCAGCGGTGTTCGTAAATCGTGAGAGACATTAGCAACCAGTTCTCGTCTCGCCGTTTCTTGCTCCTGAAGCGATCGCAGCGTCTGCGACAGTCGAGCGGCCATGTCGTTGAGCAATGTACCCAGCTCAGCCAGCTCGTCTTTCCCGCTAATCTGCGACCGGGCGCTGTAGTCTCCGGCCCGCAGCCTCATGGCTTGCTTGCGCAGCAGAAATAGCGGATGGGTAATGCTGCGTGAGAGAAAAAGGACCGCGATCGCACTGACACCCGTCGCCACCACTGCGATAGTAATGACTCTATTATTTACCTGCTGTGCAAAGGCTCTAGGCTGACGCAGCGGCATCGCCAGATAGATCGCACCGATGGGCTGAACACCCTCTTCTAAATAGACTGGCGCGGTCGCATACAGCCACCATGGGTAAGTAGAATCTGGCACTCGGAACTGCCCAGATTGGGGGCCATTGGTCAGCGTGTTTCGAATCAAACCAGCGGGCAATTCCACCACACCTGCCCCGTGGAAATCCTCACCTCGTATCCGCTCTTGACCATTCGCATCAAAAATAACGGTCTGCAGCATCCCTTCTTTAGCGGTTAAGCTACTCAGGTGCTGCAGCATTTCAGGACTGTCCCAGGTCAAAGAGGCAGCCTCGCGAAAAACATCGGCACTTCGCGTGAGCCGCATTTTGGCGTCCTTGACGAAGTAGCGTTTGAGCGAGATATCTAGAACCAGACCCAATCCCAGCAAACTGCCTGCTGTGAGGCCTAGCAAAATGAGACTTAGGCGAGTAGAAACGCTGTGCCATTTCACCATTCGCATCATGTTGATAGGGATTTGAACCGATAGCCAACGCCCCATACGGTCTGGATATAATCCGGTCGAGAAGCATCTACTTCAACCTTAGCCCGCAGCTTGCGGATATACACATCCACGATGCGAGTATCACCATCGTAGCCATAGCCCCATATCCGCTCTAGCAGCTCTTCTCGGGAGTAAGCGCGCCCTGGCACCGCAGCTAGCTGGCTGAGCAAATCGAACTCTTTTCCACGCAGGTCAAGCGGCTCACCGTTGAGAAAAGCCAGCCGGCGGCCCCCCTCAATTGTCAAACCGCTACGGTGACTAATATCTCGATATCCCGCACTGTAAGAGCGTCTTAGTAATGCCCCCAACCGAGCAATCAGCTCCTTAGCGCTGAAGGGTTTAATGAGATAGTCGTCTGCCCCGACAGAAAGGCCGCGAATGCGATCGCGCTCTTCCCCACGCGCGGTCAACATCAAAATAGGGACAAAGCATTCCATCTGCCGTAGCTGCTGACAAACCTCAAACCCATTCGAGTCCGGTAGCATCACATCTAGCACGATGAGATCAGGGTGGCAGCTTTCAATCTGAGAGATGCCTACTTCTGCGCTATGGGCAAGCAGACACCGCCACCGTTCTCTCTCAATATAAAGTTGAAGCGTTTCACTTAAGTTCTCATCATCCTCAATCACCAAAATAGTTTTCACGATGTCGATAAATAGGGAGCCATAAATAAACGACGCGGCTGGGGGCCAATGACATAAGACTGCTGGAATATTTTGCTATGGCAGTCCAAGGATTGTTCAGGGCGTTTGACTACGCCATGAGGTTTTAGTGTTTGATAGTCCTAAGAATTTCAGTGTAGCCCCCAGTAACGCAACGAATGTAGTGATAAAACAGTGTCCACGTTCTCCTTTCCTCATATTTTCCATCATCTGTCAAACATGTTAAAAATGATAATTTCGTCATATTTTTGGTTGCTTAGCCGCCGCCAAAAATATGGCCACCCAAAACACCCAGTATAAAAACACTAGACTTAAGTAGAGAATTAGCTGAGATAGCTCATTAAATTTACGTAGTAAAAATGGTCTCTACCATTCTGTCCTCAAGGGATTAGAGCATTTTGGAGCGGCTCTTTAATGTAATATCCATCCTTATAACTATTGATAAAACATTACAGAACACATTGAGACTCATTAATTTTTGTGCATAATGTACTCAACAAAAACACATCAAAAAAAGTTAATGATTGAGAGATCCTTAAAGGCAACTGATGCTGTCGGCGTCTGTACTGACAGCCTTGATGTGATTTTGTTTCCTGTAGTTTGAGCTACTTGTTATTTTTTGTCCCCTCCCATAGCTGAGACTAAACGTGATTACATTAGAGAATTTTCAAACGCAGTTAGACTCTGCCGAGCTTAATGCTGTCATGGAGTCAGCCTGCCGGGCCTCTTTGGCGAGCCCCATAGATACGTATCGGTTTATGCAACGCTTTGTACACTATGCCCGTGCCTACAGCGCGCTAGTGCCACAATTGTGCAGCGCCATTGGGTGTAGCTCATTTTTTAACGATTCCAACAGCCCGTTTTCAGCCCATGCTGAACGTTCTATGGACGTGGCAGCCAAGGTCTTTACCGCCTCCATAGAAGAGTTTTACGATCCGAGAACGGGGGTATCCCACCGGACCCTGTCCTACGCTCTTTTAGATAAATTGGCTGAATATGCAGGACTATCAGCAATTGATGTAGCCAGGCTCAGCTCGCCCGAAGGTTGGCTATCGGAGGTACTTGCTATGGTTGAAACCGGCTATGGGGCCACATCTGACGACCTGGCCAGCCTTGTTAGGGCCATGGGGTTTCACGCCGCCGCAGAAACCATTGGTGAGAATGAATGTAGCATCATCAATTCTGTTCTTTTTACCGAGCAGCGACACACGGCCTTTGGTGATTTTATCCGGCGCAGCAAGGTTGCTTTTGCCGAGGGTACCGTCAGTCCCTGGTACTGGATTGTTATTCACGGTACCGAGACCACCACAGGTATAGAGGTAGAGCATGCCGCCGATGCGCTAGATGCGCTAAACCGGGTAGTTGCCTATTCTCGGCTATCTGAAGAGCAGGTGGTTGATCTGGCCGGAAGGGGGTTTGCCCTATTTTCCCAGGTACAAACAGCCTTTTTCTCCAATGCCCAAAAAGAGCTTGAGCTACGACCATTACAGTTAGTCATGGCTTAAGGGCATCCGTTTTGTAGTATTAAACACTACAAAAAATCATTGTCTAAACCGCTGTCTTTTTCCAGGCAACGGACGACGGCTGGTGCCGTCCAATTTATTGATCCATGGAGTATCTAAAGTGTTGGAAGTTAAAGCAAGTCATGATGGCAAAGGCCAACGGTTGACGGTCACTAAAGCCATCAGTGCCGGCCAAGTATTTCACAAAATCGAAAACTATCACTACATCACAGAGGCCACATTTTCTAGTGTTCAGGTGGGCCAGGCCCAGAACATTGAAGAGTTTAAATACATGGCTTATTTAAACCATAGCTGCGATCCAAACATTATTTTGGATACCCTCAATTTTGAACTCAGAGCGATTCGTGACATCGCCCCTGGGGAGGAACTTAGTTTCTTTTATCCCAGTACGGAGTGGTCCATGAGTACCCCGTTTAAATGTCTGTGCGGCGCACCCCAATGTCTAGGATACATATCTGGAGCAAAACATCTATCGCTCCACGTCATCAGCAAATACTTTTGCAATCATCACATTCGCATGATGGCAATGGCCTGTGTCACCCATGATCTGGCTGTGGCACCAGCAGAGCTGATAACGGCATCCTAAGGATGGGGTCGTCGGGCTTGGGGCTAATGTTCTAATTAGCTAACAAAAGGATTAAAAAGGGCGGCCCTTGGGGTTGCCCTTTTTTTGGGTCGTGGGTCTTGTTGGTTTCTCGTAACATCGCGATATTATAGGTAGTCGGAAAGAGTTGGTGCTGCGGTTGCAAACCGGGTTTAACCTGGTTTGAGGAAAGTCCGGGCTCCTGAAAGGTCAGGCTTGCTGGGTAACGCCCAGTGCGGGTGACCGTGAGGATAGTGCCACAGAAACATACCGCCGATGGGTTGAGGTGTGGGTCCTTGTACCTGCTCTGATGATCACAGGTAAGGGTGCAAAGGTGCGGTAAGAGCGCACCAGCAGTATCGAGAGATGCTGGCTCGGTAAACCCCGGCTAGGAGCAAGGTCGCAGGGGTCATGGTTGACCTTTTTCCAACCCCGCTTTTGGTGTACCGCTAGAGGCGACTGGTAACAGTCGTCCCAGATAGATAACCGCCTGCTAATGTCAGCTGGCATTGGCTAGAACAGAACCCGGCTTACGGCTAACTCTTTCCATTTTTTTAGCATGGGTAGTCAGTTGAATAACCAGAGGGACGTGGGCAGTAAGCCGTTGACCATAGGGCAAAATCCTCGACGCAAGCAGGCCCTAGCCGAGCTGACGGCTCGGCTAGGGCTGGCCGACAGTACGGCTGTGCAGTGGGAGCTGCTAGACCAGGCACTGGTGGATATTTCTAGCTCCGCAGAGCACAACAATGAGGTGCTGGAATTTCTAGGCGATGCGGCTTTGCGACTGGCGGCGGCGGAGTTTTTGCATGAGACCCACCCCCAGATGTCGGTGGGGGAAATGGCGGCGGTGCGATCGCAGCTAGTCAGCGATCGCACCCTGGCGGCGTTGGCCCAGGACTACGACTTTGGTCGATACCTGCAGATATCCGCCAGCGCCGCTGGCGATCGCGCGGGCCAGGGATCGCGGCTGGCCGATGCCTTTGAGGCGGTGCTGGGGGCGCTATACCTGAGCACCCGCGACCTCAGCCTGATTCGTCCCTGGCTTGATGTTCACTTTGGGCGGCTCACCCAAACCATCAAAAATGACCCCGCCCGCCAAAACTACAAAGCCGCCCTCCAGGAGCTGACCCAGGCCCACAGCAAACAGCTACCCACCTACACCGTCAGCGAGATCAGCCATCGCCACGGCGATCCAGAACGGTTTTATGCCCAGGTCCACTATCAGGGC
>JBCCAQ010000182.1:0-11069 GCA_039814735.1 Cyanobacteria bacterium P01_A01_bin.15
CTGGGGTTGTTGTCAAACAGTGCGGCGGTGATTATTGGGGCCATGCTGGTGGCACCGCTGATGCTACCGATTCGCGCCATGGCCTTTGGCTTTTTAGAAGGCGATATTAAATTGATTAAGGAAGGGGCCAAGGCTCTAGCGGTGGGTACGGCAATTGCGATCGCACTCTCCGTTGCCCTTGGCCTGATGCTGGGTCTCTCGGAATATGGTTCAGAGGTGTGGGCGCGATCAAAACCGACGCTGCTGGATTTGGGAATCGCCATTACCGCCGGGGGCATCAGCGGCTTTGCCAAGGTGCAGCCAAAGATATCAAATACCCTGTCGGGAACTGCGATCGCAGTCGCCCTGATGCCGCCGGTATGCGTCATCGGTCTGGGTCTGGCCCAGGGAAAAATGGCCCTGAGCCAAGGAGCCGCACTGCTCTACGTCACCAATCTGATCGGCATTACCCTGGCCTGTATGCTGGCCTTTTGGCTCACAGGCTATGCCCCCTTTCAAAAAGCACGCAAGTCACTAAACTTTGTACTGGCCATTACCGCCGTACTGGTGGTGCCGCTGGCCCTGAGCCTAATAGAGCTAGTCCGACAAAACCGGGCTGAGGACAGCGTTCGCGACGCGCTGGTCAACGGCACCGTTACATTCCAACGGTTAGAGCTGATTGACAGTAATATCAACTGGCGCTCAAGTCCACCAGAAGTACGCCTGACGGTCTACAGTGTAGAAGCCGTCACCCCCAGACAGGTGGCCCTACTAGAAGCCTACGTCACCCAGCGCATGAGGCGAGATTTTCGGCTGATCTTTGAAGTCAGCGAAGTGCGAGAGGTCACTAGAGAAGAGATCCAGCCCGCCAGCGGAGAACCGGTCAGCGAAGAGTAGGTCATTTCCTAAAGATAAGCCTCTTGTGGATGCTCTTTTTCTACCCTCCATAGAGTTATTAATTGTGAACGGAGTTCTGATATCGATCTTGGTGCTATAACCAAATTAGTGTCCTTAGTCTTCAAGGTGTCTATGACAAAGGTTTTAGATCCTCAAGCGAGTTATACCTTTCATTCATACTTTGAGATGAGGTACAACATTGCCGACATCCTGACTGATCTAGGGTTTAGCTATGAGCGACGCTATCTCAATTTGCCGCAAAGCGAACGCTCCCTAGATACAACACGGATTGAAGAAACTCTACAACGGAATCTTCGCTATGCAGAACCATCCAGCGAAGCCGCCCGGCGGGAAATGTTAATTGCGCCTGTTTTAGTAGAACTCTGCGAGCTGATGGATGCTCGTTTGGATATTGAGTATCCGATTAAGGTATCGAACTGGTTAAAAGGCTCGATTGACTATCGAGTTGTCACAGCTAATACGATTACGGTTGTTGAGGCGAAGCAGGCGGACCTGACCCACGGCTTTGTCCAGCTAGCGGCTGAGTTGATTGCGTTGGATAAATGGATAGAAGGGGATGTGCCACTGTTGTATGGTGCAGTGACGACGGGGGAAGACTGGCGGTTTGGGATTTTGGAGCGGCACGAGAAGCAGGTGACGCAGGATATTGCGTTATATCGGGTTCCTGAAAATGTGGAAACTTTATTACGGGTGTTAATGGCGATTGCTTAATTAGCCATCAGTTTGGCTATATGTGCCGGTTCAATGCCCAATCAATAGTTGGATAAGATATAGCTATAGCAATCCTTCACCTAGGCAGCTTCCAATCTGATGACGCGATCGCCAATCTTAGATAAAACCCAAAGCTATACATTCAGCAAGTATTTTGAGCTAACGGCTGATCCGGAGGATATTTTTGCGGAGCTAGGGGTGACTCTCAAAAAGCAGATGCTACAGTTACCGACTGTATCGAATGAGCTTGCTTTTTTACCTGACTTAAAGAAAAGACTTCTAAAGACGCTTGAGCTTGTTGATTTGACTACGGAAATGGCTCGACGTGAGACTCTCATTGCACCTGTACTGTTAGAGGTCTGCGCCCAGGCTCAGCAACAGCTGAAGATAGAATACGCGGTTGACGTGAGTAAATGGCTGCGGGGCAGTTTTGATTATTTTATTCCAGGGGCTCAGAATTTACTGATTATTGAGGCAAAGCAGGCTGACCTAGCAAGGGGGTTTGTACAGCTAGGAGCGGAGCTGATCGCTTTAGACCAGTGGACTCGTTCGGATAGCCCATTGCTATATGGGGGAATTACGACAGGGGATGCTTGGAAATTTGGCTATTTTGAACGAGCCCGTCAGACCTTATGGCAGGATATTAGTTTGTATGCTTTGCCTTCTGACTTAAACCAGGTAGTTGCTATTTTGCTTGGAATCATCCAAGACCTTTAGTGGTATCTGTGTGTCCAGATTTTGTTTTGAGTTATGGTCTAAGAGGGATATTTATCTACACCCAGTTTTCAACAGTTAGCTCAGGCACCCGCAAAAACTCTTTTTCGTTATTGGTGACTAGACGGATATCCAAACTGAGCGCTTGGGCAGCAATCAAGAAATCTAGGGGACCAATAGGTGTGCCCTTTTTCTCAAGCTGAGCGCGAATAAAACCGTAGGTTTGCGCTGCAGTTATATCGAAATCAATGACTTCCAACGGTAGTAAAAACTGGTCCAAAGCAGCCTGATTTTTTTCTGGATGCTGACTTTTTTGTGTACCGTGGGTGAGTTCGGCGATGGTGACAGTAGATACGCCAATATCCCCGACTTCATAGGCTCGAAAACGCTTAAATACTTCAGGTGGCTTGCGCTTAATGATGTAAATGCAAATATTGGTGTCGAGTAAATACTTCACTATAAGCGTGCCTTGAGCGGAGTCGAAAGGGATGCTGATCAGAGGAACTAGTTCTAATCAAACAAATCTTCGCGTTCTTGATGGTCAGGCTGTTCGCGCCCTTCCATAAAGTCATCGGAAAATTGGTCGACACTATCGATTAGTAACTGCCAGGGATTTTGGTAGGGCAGTAGTACTACAGCATTGCCTACCCGTTTGATGTAGACTCGATCTCCCTCAAATCGAAATGACTTGGGTAGCCGAACTGCCTGACTTTGACCGTTTTGAAATAGCTTTGCAATATTCATAATAATACTAAGTATATATCGAAAGTATAAACTTAAATAGTTCGTGTTGAATCTATGGCTCGGAAGCTATTAGAGGGTTCACAATTATACGGATGGCTTATGAAGACAAATGAACTTAATTTAAAGTAAGTGACTGTTATAAATACAGATAAATGATTATCAGAGATATGCATATAGCTGTAGCTTTTAGGAATAGCCTCCATGCCTTCTAAAAAAGAACTTCAAACCATCCTCAAGAATAAATATGGTATCAATAAAAATATTAGCCAACCCTTAGCTTCTGAAGATTGTGAGCAGCTGTTAGTGACGCTCCAAAAGGAACCTAGTACAGTCAAACTAGTCGATTCGTTTTCAGAAAAAAATACCGATCTGGGTAAAAGAAATCAGCATTTTGGTCTGCTGCGAACTAGTGCTGAAAAGAAGCTACAAAAACTGCAGTCAGAATACAGACAGCTTGAAGATCAGATCGCCACGATAGAGCGGGCAAAAGTAGGTTTAATTGACCGAAAGCAAACAATTACCGCCGAAACTAAAGCTTTAGAAGCAGATATTAAACGTTTATCCGCTGAAAAAAATTATCTCTCTTCTAAAGTACAAAAACTAACAACCCATAACGATGAGCTAGTTGATGCCAATCAGCAGCTCAAGAAAGACAATAAAGAGTTAAAAAATGTTGTAGACCAGATTCGTCTACGACTTGCCCGTGATACTAAAATGCTGCTCCAGTACGAAGATAGCGAAATTCGTCGGGCACTGATACGTCTATTTCGTTGGACCCTGGGTTAGAGGTAGCTACTATGGCATCTAAAAAAAGCAAAAAGCGCCTCTTTAGCGGTATGGGTTACCGCGAAGTACAGCGCTCTAACTCAGGCCGACGCAAAAAACTCCCCAAAAAAGACCAAATCTGGCTCAAAGAGCAGGGATATAAAAACGTAGGGTGGGATCACGTTACTAAGCTCTATCAAAAAATCAACGATCTTTTACTCCAACCCGATTCTGACGAAGATACGCTCGAAGAGCTTTTTCTCAAAGCCGATCGAATTGGTAATAAGTATCAAACTCCAGCAGAGATTGCAAAATTCAATCAAAAACTATCTACTGAGGTCAATGAAATCGCTGATGAAATTGACCGACAGTTTCCAGAACCGGAAACAGAGTTTGTCGACTACAGTCAAACAGCTACTAAGCGCCAATCCTCGACTAAACGTAAACGCCGCTAGAAAATTTCTCTTCAATCAATCATGACTGGTGACGATAAGACCTTACAAGAACTCTTTGCTCTAGCCGATCAGGTTGGCAAAAAACGGTATCACAAGCTAACCGGCAAGGATTTTGAAGACTATCAAAAATATGATTATTGGCGTTATGTCAACGGCATTGGTGAATGCGGTACGACCCTTAAAAGTAAGCAATGGGTTAGAGACAATTCAGACCGAGATTGTCCTGTCTGTGGGCAGAATTTTTCAGCTCGCGATGGCCGCACCATCGATCATAAGCTTCCCCGTGCCCAATATCCTTGGCTATCCCTCGACTTTAGAAATCTCTGGGTGATCTGCCACATCTGTAACCAAGAGAAAGGTGAGCGGCACTGGTATGAATACGAGCACTATATGCTAATCAACCATCCTGAGCGCTATCGGGATGTCACTGTCTATCGTCCTCGACAATTACTCAAGGACTTGTAGGTAACCAAAACAGTCAAACAACTCTGCTAAAATAATGGGTTACCCATCCGCCCTAAACTTCATAATCCGTATCTTGACTTACCCCAATACCCTGCCCTACAGTCAGAAACAGGTCCACACGACCTAACCACAGAGCTCAATCCCTTAGCGCCATCGGCAGGTGTACCACCACCCACCGAAGGCTAACCTAGCAAGCTGAGTACACCAGCTTGGAGGCTATCGTCAAATGTACCTTAGCCCTCCCAGTTTGCACACACTTGCGGGATGGCTAAGGCTTGAGATCTGGTCCATACCCCCCTCGTGGTTTCTGCCTTGGCAGTACCTGAGGGGGACCTATCCACCTACAAAAGGAAGACCAGAACCATGTTTCAAGACAACACCCAGGGCGCAGGCGCGTCCAACGTTCCACCTGCCAGCAATTCTCTCCCCGAGTACGAATACGAGAATGTAAACCACACTCTTTTCGGTACCTTAGACGCCGTGCAAAACACCATCAAACTGCTCCACAAGCTCAACTATGCTGAGCCCAACGACTGGAGTCGACCGTTACCCACCGGGCGAGTCAACGAAGTGATGGCCATTTTGACCCGGCGCGTGCGGGTGAATTAATACTTTTTTGAAAACTCTCGCTAAACCCTAGCCAGCGCCCCCTGAGCGAAGTCGATGGGGGCGCTTATCTGTAAGTCAGTTATCAACGCTAAAAACGATTGGAAAAGCTAAAATCTTAGAGCAAACATGCATAGGGGAATACAGCTGTGACAACCACCCTACTCATCCAAACAGAAACGGCTCCCTTGACGGTTTCATTGCCTGCGGTTGCCCCCATGACCCGCGATGAGTTCTACGCATTTTGCCAAGCCAATCGAGATCTACGCATAGAACGGACCGCAACTGGGGATGTTGTGATTATGCCACCGGCCTTTTCAGATACCGGCAATCGTAATTTTACTCTTGCCGTTCGGTTAGGCATATGGGCAGAACAGGATGGCACCGGACTGGGATTTGACTCTAGCAGTGGCTTTACGCTGCCCAATGGAGCAACCCGCTCACCCGATGCAGCCTGGATCAAAGCCGACCGCTGGAATGCGTTGACCGAGAAAGAAAAGGCATCCTTTGCTCCCATCTGCCCTGATTTTGTGATTGAGCTACGGTCTGCTAGCGATGCCTTGAGTGGCCTGCAGGCCAAACTGCAGGAGTATATGGATAACGGAGTATCGCTAGGCTGGCTGATCGACCGTAAGAACCGGACTGTGCATATCTATCGGCCCGATCAGGCCCCTCAGGTACTCGAAAATCCTGATGCGGTCAGCGGCGATCCAGAACTGTCTGGCTTTACATTGCCTATGGCCAAAGTTTGGTGAGTACACCAACCTAAAAAAGGATGCGCACGACCCACCCTCCTACAGGCCATTTACTTTAGAAATTGCCAGCCAACGCCTCTACACACCGTTCGCAGATGGTCGAATGCTCTGCCGATTCGCCCACATGGGTGGAATAGTTCCAGCAGCGATCGCATTTTTTACCATCCGCATCGACAATCCCGATACCAAAGGCATCTGACTCGCTGCGATACTTAATATCCTTGAGCCTATCGCTGCTGTCTAGAATTTCCACCTGAGAAACCAGAAATAAATACCGGGCCTCATCCACATGGTTAGAGTCAGGGGCTATGGCATTGCTTGGGTTCATTGCCTTTAGCTGTTCCCTTAGTTGAGCATCCGCCACATAGATTAACGCCTTTGCCTGCAACGACGAGCCAATATCTTTGGCCGAGCGGGCCTGCTCGAGCACCTGGTTTACCTCATCCCGCAGCTCTCGCAGCTGATTCCAGGTATCTGCCAGTTCTGGCTTAGCCCACTGCGAGTCAATCGTTAGCCAGCCCGCCTCAAAGACAGATTTTGTTCCTGTCTCGTAGGGCATAAACTGCCAGATATCCTCTGCCATGTGGCACAGCACCGGGGCAACGGACTTGGCCAGATTTTCCAGAGCCACCGCCAGCACTGTCTGACAGCTGCGACGGCGAGAAGAATTAGCATCGCTGATGTACAGCCGATCCTTGGCAATATCCAGATAAAAGTTTGACAGGTCTACCACGCAAAAGTTTTGCACCGTTTGGAAAAAACGAAAAAACTGATACGAGTCAAAGGCCGCTTCCACCTCGGCAAAGATTTCCGTCATGCGGTGGAGCATATACTGATCCAGGGAGGACATTTCTTCGTAGGGAACCGCATCTTTTGCTGGGTCAAAGTCGTGCAGGTTACCTAGCAAAAACCGCGATGTGTTGCGAATCTTGCGGTACACATCCGCCATCTGCTTCAGGATGGTTTTACCGATGGGTACATCCGAAGAATAGTCCACGGATGAAACCCACAGCCGCAGTACGTCAGCACCGTAGGGTGGGTCCTGCTTTTTGTTTTTACCCCCTTCAATAATCTCGTAGGGGTCCACCACATTACCGATGGACTTACTCATCTTGCGACCCTTTTCATCCAGGGCAAAGCCATGGGTGAGTACGGTTTTGTAGGGCGCGCAGCCGTGGGTAGCCACACTGGTCAACAGGCTCGACTGAAACCAGCCCCGGTGTTGGTCAGACCCTTCCAAATAGATATCCACCGGATACTTGAGCGCGTCGCGCTGGTCGGCCACCGCTGCCCAGGACGAGCCTGAGTCAAACCACACGTCCATGGTGTCGAAACCCCTGCGGTAGGTGTGGCCATTATGGCGATAGCTTTCGGGCAGCAGCGCTTCGGTGGTCATGCTCCACCAGGCATCGGATCCATGCTCGGCAAAGATATCCCGTACATGGGCGATGGTTTCTTGATTCATCAGTACTTCGCCCGTTTCCTCGTCGTAAAAGGCCGGGATAGGCACCCCCCAGTTGCGCTGACGGGAAATACACCAGTCAGACCGGTCCCCTACCATGGGGGTAATGCGGTTTTCACCCTGGGCGGGAATCCACTGGACGTCGGCAATCGCCTTTAGGGCCTCATCGCGGAAGCCTTCGACGGAAGCAAACCACTGCTCGGTAGCCCGGAAAATGGTGGGCTTTTTGGTGCGCCAGTCGTAGGGATACTTGTGGACGTAGGGCTCGTGCTGGAGAAGGGTGTTGGATTCGGTAAGGGCTTTGATTAGCTCTTCGTTGGCTGTTTTTAGAACGTTCAGCCCTTCAAAGCTGCCTGCCTCGGCGGTAAAGTTACCTCGGGCGTCCACGGGACAGAGAATCGGCAGCCCGTATTTTTGGCCAACGCCAAAGTCTTCCATCCCGTGGCCGGGGGCAGTGTGCACGAGACCGGTACCCGATTCGGTGGTGACATAGTCACCGCCGACAACAATGGGGCTTTCTCGATCAAAGGTGGCTTCTTTGGTGGCCAGGGGATGGCGATAGGTGGAGCCTGCTAGATCAGAGCCTTTGATATCAACCCTGGCGGTGAGGCCGCTCCCAAAGGTGTCGGTGAGGCTCTCTATCAGGTCCTTGGCTACGATTAAATAGTTGAACGGCTCTTTTGAGGTGACTTCTGCCACCGTGTACACTAGCTCCGGATTGACCGAGACCGCCACGTTGGCCGGAATCGTCCAGGGCGTAGTGGTCCAGATGGCAACGCCGAGACTATCCAGGTAGGGCGTGAGGGCCGCCTGCGCCGTATCTGACGCGCTCACCATGGGAAAGGCCACGTAGATGCTGGGCGATGTGTGACCTTCGGGGTATTCCAACTCGGCTTCTGCTAAGGCCGTTTGCGACGATGGGCTCCAGTGAACGGACTTGAGCCCCCGGTAGATATAGCCCTTGAGCACCATTTGACCAAACACGTCCAGCTGGGCCGCTTCGTACTCAGGCTGCAGGGTCATGTAGGGTTTGTCCCAATCGCCCCAAACGCCAAAGCGACGGAAGCCTTTAGCCTGGTTTTTGATAGTTTCTAGGGCAAATTCCTTGGCCTTGCTGCGTAGCTCCAGCGGAGTCAGGTTGGCCCGCTCTTTGCGGTCAATGGTTTGCAGGACCTTTAGCTCGATGGGTAGACCATGGCAGTCCCAGCCGGGGACATAGCGGACTTTGCGATCGCGCAGCAGCTGATACTTATTGATAATGTCCTTAAGCACCTTATTCAAGGCATGGCCCATGTGGAGACTGCCATTGGCATAGGGCGGCCCGTCGTGGAGTACAAACACTTCCCCTGAGTTTTCTTGGGACAGCGTTTTATAAATCTCGCTATCATCCCAGAACGCCTGCAGTTCTGGCTCTCGCTTTACTGCATTAGCCCGCATACTAAAGTCGGTCTTAGGCAGCAGGACAGTGTCCTTATAGCTTTTAGCGTCGGCGTTCTTGGGGTCAGTCACGGTGCAGAGAAAAGTAAGGGAATTTACTACGCTCCCGTCATTCTGCCTTAGAAGTTCCTATCGCTTCAATAGTTTTAGTTTTTTTACTGCCTACAGACTGTCTGGATCAATCCCCAGCTCCTTTAACTTGTTGGCCAACCGCTCGGCTCGGGCCTGCTCTTGCTCAGCCCGGCTATGCTCTTGCTCAGCCCGGCTATGCTCCTGCTCGGCCCGGCTATGCTCCTGCTCGGCTCGGATACGCTCCTGCTCAGCCCGGATGCGTTCCTGCTCGGCCCGCATGCGTTCCTGCTCGGTCTGTTCTTCTGGGGTTAGGAGCCGATTACCGGCTTGGTCGTACCAGTAAAGCCATTCGCGATCGCGTCCCAAATAGGTACCCCGCTCTCGACCCAAGCTTAAACCGACCTCCGGTAGCCAAATTGGATTTCCTGTCAGCTGCTGGTAGACGCCGTCAACTAGCTCGTATACCTCTAAGGGCGAGCGGCTACGACGGAATCGAGGGTTGGGCAAATATACCGCATAGTATCGAATCCCCAGATCCGCATAGCGCTCCATCTTTATATCGTATTCACCACCGTAGGTTTTAGAGACGACTTCTAGGGCCAATGTCGGTACGATATTTTCTTCTTCCCACAGCACATAGCTCAGCCGCCCTTCTTCACCGATAAAGCGCTCTACCCCTAAGCTCAAAAAGCCATCGGGGACCAGGGGCGGTTCTTTTGGATGGCTGTAGATTCCCATATCCACCCCAAAAAACCAGTCCAGCCGATGGGGCCAAACCATGGCCAAAATAGTGTCTAGCAAATTGGGAATTAGATTTTGTAGCTCATTATCCACAGGAGTATCATCTGAGTCCGGTAGCTCAGCTGCAGAGGGCAGACACTGTTTAGGGTCAAAAAATAGAACCATGGCGCGTTCTGGGAAGGCCTTTTGTCTATTGTAACAAGGGGGAAATTGTAGCCACGATGTTGATGGAAAATAATGGCTAATTGATCATGCCAGCATCTATGGGAATTCGAAAAAAATTCGGATAAAAAAGTCTCAGTGCACAGTGAAAGAGAATATTGGAACCGGCATTGGGAGAGAACTACCAACAAGCCGCGTACCACACTCACCACAGAAAAAACATACTACGGCTCTACCGCTAGCCGAAGGACGACTCCATTGTTTTGGTTTTCCCTTGAGCAGTTTTACGGCTTCGCGAGCCACGGGCATCGACAGGCCAAAGGCGCTGGAGGACTGCCGCTGGCACAGTGACAGGCTAGCGGCTCTGCTCGCAGCTCATAGCGAATCTGACCACACTGGCAGCCGCCGGTATAGGGCGATGGCATAGTTTTTAATCCCAAAATTCATCTTCGGGCCAGTTGGTCTCTTCCTCGTCATCATCTTGACCGATAGATGCTGGCGATGTTGGTCTTATATCGGGGGCTGTATTAATTACAGCAGGTTCGGGGGGATCTGATATTTCTTGGGCTTGGGGAATAGCACCATTTTCAGAACTATTTTCCGAGGTTACCGAACTCCCCTGTCGATCTGCGCTAACTGTATTGGCCAGCGTATCTGGTTTAGCCTCTATCTCTGGGGCGACGTCTGGTTTTGGGATAGACGGCGGTCGCGGCGGTAGCTCAATCATGGGTTTGGGCGCTTTCTTTTTGGGTGTGGCCACGTCCTTAAGCCAGCCGATAACGATGCCGACAGCCGCGATGGGATTTGGTTTTTTAGGTTTTTTAACTGTGTTTGGGGTAGGGGGTAGAGCGGCGGCGATGGGTTCCTCCAGAGTCTCTTCCCCAAGGGTGGGGTTTGGCATGGCGGCAGGCACCACCATTTTTAGGCCAAACTCGTCGGCTGCTGGCTTGAGCAAAATAGGACTGTCTGGATCGGGTTCCCTGTCGATGGCGTCTTCTACACCGTCTTCTACAAATTCATAGTCGTTAGCGATGGGACGACTGGCGGTAGTGCGATTGGGGCTACCCGACTTGCCTAACCATA
>JBCCAQ010000013.1:0-37064 GCA_039814735.1 Cyanobacteria bacterium P01_A01_bin.15
ACCAAAGTTGACTCTGAACAATCCGACAGTTGATTTATAACCGACTGTTAAAAACACTACTCACTATACTAGTGTCTACGCAATCTAATCAGAATTCTGTTGTGCTTGATGCTATTTCCAAGCTTAATCACTATTCATGCATTGCCTAGGACTGAGGATTCAATTAAGGCCTACTTTTTACTGCACAGGTGTTCCATGGGACGCCTCATCAGATATAAAGTTTGGGCTTTATTAAATCCTTGCCCCTTAGTTATCCCACTCCATCCATTGCTAACTCCATAGCCGTCAAATATTCGAGGAAAATCGCATAATCCCCTAGTAGAGGTGATATCATATATCATGTGAAAATACGGCGAGCGTAGCCAAGTGGTTAAGGCAGTGGTTTGTGGTACCACCATTCGCGGGTTCGATCCCCGTCGTTCGCCCTTAAGGTATTTAGTTACTGAAGATAACCTGCCTTACTCCCAACCTAAATTTATCGGTTAGACGTTGAGTTTAATGAGGGGGCACACCTTCCATGCAGCTACGTGCTCTGCTGCAAAGGAGCTAGCAGTGATGTGAGGGATGCCATAGAGATTGCTAAAACAGGTTTTCTTACATGGATGTAGGCATTGATAACAGTTATTAAATACATAGAGAAGACCTGGCTTGAGGTTTTTATATCCTCTAGCTCCATTGGTATTGTCCTGTTGCTGTGGCTAGACAATTGAGCTGTCCGTATTAGAATGGTTGTGTAGCTTACGACGGTAAGGCTGCCGCACATTATGTGATTGACAAATTTGCACCGGAGTTTTGGTAGAACGGTCGGCTCATTGTAGCCCTGGGTGAAATCCTGAAATGTGGTGCTTTGCTCTCCGATTTCCTTCCCCAACGGAGACTGATATTTTGTCGGAGCCCCCATTTCTCAAGTCCCAAGAATTTATATCCAATGAGACCTGATACAACCGATGATTGTGTCTGTTGTAAGGGAGCACCCCGCAGAGGGCACGCTCCTCCGTGCTACAGTGAGTTCAAGATTGTTGTCCGGACTAGGGCCAAGATGATTACAGGCCCTAGTCGACGGTTCAGTCTCTTTAGGGTGTGTGAGGCCAAAGTTCTACAACGCCATTTTCTCGCAGTCAGTTAGGTTCTGGATAGGTCCGCTGTATCGTGAGAGTTTTACCGACAATACGGATACCTTAAGTGTCTATGGCTTTCAGCAGAGCAAAGGCTACGTGCTGGCACCAGTCGAGACATCTCGGATTTGCCTAGACTCCATCTCCTTTCTAACGGCTAAATTGGGGATAGTCTGCTTGATTTTCTGCCATACCGCCTATCCACGCTCCGTCACCATCAAAAGCTCTAACCCATCGATCACACTACAGTTACTCTGGGATAAGTGAAGCTGCAAGGCATTGGCTGTATGCTCCAGTAAAGAGGGGGAGAACCGTAAATAGAAACCGTTTTCCGCCTTAATGTAATCATCGGATACCGATGATGGAACGGTTTCTCCAGAGGTAGCTAGTCACTCGTTTGAGGACATAACTCAGGTGTTTGTCTGGGCCTATTCCTTGGCATGTCCGGGGCCACAATACGGCTATCGGTGTATGCAAAACCTGACGATAGCTGACTTCTGGTTGGCGAGCACTTAGTTAGTAGCACCGTCCCTGGCTGCCTAGTCAAAGGGCAGACTAAGATTATCTTGATACCGTTGCTTGAGGAGCTCCACACAATTCGGCATAGTAAAGGCATTAGTATAGTGGGGATTCCAGGTTTTGATTTTTTCAGCTCACCACCGTACCCGGGACCTCTTACTCGTCTTTTCCGTCAGCGCCATTCAGATATAGCTCAATTAGTTGTATAGAAACTTTACCGATAGTTGACAAGGTTTGAGTTTAGTCAGCTCAAGAGTCTGGGGCATTATTCCCTATTATCGTCTAGGTGTACTAAGTATTTTGGTAACACGTGTAGGTATGATTTATACACAGAAAACCGTGCTCTAGTAATCTTGCTCCTATCCAAGGCCTGGATGCATTAATGTGGTTGCCTACAAACCTGGTGTACTCAAAAATATAAAAGATTTTCCATAGCCTAAACCATGATGTCCGTGTTACCTGTAAACGTCGATTATCTGACCATCACGCTGATGTAATAGTCATTTATGAATTTTCCAGAAGAGCAACGCCGAATTCTACTCATCGAAGACGATTATGGTAACCGTGTGTTGTTTGCAGACTTCCTAGAACACTGTGGCTATCGAGTGTTGCCTTTGGCCGATGGCAACAACTGTATCGAGATCATGCAGGAGTTTATGCCCCATATTGTGCTGCTCGATATCAAATTGCCTCAGATTGACGGCCTGACGCTGATTAGAGCGATTCGACACCATCCTCAGTTTCGCACGCTGCCTATCCTAGTTGTCAGTGGCTATGCGTTTAACACCGATCGCCAGCGAGCTCTGACAGCTGGAGCTACCGACTATATGGTCAAACCTATTATGCCCACTACCCTCAGTAGCAAAATTCTCTCACTGTTAAAGATACCCCCTTCCCCAATTACCGAAGAGAACCTTCCTCAAGATTGGGAAGCCGACTCATCATCAGAGTTTTGGCGCTGATTGTTGATAAATTCTTCCGTTGTGAGATTGAGCTTCTGTAACGAGACACCAATCTCCTCAACCGATCCTCTCAGATTGTTTGAGAGTAGCAGCATCCGCTGGAGCTGGTTAAGGGCATCGCTCATAGCGTCACGATAATACTGTTCAAATTCATCTAGAGACATATTTATTTATCCGTTGACATGTCCCTAGTTTCCTCAATATCTGTTGCAATTAGGAAGAAAAACTATTAAAGCACTCAGAACTTTTATGTATAGCTTGATACGTAAAATATTAGCTTTATACGGATAAAGCCTGTAGGCCAAATAACTCAAGCTATTCAGAGAATATGCTTACCTGCTACGGATGACAGCCAAAAGCTTTCATGTGTAACAAAGTGTATGGCTATGCAGTAGGTTAGCTGACTTTGGCTACTTTCAGAAGCTACGCCACAACTGTGACCATCGCTAGGCCTCTCAATTTTCAATAGCACCGTCTCTGGCGTGACCGTCAGCCAGGGCAATATAGTCAGGTGATTTAAGGTAATGGCAGTCAGGTTGTGGTCGATGATAATATCTGGCTCGGAGTGTCGGAGTCCATGAGCTAGACTCTAGACCAATTTTCATATTTCCTTGAACATCTCCCAGAACTGTCCCCACGACAGTCCATCCCCTTTTTTAGCTCAAAAAAGCTACGTTGAGGAAGTCTTTCTCAGTTTGTTTTCAAAGGCCGAAACCCTTGCTATTCAAAGGAGAGGGGGGGATTCGAACCCCCGATGAACCGAAGCCCATAATAGATTTCGAATCTATAAAGGCGAGGTCTAAAAGTATTGTCAAGTAAAGGTTTCAGGGTTTTACTTGGTTCGTTTCCCCAGAACTTCCCCCAGGTGGATCTGTTTTACACTGCTGGTTTCCTGGGCTGAGTGGGGGTGAGTGGTTATGGCTCTAGTATTCACGGATGGTGAAGAATCTGCTGGCTGGATTTGGGTTGGTTTTGCTTTAGAACCCTTATACGGCGATTGGTGAGGCTGGTTTGGGTTTCTAGGTAGGTGTGTAAAGTCTGGACCTGATGGGTGTAGTTGCGGTCGTCTTTGCAGATGATGATGCCGTTATGGTTGATATTACTGCGGTAGAGCTGAATAAAGTCCTGGCGGTTGAGGGTAATGACGACTCGGTTACTTTGGGTGGCGTAGGTTAGGACATCTGCGTCGGGGATGCCTTGGTTGGCTTGGCCTGCGTCGTAGGAGGTGAGGACGTTGTAGCCGAGGTTGCGGAGGAGGACCACCATATCGATGGGGAAGTTTTCGTTGGAGTAGAGGTCAACCATGGGCTAGGTCGTCGGTGTCATCGGTGGAGATGATTTGGTCGATTTCGTGTTGGTTGTCTTGGTAGTAGGCCCAGGCGGCATCGAGGTCGGCGGGGATGAGACTGGGGTAGTTGCGGAGGAGTTCTTCGGTATTGGCTCCTTGTTGATGGAAGGATACGAGGGTCCAGACGGGGACGCGGGTGTTGCGGATGCGGGCGTGGCCACCGCAGACGCCGGGAGTTTTCTGGATGCTGCGGGCGTGGAGTTTGGTGCGCAGCAGTTTGTTTTCCTCGGGGGTGAGGGAGTCGATGACTTGGATCAGGGAATCGATCAGCTGGGTGTTCATGGGATACTCCACAGCGCTGGTTTGGGCGGGTGTATTACTGCTATGTATGGCTTTCAAATGATAACGGGATTTTATGGGGCTTGGGGCGCTGACGGTTGAGTTCGTGGTCCAGTGGAGCCGATTTCTAGATGCCATTCGGGATGGGTTTGGATGGCGGTGCGGACGCCTTTGCGGCAGGTGGGATTTTGCCAGAGCATTTGGTAGCGTTGCAGGCGCTGGTCTGGGGTTTCGTTATTGGGGGAAATGGGTGTGAGGTGTTGTTCGGTTTGGTGCTGCCGTTCGAGCCATTGGAGGTATTCGGTGTAGAGACGATTGCCATATTTACGAATCCAGCCTTGAGCGGCGCTTTGTTTGGAGGCAGGCGGCTTAGGGAGCTTGGGGATCTTTTGTTTTATGACGAAGGCGAAAAAATCGGGGTCGTCCTCGGCGGAAAAGTCTAACCATTGCTGAGGTCCGGGAAGTGATGCCTCCATCGTTTGAGAGTGCTCTGGTGCTGTTTGGGATAACGTGATTGCTTTGGGCTCGGTATTGGGCAGCTCCGGCTCTAGGGAAAGCGAAGCGATTTTCTCTCTCTTCTTTAAAGAAGAGTTGGAAGGAAGTTGAGAAGGATCTGGGGAGTCTGGAGATGCTTGCTGTGAGATGGTTTTGGCGACTGGTTGTGTCTGGGCTGTCTCAGAGTGTGTCATATTGATCACTTCGAGTGACAGGTTTGTCACAGGTGAGCCAATTTGACTCAGGGTAGGGACGCGTAGATTGACGCTGCCTTTGATATGCTCTTCTAGCTTACCGTTGGCGATCAGTTCGGCTTTGGCTCGATAAAAGGTACGACGGTTAATGTGCCATTCGCGGCAGAACTGGGAAACGTTTTCGATGCGAAACCACCAGCCTTGTTTTCTGAGGGCGAGGATGAGGTGGTAAAGGTACCCGGTGGGGGTGTAAAAGTGGTCGAGCCAGTTTTGATGGACGGCTTCTGGGGTAAGCCTGAGGTGTGAACGGGTAGTGCTTTTGGCAGGCTGCAGACTCTGTCCTCCGTCATAGGCACTCGGAGAATTTTCTGTCATCATAGAGCTAGTTAATTTTACGGATGCCCCAAAGCTGTGCAAGGCGTGGGGCATTTTTTTATGGAATTTGCTGGATAGTTAGGCAGCTCGTTCTTGGCGGTTGAGCAGAGTTTCGAGGGCTTCTTCAATCAGGTCTGAGAGTGAGCGTTTTTGTTGGATGGCGCTAATTTGTGCCCGCTGCTTAAGCTCGGGCGTCATGCGGATAGTGAGGTTTTGCCGAGGGGGTTTCGGTTGAAGGGGGCTTTTCATGACCGACACATAAATCTAATTTGTTCGACTGATCAATCATGTTAATTATGAGTGATTATTTAGTCAAGCAATTATGTGATGTCTGGCTTTATTATTTGGAGGTTGATCTTTGAAAGTACGTAAGAAGTCGGCTGTAGCGTTTGTGGACGAAGGGTTTTTGAAGCGATTGGGTGAGGTGGTGCACGAAATTCGTGGCGATCAATCGCAGCGGCAGTTTGCGCGGACGATGCAGGTGTCGCAGTCTACGGTGCAGCAGTGGGAGAATGGCCGGAATGTGCCAAGTTTGGAGAATTTGGAGAAGATTGCTCGGTTGAAGGGGATGCTGGTAGAGGATTTTATTGCTTACTTGTATGGTCGTAGCCATGGGCCGACGCGAACTGACATCATGGCGCGGATTGGGGTGATGAAGGCAGAGGATTTTGGTCAGATCTTGCATATTATTGGGGATCGGCTTGCGCCGCCTCCTGAGGAGAAGCCGCCGGGAAAGCCGAAAGCCAA
This sequence comes from Cyanobacteria bacterium P01_A01_bin.15, assembly GCA_039814735.1. Lineage (GTDB taxonomy): Bacteria > Cyanobacteriota > Cyanobacteriia > Phormidesmidales > Phormidesmidaceae > Leptothoe. The sequence goes on from JBCCAQ010000013.1 coordinate 6,035, forward strand.
GAGTAAGAAGACATCCGCTGGGAAAGTGCGGGTGCCATTAACGCTGGAGTTAAGTAAACGTACGGAAATGAATTCTGGAGGATGAAGCAAGTTTTATGACTCAAAAGAAGAAACTGGCTGAATTTACATTGGCAGATGGGGAGACCACTTTTTTGGTGGAGGTGCCTGAGCCGATTAATGAGGATGTAGTAGAAGAGGTTTCTGTCTTGGATGAGCCTCTACTCAAGGCTAAGGAATCATTTGAGGCGGCCTTGGATAAGGTGATTCCGGTGGCGTCTGCGGCTATGGGTAGGTTAAAGAAAGCTTCGGCAGACGAGGTAGAGGTGAAATTTGGTCTAAACCTGAGTGCGGATGCTGGGGTGATCTTTTCAAGTGTGGGTAGCGAAGTGACATTTGAGATCACGATGAAGTGGGGAAAATAGGCAGATAGAACTCTATGGCAGACAGTGGTAGGAGACTAGATCGGGCTTATAAGTGTGCGATCGCACGCATCCACGGCAAAAGCAACAAGGTAATTGGTACTGGCTTTTTGGTGGACGGTGGTGTGATTACCTGCGCCCATGTAGTTCGGGATGTGCTACGGCTGGGTCGCGGTCAGACGCCTGCCCAGGGCTCTAAGGTTATGATTAGCTTTCCGTTTTCCGTATCAAAGCGACCGATATCGGCTGAGGTAAAAATTTATCGATACTACAAAGAAGAAGACCAGAACAGGGAAGACGTAGCAGGACTGATTTTATTGGAGCCTTTGCCGGAGGGAACCAGCCCTATCCGACGGATTGAAGGTTATGGCCTGGAAAATTCCTTTCGAGTGTATGGATTTCCTGAGAAGCGAGCAGCTGGGCGAGAGGCGACGGGACGGTTTATGACCGATCTGGCGGACGGTCTAGTGCAGATTATTGGTAAGGATGGGTTTTCGATTCAGGCTGGTTTTAGTGGTTCTGCAATCTGGGATGAGCAGGTCGCTGCGGTAGTAGGAATGACTGTGGCGGTAGAGACGGAGGAGCAAAACTCGGATATTGGATTTATGGTTTCAGCCGTGCCACTTGTGGAGGTTCAGCGACAGCTGGGGTGTTTGTCGTTGGTGCAGTTGTTAATCGCGGATGACGAGGTGCTGACTGCGCAGCTAGAGGTAGCAACTAACCAAGCCTACGATCTATGTTCTCCAGAGGGTTGGGTCATTCCTGCAGGCGTAGAAGAAAAATTACGCTCTCTCCAAGATGTGTCATCGGCAGATGATGTCTATGAAGCGATCTACCGGTTTGTAGCATTGCTGGTACAGCCGGAGTTAGGCCTGGCTCAAGACCTGAGAACGCAACTACAGCAGTGGCTAGAGCCTAAGGTGACCACCTGGCAAGCGCTATTGAAGCAAGCAGAGACTCAGTTGGCTCAAACTCAGGCGAATCAGGCAGCGATTACAGAATCGCTTTTGTTAATTGCAGTGACGTCTGTATCGGGTAATGAGTATCCGGTACAGGCGTTATTTATGCCAGATGTAGCCAAATATGACCCCATATCTGGGGATGGGGGTCAGCCGGTAAAGGCTCCGGCCAGGTTTGATGAAGTGATAACCGTTGAGACTTTACCAGATGTGGTGCGGGCCTGCGTGGCGGAGGTGATGCAAAAGCCCCATCACGACTTGATGATTCATTTGAGTTTGCCGCTAGAGCTGATTCATCAGGGTTGCGATCGCACCTTTCTAGAAAAAGCCAGTCGCTATATACCGGATATACGCCTTGGAGTAAAGCACCGTTTTGTAGTGCGCATTGCCGAACGTCTAGATCCGCCTCTGTGGAATGAATTTGGTGAGGGCTGGCAGCAAAAATGGGCAGCCCTACAAAAATTGCAGGGGACTAAGGGATGTCCAGCATTTGTATGTGGTGATCAGGCATTAGATAACCCAGCATCTCTATTTGCCAAGCTACAGCATGCTGAGAGTCTGGGGTTAAAACTCATCAAGATTTGTGCAGAGGAAAGCTATCCTGACGTCTTTGGGGCAGTGATGGCAGCAGGTATTCCGGCGGCGGTTTGGCTGCGGTCAGATACCTTTTGTGAGGAGCTGGATGCTGGGGATGAAGTTGATCAGCTACTGGCTTGTAAAATGACTACGCTACCAGAGGTTGTAAAACGGGCTCGTACTGATGCAATTGCAAATGCACCAACGGCAGAAAATGCCCACATTGGTCATCATCTGTCGTTATTGTGGGATGACCCTAATCTGGTTCATCCGAGCGCCCATCCGGCTAACCATATGTCTCTTGGCAGGTAATTATCGTAATAACTATGGCTGATAAGACCGACAAGGCCAACTGGCGAATTTTTCAAGGCAATCGCACACCGTGTGAGGATGCTGACTACGTTACGAAGCGTTTGCCTGATCCCCCTGGCTGGCGGCCATTTGGCGAAGATCAAAGCGTTGCGAGCCTAAAAAAGAAGCAGCGAGGAGCTACATTCCAGGCTACAGATGACGAAATTGATATGGTGAATGCGGCCTTATATCTACGGCGACCGCTGTTGATTACGGGTAAACCGGGGACAGGTAAGACCTCTTTGGCCTATGCGGTGGCCCATGAGCTAAATCTGGGGGAAGTGCTGTACTGGCCCATCACCACCCGAACTACCCGAAAAGAGGGGCTGTACAGCTATGACGCCATTGCTCGTTTGCAGGATGCGCAGCTGGAGCGAGAAAAAGATATTGGCAGCTACATTACCCTTGGCCCTCTGGGTACGGCCTTGTTGCCAACGGATCATCCTAAGCGGCCACGGGTTTTATTGATCGATGAGATCGACAAGAGTGATATTGACCTCCCCAACGACCTGCTGCACCTGTTTGAAGATGGAGAGTTTGATATTCCTGAGGTGGTGCGAATGGCAGAAACTCTCAAGGAAGCTGCTACCACTGTGAAGATCCGTACAGCCTACAGTGAGCCGGACGAAACTCAGTTTGTAGAAACCCAGACGGGGCGGTTTCGCTGTGGGGCGTTTCCTTTTGTGGTGTTGACCAGCAACGGTGAACGAGACTTTCCACCTGCATTTTTGCGGCGCTGTCTGCGGCTGAATATGGGCGAGCCAGATCCAGCGCGGCTCAAGAAAATTGTGGAAGCTCATTTAGGTCTGGACCTGGACGATAAGGATAAGGTGGACGCTGCCGAGGAACTGATTAGACAATTTTGCCAGCGGGCGAAAAAAGGTGACCTAGCTACAGATCAGCTGCTGAATGCAGTGTACTTTGTGACACGGGAGCGGGTACCTGAGCAAAAGACACGGGATGCCCTAGTGGCCAAGCTGATGAAGTATCTCTCTAGTACCGAGGATGCATGAGGTCTGATCGCCGTCCCGTCAAAGATCCTCAGGGAGTGGATGGATTTACCACGCTGTTGCGTCAGGCGGGGGTGGACTTTGGTGTGGAGGACCTAGCTGATGCCCTATGGTTAGCCAAGTTTGTGAATGGCCCAGGGGTAGATGAGGACTTACAGGCTGATGATCCGAATAAAGCGCAAGAAGGTCCCACTGTCCGCGAGGAATATTTAGAGCCTGAGGAAGCCCTAGCTCAAGATGATGTGGCCCAATTGAATTTACCGTCGACCCAGGCAAAATCCCAAGGTGGGGAGAAACCAGATGGCATCCCGATCAAGGCTCCAGCAGCCCCGGCACTGAGAATACGGCTAGACCTATCACGGGCGCTGCGACCATTGCGGCGTATGGTGGCCTCACCAGGTCGATTGATGTTTGATGAAGCGGCTACGGTAGAACAAATTGCCGATCAACAGATTTGGTCGCCAGTGATGAAGCCTGCGCCAGAGCGATGGTTAGATGTGGCGTTGGTGGTGGAAGAAACTCAAGCACTGTCAGTTTGGAAAGAGACCATTACCGAAGTGCAAACCCTGCTAGAGCGGCAGGGAGCTTTTCGGCAGGTGACCACCTGGCGACTAAAAGAACAAGGGGGTAGGCTGGCCCTATTTCAACATTGGCGGCGACCAGGTCAGCGACCTCGGCAGGCTAAGGACCTGTGGGATCCGTCTGGGCGGCGATTGATTTTGTTGTTGAGTGACTGTACGTCAACGGCCTGGCGTGATGGCAGCATATTGACTTGGCTGCAAACCTGGAGTAAGCGCGCCCCAACTGTCGTGATGCAGCTGTTACCCGAGAGGTTGTGGTCTCAGACAGGGCTGGGAGGGGGAGTACCAGTGCAGCTAGGGGCCATTGAACCTGGCTGTGTAAATGAGCGACTGATGATGACCTATCGGTTACCGATATATAAACAGTTGCTGGCAGGGATAGATACAGCAGACCGTGTGAAGTTACCTGTTGTGACTTTGCAGGCTCAGTCCCTGAATCAGTGGGCCAAAGTGGTAGCAGGCAGCGGTGAGAGCTGGGCCACAGGCATGGTGTTTAATGGGGGAGAGAAGAAAAGAGAAGAGACAGGAGATAGAGAACAAGAGATAGGAAAAATAGAGCCAGCATTGCGGGTGCAGCGGTTTCGGATGACAGCGTCGCTGATGGCACAGGAGCTGGCGGGGCTGATGTCTGTGGCTCCGGTGAGTCCGCCGATTGTGGATTTAATCCGGCAAACGCTGTTGCCAAAGGCAGAGCCGGTGCATGTGGCGGAGGTGTATATGGGAGAGCTGATGGAGCCCTCGCAGGCTAATGACCAGAGTGAAGTGACCTATGATTTTGATGATGAGGTACGTAAGCTGTTGGCGAATTCAGTACCTCGGTCGGTGTCAAAGCATGTGTTAAATGCCGTGTCGGCTTACATTTCAGAGCGGTTGAATTTGAATACCCGCAGCTTCGAAGCGTTGCTAAGTTTTGACTTTGGAGACGATACTGAAGCAGAAGGGATGGTGGTACCCTTTGCAAGGGTAGCTACACAGACTCTACGGCGGATGGGACGAGAGTATGCAGCTATCGCAAATCGGATACAGACACGGCCAAAGGTGGCATTACCCTCCGTTGAAGGGGATACCAGCGATTGGGTGCCTCTATTACAGACATTTACGTTTAGAGAGGCGACGGTTGTTTTTGAAACTCAGTCAGAAACAACGACAGAAGGGTTGTCAGAGGTGTCAGAGCCTGACGATGTAGATGATGAAATTCAACGCTATGGGTTAACGCCTCGTGAAGCCGTGGTGTGGCGTTTGCGTAGGCAAGGACGTACTCATCAGGAAATCGCCCAGGAACTAGTTATTACAGCTAATACGGTTAAAAAACATGTCAATAATATTTTATCTAAACAGCAGCTTGCGAGAGTACAGTCCACTGATGATAATAAGCGCTACAGCTTAACTCCCCGCGAAGCGGATGTGTGGCAGTTACGCCAGCAGGGAGCAACCTATCAAGAGATCGCTCAGGAACTGTTTATTTCCGTAAATACAGTCAAAAAACATCTCAAGAGTATTTTGGCTAAACAGCAGTTTGTAGAGAAAAAAGAAGAACTAGCTTCTGAAAGTCAGCGATACGGACTTACAGAGCGTGAGACAGCAGTGTGGGAGTTACATCAGTTCAACCATAGTGAAGAGGAAATTGCTAAAGAACTTTACATTACTGTTGCTACCGTTAGAAAGCATTTAAGGAATATTCAAGCCAAACGTGAACAGGTTGAATCTCTCGGCGAAGATATGCGCTTTGAAAGATTCTCCTTTGAAACTGCTCATATAACTCCTGAGAAGACTGATGAGCAATCGCTGGAGCTGTTAATCACCCATCAAGAAAGTCATGGGAGGCAGTATATTGAAGACCTAGGGAACGGCATTGAACTCCCGATGGTGTTGCTTTCTGGTGAAACATTTGAAATGGGCTCAGAGGAAGGAATTTACGATGATGAAGAGCCTTTGCATGAGGTGACAGTATCGTCTTTTTGGATAGCCAGGTATCCTATAACTCAGGCTCAATGGCGTGTGGTAGCGGTAATGCCGCAGGTGAACCATGAATTAGAGGCTGATCCATCGCACTTCAAAGGAGATAATCGTCCAGTTGAGTCTGTGAGTTGGTTTGATGCGGTGGAGTTTTGTGCGCGTCTATCTAACCACACTGGTCGTGATTATCGCCTACCCACCGAAGCTGAATGGGAATATGCCTGTCGTGCCGGAACAACAACTCCATTTCATTTTGGTGAGACGATTACAGCAGGTTTGGCAAACTATAACGCTACTGTGACCTTTGGTTCTGGCCCTAAGGGAGAATATCGAGAACAAACAACGAATGTAGGCAGCTTTCCAGCCAATGGCTTTGGGCTCTATGATATGCACGGAAACGTGTGGGAATGGTGTTTAGACCACTGGCATGACAACTATGAAGGGGCTCCTACAGATGGCAGTGCTTGGATAGACCCTGACGAGAGTAATGAAGAATCTTCTGACGAGAGTAAAAATCGTGTACTGCGTGGCGGTTCGTGGGACAACAATCCTGAGTTCTGCCGGTCGGCGATCCGCAACTACGATACCCCGGACGACCGCAACTACGACAACGGTTTTCGGGTAGTGTGTGGTTCGGCGAGGACTTAGCCCTTTGCGCTTATTCACTTTTGCCCTCTTCACACTTTGCATTATTTTTTCTTTTTATAAAGAAAAGGAGCTAAAGCTATAGGCTAATGGCATCGTTTGAGAACGTTGGCTAGAGGCTGGGTGTATGAAAAAAGAATTGCCCATTGTGCAAAAAACCTACGACCTGCTGAAGTGGTATGTGCCGATTTTGAATAAGCTGCCCCGCGAGCATAAGTTTTTGCTGGGGGACCGAATGATTACGGGGCTATACGAGCTGATGGAAGGGCTGGTCTTGGCGCGATACAGCTCAGACAAACTGCCTCGACTCCAGGTGTTAAATGGTCGGTTGGATCTGTTGCGGCATCAGACTCGTCTGCTGCTGGACTTTGAGCTGATGTCTGTGAAGCGCTATGAGTATGCCGGGCAGTTGCTGAATGACATTGGCCGAGAGCTGGGCGGTTGGATACGACAGCAGCGGGCAAAGGCAGCATGGAACGCTACGGCAACCTCTGGCCCGATATCATTGCCTTTGAAAATCTGCTGCTAGCGGCCCGTAAAGCCCAGAGAGGCAAACGCTATCAGCCCAATGTGCTGCAGTTTAACTACCACCTGGAAACAGAACTGCTGGCGCTGCACACCGAGCTGACGACTAAAACCTATGCACCAGGCCCGTACTACACCTTCGATATTTACGAACCCAAGCAGCGGCTAATCTCAGCTGCGCCCTACCGGGACCGGGTGGTGCACCATGCCCTATGTGAGCACATCATGCCGATTTTTGAGCGTACGTTTATTGCCGACTCCTATGCCAACCGGCAGGGCTATGGTGTCCACCGCGCCCTGCGGCGGTTTATTGGCTTTGCCCGGTCTAGCCGCTACGTGCTGCAATGCGACATCCGCAAATATTTTCCTAGCATTGACCATGAAATCCTAAAAGCCTTGCTGCGCCGTAAGCTCAAGTGCCCAGATACTCTCTGGCTAATCGATACCATCATTGACCATAGTAATGAGCAAATTCCTGTGCATGAGCTTTTTCCAGGGGATGACCTGCTAACGATGCTGGAGCGACGACGAGGGTTGCCCATTGGTAACCTGACCAGTCAGTTTTTTGCCAATGTATATATGAATGGGTTAGACCATTTTGTCAAAGAGCAGCTCAAGGTGAGAAAATATGTACGTTATGTGGATGACTTTTCGCTATTTAGCAATGACCGGGCATTTTTAGCCGATGCCCGCCTGGCCATAGAAGATTTTCTCGCAGGTATTCGCCTCAAGATTCACCCTGTGAAAAGCCAGCTATTTGAAACCCGTCATGGGGCCAACTTTCTGGGATTTCGTATATTGCCCGACCGCATTCGTGTGCGTAAAGAAAACCTGCGCAGGGGCAAACGACGATTACGACAACTGCAGGCCGATTATGCCAACGGTAGGCTAAGCCTAGCAGACCTGGATCGCTCGATACAGAGCTGGTTGGCCCACCTGAACCATGGCGATACCTGGCAGTTGCGTAAACAGATCTTTGCTGACCTTGTGTTTACCCGCTATTGTGGATAGGCAAGGCAGTAAAGGCGGGGCAGGCACCCCGACTGCGTGGCGGTTCGTGGAACAACAATCCTGAGAACTGCCGGTCGGCGATCCGCAACAACAATACCCCGGACGACCGCAACAACAACAACGGTTTTCGGGTAGTGTGTGGTTCGGCGAGCACTCTTCACGAGGTGAGAACTGATGGATGGGAATCTATTGGGAGGGCGTCAGAAGAGTCCAGACCTGTTCCGGTGATGCTGGTGACAGCATCCGAATATAAAATCGGGTTGGGCAAGCCTGGTAAGCTTAGCTGAACGGTTACCCAACCCACCCAATTCGTTTTTTGGAAGCGCCCCAAAACGGGAGCCTCTGCGGATACTATGGCAGCACCACCCGAAACTAAACCAGAGTTGGTCGTTCGCTATCGAGACCGTACCGCCCAGTTTTTTACTGAGGACGGTTTAGACCTCACAGCGGAGCAGACAGCTCTAGAGATGGTACTTATCCCCGAGGGGGAATTCATGATGGGCTCCCCTCAAGATGAGCAAGGGCGGGATGTTTACGAAACCGAAGAATCCTTGAAAGGTTTTGATGTAGAAGGGCCTCAGCACCTGGTGACCTTGCCGTCTTTCTTTGTGGGCAAGTATCCCGTAACCCAGGCTCAATGGCGGGCAGTGACCGCTCTACCCCAGATAGAGCAGGCGCTTAAACCAGATCCTGCCAATTTTAAGGGGGATAATCGCCCGGTAGAGCAAGTAAGCTGGCACGATGCGATGGAGTTCTGTGCACGGCTACAGAAGCACACGGGGAAGCCCTATCGTTTACCCAGCGAGGCGGAGTGGGGATATGCCTGTCGGGCTGGCACTACCACACCGTTTCACTTTGGAACCTCGATCACGACTAATTTAGCCAACTACCGAGGTACGGATTTTGAGTACGAAGGTAAAACTTTCTCTGGAGCCTATGGTGATGGACCCTATGGTGAGTTTCGTGAAGAGACGACGGATGTGGGGAGTTTTGCGATTGCAAATGCATTTGGTCTCTATGACATGCACGGAAACGTCTGGGAATGGTGTTTAGACCAATGGCACAAGACTTATGAAGAAGCTCCTATAGATGGTAGCGCATGGATATCCTCTGGCGAGAGTGAATTTCGTGTACTGCGTGGCGGTTCGTGGGGCGACTATCCTGGGCTCTGCCGGTCGGCGATCCGCGACGACTCTTCCCCGGACGACCGCGGCAGCTACGACGGTTTTCGGGTAGTGTGTGGTTCGGCGAGGACATCTTAGCCCTTTGCACTTGTTCTCTTTTGCCCTCTTTCCCATAGTATTTTTATACACTCAAAAATAAAACTATAAATTAACTTGACGAGATTGGTGTAGCGTTGGCAGTGTTTTGTCCGTTATTAATCTATTGGCGCTAGCCTACCCGATCTACCAAGGCAACCACTTTCGCGTCTGCTTCGAAGTCTGCTCAACAGACGCCAAAATTTGACTATTCACCTCATCCTGAGACTCACCACCAAGCGTCCCAATCTGCCGATCCAACTCATTCGCCGCCAACGACTCATTCACCATATACGCCTCCTGGGCAGGCTGGGGTAACGTATCCCGCCGACCTTTCTTACCACCGGTCTCCCGATACAGGTCATTCACCGTGCAGCCAAACAATTCTTTCGTCTGGGTCACAGCGGCCTGTTCATACACATCGTCTGCACCGCCATTATCCTTAATTGACTTATTAAACCGACAATTTACCATGGCTCCATCTACCCGCTTACGCGGCGGAATAAGCGCCTGGGAGTTTCCGCTCAACTCTAATTGGGAGGCGGTCTCTTCCTGGTTGGGTGCCTCGTTCTTCCACCAATTCAAAAAAGCCATGGGCTTCGTTCTGTTCCTGGGGTGTAAATTCTAAAAGTTGTTCCAAACCTGTCTTAATCAGCTCTAGACCATCGGGATAGGTCAAAAACGCATCCAGAATCTCGTGCCGATACTCATAGTCCCAACGGTCTGGGGTGAAGTTAAAACTGTTTAACACCAGCATGTAGGCGTCTAAACAGCTTTCGTAGCTGGCCTGGGCTGAGAAGTGAGCTAATGCCTTAATCCAGGTGACTTTATAGCGACGGTCCCCAAACTGTTTAACGTCTTGAACATAGTTTTTGGGCTGCGTCACCACACCACTGGCCTCGTTAAACCGGGTCCAGGCATTCCAAACTCGTTTTTTTAGCTCGGGCAGCTTCATTGTGACGTCAGTTGGCTTTGGCTCTAGGATACCGCTAGTTTTGGGATTGCCATAGCGGTTTGAGAATAATTGTTTAACATTACTCATCAGCTTGCTGTTTGAGCAACTGGACCAAACTCTCAGAAAGCCATAGGCCAGCATTTTGAAGGGCTTGAATGGGTTCTGAAACAGATGAAATAATGCCCCTACGTTTGGCAAGTACGATTATCCCACCTGTTCCCAGAGTGGGGATTTTGAGGCTCACAGCACAGCGACGAGCGGCAGCGTCATCGAGGAGAGCGGTGTAATCAGAGTGGGTCAGGGCATAGCTAATGACTTCTGACTCACCGGCTCCGAGATCCCAGGCCGATACTTTTGGGTCGATAGTGATGGTTGCCAGTTGGTTGGCCCAAGTAGCTTGAGGTAAGCTTTGGGCTGCAATGTCCTCTTTGCAAGCGGTTACTTCAAGCCACACAGCAGCCGGGACGTTTACCTGGTCGAATAGCTGAGGCAATAAATCAGCGAGCTGGCTTTTGTAGAGGGTAATTAGAGGCGATGCATTGATGATGACGTGTTTAATCGGCATTACTGAGTTCTTTGATCAAGTCAGCTTCGGTGTATTGGAAGGGGGATACCTGGTAGCGAGAAAGTGCCTGAATGAAGTCAGCACGGGTAAGCCCTGCGATTTCGGCAGCTTTCCCTTGGGAAACTTGTTCCAGTTCGTACCATTTGACAGCGGCGGCGATGCGCATCTCTTGGGCAAATTCCTCAGGAGTTTTGCGTAGGGCTGAGAAGGCAGTATCAGGGAGGTTGAGGGTAATGCTGGTCATGGGAATTAGTTTGCGGGGTGTGGGTCTATGCTAACGGACCTAACCCTAGGCTTTTAAGTCTTTGTTAGGAATGGTGTTTGTGGCCTGTTGCAATTTGAGGTGAGTGATCGCAAATTCCTTCTGGAGCGGTGAATTTGGGCTCACGGTTGGCCCCCTTCCATGCGGCGCTGCTTCAAATGGCCGTAGGTGTCCAGCTCGGCCTGGATTTCTAGCTTGTAGCGCATGATGCCCCGGCGTTGACCGGTGGCTTTAAATGAGGCCAACTCTGCGTCTGAGAAGTCAGCTTCGGTAACGGCTAGCTGATCGACAAAGTTCTCCAGGTCGGCCAGCTCGGCGGCGATGGACTGCTGCATCATGCCGTTCTGGGTTTGGCGGAGGGCCAGGGCACTGCTAACGCTATCGGGCATGAGTTCTCCTTCAATTACTCCGGCATTGCTCCATTCATGGGCATAGCGGGCTTTGGTATGGGCGACCCATTGGGTACGGCCAGCATACTGGACTCGACTAAATTCATCAAACAGCGTCCGTGCCAGCTCGGTATAGGTGGAGCCCTGTTTTAGCAGTGGCTCAGGGGCCACCTGCACAATCCATTGATACCAGCGATTGCGGATGGTGGCATCGCTTACTCCCAATTGTTTGCCTAGCTGTACGGCTGTGTACGAGCCCTGTTTTGTTGCCGTTCGATCAACGGACAAATTAGGTATATCATTCATGGCGTAATCCTTGTATTTAAAAGGTTCTAGCACCGTTCACCCGCTGTTCGTGGCACGTTCAGCAGGTGTTCGAATGTGTACAGTACAAGTGTACGGATAAGTTCAGGATAATTCAATAGCTGTATTGCAAAAACTTTGGTTCTAAGTAGCTGGTGGGGTAGTGAACGAGAAACCGGACAAATGAGAAAACAAGAGACAGATTTCCCGGTTTCACAGCTGATGGAGCGCTATGGTCTGGTGCGATCGCAGGTCTACACCCGCATTAATGCGCTCAAAGTACAAAATCCTGAGCTGGCCCCATTTAGAGCAGGGGTGCGGTCCTATGTCAGTGAAACGGTACTGGCCTGTCTTGATGAAGTCCATCGGCTGATTAATGAGGAAGGGCTGACCACTGGGGAAGCGGCTGATATTGTGGCGGGTAGCTTAGACCGGTCGGCAGCGGACAGCACCGAACAAAAAGATGATATGTCCGGTGTGGCCTCTCCCCAGGAGGCTCCCTTGATGGCGCTGCGGCGAGTTTTGCAGGCAGAACCCCTGGCCCGTTATGACCTGTTGGATAAGCTCGCAGAGCGGGGATGGCGATTGCCTACCCGTGAGTTGGCCCTGTTGTTAGGGATGGAAGAACTGACGAGGGAAGCGTTTGAATGCTATGGCTATCGGTTTACCCGAGGGGATGAGGGTGACCTGGAGATTTCCTGGCGGGTGGAGAAACTTTAGGAGGCTATTTGAATAGCTGGCTATCTAGATAGTTAGATGCTTAAGATGTTCTGCCCACCAGCGCCCCGTTCAACTCCGCTCAGGGGACGCTTATTCCCTAAGGTGATAGCTTTCAAAAGTCAGGGCTATCTAAACAGCCAGATAGTCAGCTATTTAGATATTCAGACAGCTGACCAACCAGCGATGGAATGTCGGTGTAGGCTAGCTGCCAGGCTACTGGTTTTGCTATGAGAATCGCCATTGTCAGCTTAAAGGGCGGGGTGAGTAAATCGACGCTGTGTGTGAATATTGGGGCGGCGCTGTCAAAGCTAGGCCGTTCGGTGGTGGTGGTGGATGCGGACCCCCAGGGTTCGATTAATGATTGGGCTACGATTCGCGATGAGGTGTCCAGACCGCCGTTTACGGTGCTGGCGGCGGCTAGAAAAACGCTGAATCGGGATATTGATGCGTTGCAGGGTAGCCATGATGATTGTTTGATTGATACGCCAGGGCGGGCGGAGGCGATTACGTTGGCTGCGATCGCAGCGGCGGATTTGGTGTTAATTCCCATCAGTCCATCGTCCTATGACCTGTGGGCAGCTGAGCAAACTTTAGAACGGATGGACCCGATCCGGGCGATCTACACTGACATCAAGATTGCCTATGTGGTGAGTAAAGCGGTGGTCGGGTCTTCGTTGGATCGGGAGTTGCGCCAGGTGATTAAGGAGATGGATGGTGACTTGCTAAAAACGGTGGTGCATCAGCGAGTAGCGTTTCAGCGCTGCGCTGATGGTGCCACCATCTACGAGCTGAAGGATGAAAAGGCCCAGCGAGAGGTCACTAATCTGACTAAGGAAATTCTGAAACTGATGGGGGTTGGCTAATGCCGCAACCGAGACCCAAACGGGATGCTAAGGCGATTGAGCAGTTGATCAATGCGGCCTCAGACGATGGGGCGGATTTAGGTCCGAGGGTACCGTTGTCGAAAGGGGTGGGTAAGAACAAACGCCCGGATTATCAGAAGCTGCTGGTTTATATTCCGGTGGACTTGCACAGAGCGCTGAAGCGGGAGGCGTTTGATAGTGATGGGGATATGGATATGAGTGATATTATTGCTGAGCTTTTGGCAGAGCGGTATCAGATGGATTTGGAACGGTTAATTACTAAATAGCTGGATATTTGGATAGCTGGATACCTTTGTTAGAAGATGTAGGCTAACCTTCAAACTGTTTATCTGTTTTTGATTTGAGGTTTTGGGGGTAGTTGATTCACTATCGCTGATTAGCCAAATGGACTTCATTGTCAACCAAGCTATTGGTTTTGCCGTCGGTTTAATTTCATCCTGGGCCTTCCTATACATTCTGATCCTTGCAAAACCCAGGATCGAGATTTCCAAGAAGCTCGTTTTCAATGAAAAGAAAGGCAGTCTGCTCGTCAAAATATTAAACCGAGGCCGGAGGCAGGCCACGGATATTCAAGCCAACCTGGCCCTTGTGGAGCAAGATGCAAAAGGACGATTTTTCACACTTCACAGTGCTCAGCTTAGAAAAGATTCTCTTATGGCCTTAGCTCCCATCAAGGAATCAAAGAAAACCTGGGGCATCCGCACAGCCTACGTATTCGCCACGGATGAGGGAGCAGAAATCCTTGAGAAGTTTTCAGTTCCTGGCAACAATGCCAAGCGCATCGTATTTACCTTATCTGTAACTGATGGGTTAAGTAACACCAAAGTGGTTCAGCAGGTTGATTATCGGCTAGAGGATGTCCGACGAGGTCGGTTTGGTGTATGGCTAGATATTGAGGAAACCGCACAGTCAAGCTCTAAGATTTCAGAGCCTGATGATGAGGGCGATTTCACAGCATAAATAGACTGGCAATTGGGGTGCTTATAGGCCTCAGTATTGCCTTTGTGATGGGCTAGGTTGCAAACTCTGCTCCTTAAAGGCTAGATGGGAGAAACAGGCCAGTTTATCTAGGGTTAAGCGAACTCGTCACTTGGTCCTTCTCCCCATTTTTTACTAAGTTTCCAAAGTATATGAAATGTTCCAGCTCCTGCTGCACCTACGGCTATTACAGGCCACATGGGGGGAGAAATTAGACCTAACGACACTGCTAATCCCCCTAAGGCATGAGATCCAAGGAACGTAACAGAAGATGCAGCCGCACTACTACCAATGACGGCTCCTGCAATAGTTCCAGCAGTAACTGAAGTAGCATTACCGAGAGCATTCACTTCATTTTCTGGCAGCGCAGCAATCTCATCGATAATCTTCTTTAGGCCATCCAAAGAATCTGCCACAATCTTTGTTCTCAACTTTGGCAACTTAAGAACATTCTCTCTAAAGGAGGCTGCCAAATTCTGAACTTTCTCATCTCCCAGAAATCGCCTTGCTCCATCAAGCATTAGCGCCGTTCCTAGTATAACCAGGGGAGTTCCTGAAAGACTTGAAGTGACATCAACGGGAGTTTGAGTGAAGCGATAGTATAAATCTGTTGCAGTGTATCCAGCAGACCCAAGCAGGAGGATGCCACCACCTATAACAACAATTGCTGGAATGCCGATGGCACCTCCCATACCTGCAACGCCAATAGAGCCAACCATAGCCGTCGAGAGTAAACCGATTCCGCTGCCAACAGCACCACTGAATATAGAGGCTTTCTGGCTGGCTTCCGTAGCGATAAGATGTTTTCCCATCTCAATCGCGCCTGTTGTAACTCCCCACTTAAGAATTGCTGCTCCAGCTGCCATTTCAGCAATACCGATTTCCATTGATGGTTAGAGCACCAGTCTTTAAGGTATTGGAGAATAAATTCAAATCTTTTTCGCCAATCGTCGGAAAATTCAAATTCAAATCTTTTCATCCACCTAAGTCCAAACAATAGGGCATTCATACAGACCTTTCCCTATATACTGCCAATCTTGTTAACTAACAGGCTTATCCTCAATTATTTTCAGGCATCCAACTTTAGTTGAACCGAATCGAGGAAGTATGGCAAAGGTTTACTCAGAGCTTGGAAATAGCATCCTCTAACTGCTTTGGCTGCACAGCCAAATATCGCTGTAAAGACCCCAAATCACTGTGGCCTGAAATTTCCTGCACTAGCCGCAATGGAATTCCCGCATTCGACATCTTCGTCAATGCTGAACGTCGAAAACTGTGGGTGCTGTATCCCTCCAATCCCAGTCGGTCGCAGGCAATTCGTAACGATTTATCACACGCTTGACGTGATACAGGTCCCGGCCCTTGTCCTCTATGACCACTGGGAAATAAATACCCCGTTGTCGGCAGCATCGCCGCCTGCAATGTCGCTTTTAATTTAGGGTGAATCGGGGCTTCGCGAGTCTTCTTTGTCTTTGTATTCCCACGACGAAACACAATAGCGTTATTCACCAAGTTCTCTGCTCTTAGCTGTCGCGCTTCACTGACTCGACAGCCGGTATAACGACAAATCGAAAACAACGCCCGCATCCGCAGACTCATTTCATCGAGCACCTGATCCAGCTGCTCGTCAGTGAAAATTTCGGCTTGTCCGTTGCGATCGCACTTGGTCACGGCTTAGGTTGCTGTTTTACTGAAATTAGCAACTTTAGAATACTGAATTCTCAAGGACCTAGCTCAAACGCCCAAAATACGTGGCTACTTATTGAGAATCGACCCAGGCAAAATTCAACTGTCACATGGGGGCTAACTCAATGTTTGTCAGTGTTTACACGGTTAACAGCGTCTACAGTTTCAGCGACAAAAGAAATAGCCCACGTCTTACCCGGCAACCGTTAACGCTGTCTACACCATGAGCAAACCTATCGCCTCAGCCCGTATTCCCCATAGTTGGCATGACTAGATATGTGCGATCTCAATCGAAACCGGTCAAACGCCGAGCGACGTCGTGAAGGAAGCGATTGTATTGTATTTAGAGAAAACCAATCCACATGGCATCGCATCCATGGCAAGGCGACTTAATACTTTAGAGAAGCAGGTCAGAAAGTTGTTGCAACTAGTCTAAAAACATGACCTATCGTTTTTCCCTCACAACCCGAATACCTTCCAATGCAGGTACTACTCCATTTTTTCGTAATTCAATGAGAACAAAAAACGAATATATCTTTAACGTCACATTAACCAGACTTTCATAATAAAGACTGAGTGTTTGATGATTTTTACGTTCCTGAAAATTGAAAAACCGCCATCCTTTTGGTGTTTTTCCATAAGCTTTTGACAATAAATTCCAAAACGAGAGGATCAGTAAAGTTTTAGGTCGAAGTTGACTGAGGCTCGTAGCGATTTTGTCGCGGGTGCGGACGCTGGAGGAAGCGAGGTCGAGGTCGAGGTCGAGGGTGCGATCGAGGTCGAGGGTGCGGTCGAGGTCGAGGTCGAGGTCGAGGTCGAGTTCAAGGGCACGGGCATGGTCGCGGTTGCGTGCGCGTTCGAGGGCGCGGGCGAGGTCGAGGTCGCGGTCGAGATCGCGGGTGAGGTCGAGGTTGCGTGCGCGTTCGAGGTCGAGGGCGCGTGCGCGTTCGAGGGCGCTGGCGCGTGCGCGTTCGAGGTCGCGATCGAGGTCGAGGGTGCGTTCGTGTGCGCGGATAAGGGCGCGTGCGCGTGCGCTGGCGCGGGCGAGGTCGAGGTCGAGGGTGAGGTCGAGGTCGAGGGCACGGGCAAGGTCGAGGTCGAGGTCGAGGGCACGGGCAAGGTCGAGGTCAAGGTCGAGGTCGAGGTCGAGGTCGCGTTCGAAGTCGCGTGCGCGTTCGAGGGTGCGGTCGCGTGCGCGTTCGAGGGCACGGTCGAGGGCACGGTCGCGTTCGAGGTCGCGGTCGAGGTCAAGGTCGCGGTCAAGGTCGCGGGCGACATCTCTCTGCCAGGACTGTATCTTTTCTGAAACAGAAACTTCAAGACGTTTATGCTCTTTCCTCATACACCAACTGCCTACCTCTGGGTTGGAGCCAGGATACTCTAACGCTTCACGATATTCCGGTAGGCGATACTTTTCATTGCGTCTTTCCGATAGCCACTGACAAAACTCTTCTGCATCATTGGCTCTAACCCCTGTAATGGGTTTGTGAGCATCTCCTGGTGCAAAGTGTTTAGTAGACCAATGGTCTGGTTGCCGCTGAATGCCTTCTTTTTGTTTGGCATTAATAAATAACTGATATTCTGCACAAGTAATATAGTCTGTATCAATTTCTCGATCATCATCAATCCACAACAATTGATTTAAACGGCGAGACAGTTTAACCTCTGCAGCCAGGTCGAATAATTCTGGATCATCGGATTCCAAACCGTTCTTTAATTGTTCCCCTAGTGCATTGCGTACCTCGGGCTGCACACTTAGGGCTCCTTCCAAACAGTCAAAGGCCAGGGTTAAGGCTTTTACACTTCCAGCAGATTGTGCTGCCTGAATGAGGTTTGTCGCATCCTCCTGAGAGACATAGAGTCGAATAGTTTCAGCCCACCAGTCTTCATTCACCTTTTGAATGAGTAAGTCTTCTGGCACCTCTATAGCTGCTAAATATTCTTGAAAGCTCTTATGGGAAAACTCATACAGTGATTTTTCCCGCTCTATCAACAGACCAGTTTGGTTAGAGATCGCCTCTAAAAACGTCGCGGGTTGAATACTATCTCCTGCTATCCCTCGCAACTTATCGTGAATCAATTCACATCCCAATTGTGGTGAAAACTCACGGGTGTTCTGCCGCATTAATGCTAATGCCAACACCTGTAAAATCGAACGTTTTTGGAGCGCAGTTAAGGAATCTGGAATCCCCTTTGCATCTTGCCGTCGCCCTAACAATACATCACAAATTTCACTGTAAAGTTCTACCCGCCGCCCTGGTAAAGCACCTCGATAGCAATGCACCGTTGCAATCATCGTCAGCAACAAAGGGTTGAGTGCCATTGTTGCCAGCGGAGATGAGTTCTTAATACGAGTAATTAGATCGTTGGCTTGCGTCGTTGCAACCTGTCGCACGCCTTCATCATCTTTTCCCAAACGGCTCTTCAGCTCATTTTGCAAATACCAGTTTTCAATAAACTGCTGCATCTGCTGCAAGTTAAACGGTTGCACCTCTAAAACCGTACCAACTTGCTCTAGAGCTGCCTGGTCATAACCGAACGGACGAGACGTCAAAATAAAGCACGACTTTGGGTAATCATGCATTTGTTGATCGACCCAGAGACTGACCTTGCGCCGTTGATCTTCATCAGCAACTTCATCCAACCCATCCAGTAGCACTAAGCATTTTCCTTGCTTCAACTGGGTCTCGAACCATCCCCTTGGGTTGAGCGTTTTAATTTTTGGTTGATTTTCAATAATGGTAGTTAAGGTGGGTGGATTATCATCTGCGACCGCCTCTCGCACCGTTCGCAGATATAGCAGTACAGGAATCAAGTTAGGTGCTTTCCGGTGTTTCCGCCGTTGCGCCTGCTGAGCATACGTTAGGGTCAAATGTTCCAACAGCGTTGTTTTACCTGCGCCCGGTGGCGCAATGATGGCGATACGCCGATAGCTCGATTGATGGGCCATCTCAGCCAAAAAGTCCCAGATTCCCAAACAGCGCTCAGCGATTTTTTTTCGCATCATGTCAGACGACACCTTCTGCACACTTTCTGGAGAAACCTGCAGGGGGACGAACACCTTCTCTAAATCCAATGTAAAGGCCCCCTTAGTCTTTAGCCCTTGCGTTCGATAATCTCGACAATCAAAGATGAGCTGTTGATAATATTTCCCCTGGAAATTGGCAGTGATTTTCCACCAGCTTTTTTTTACCCAAGCTACAAAGTTATTGACCAGCCACTGAAACAGTCGGTCAAGCTCAGGTTCTAGCGCTTTATATAACTTGCCGGTGATGGACAATAGTCCAGCCCCCAACAGACAGCCCCCAGCAGGTATCCACTGCCCCAACCGAGCAAAATGTGCTGATAGCGCAAGCGCTCCCCCAGCCGCTCCCCAACTGAGTAGGCGTTTTTTGCCTATTCCCTGAGCTAGCTCCACTAGATCAGGTGAAGACGGTTCGGAGGGGTTGGGATTAGAGGATTGGTTTGACATCTAACAACTGAAGAGGCAAACATTGCCTATCAGTGTAGACGTGATGGCCGGATTCCTCCCCATTCAATTGCCTGCTCCTGGGTCGTCTTCGCATAGGCCCAGAATTCAACATGGAGTATACATATACTGACTCTTTCGATAATCTCATGGATGTTGAGCGTTGGGATTCTGCCACAGGCCAGCGCCGGTAGACTTAGCCTGATCCTCAGCGATATCGAGAACCAGAGGCTGTGGGCAGCTATCGGAGTACTGGCGGTAGTGATAGGCCATGCCGTCAGCGGCCATTTGAGAGTTTAGATGAATCTCAGATCCATTGAGCTTGAAGACGAAAAGATCAGCCACAGTGCGCTTATACCGGTCCTTATCAATAGATACTACACCTATGAAACCATCGCCCTGGGCGACTAGCGATCGCAAGTGGTCCTGTGCCTCAATTCCTCCCGGCTGCACTATCTCAGGTGAATCCGTCGCACAAAGTCTAATTTTCAGCGATATTACGTAAGTCGCTTGACCCAGAGGGGAGCCAGATCGCGGTGGCCCTCAAATGCCTTGACATAGACGGCTTTCACAGAGCGCTCACCAAAGTTAGCCGTCCCCTTCGTAAAGACCTGCTGAGCCCCATCGAGATAGGTCGGGATAATCAGCCCACGGGCATAGGCCAACACTTTTTTACACTCCGCTTCAGACTGACCATTGACCACCACCCGACTGTTATCGGCCAGGCGCAACGTGCCTCTGACAGAGCCCTTGGTATAGGCCGGAAAGCGAAACGTATACCCTGGCTGAATCATCGACCGGGGATGGGGAATGTGCATCGCCCACCGGCTAGAGCCCCCCTCGGTTGGTGCCCACAGCACAATCAGCTGAGCATGGGTCTGGACCTTGGTTTCCCACACCATGGGCGTGGCGGCTGTGGTCTCTGGCGGACACTTCACCTGAGCCCATAGCTGGTTGGTCGCCTCGGATAGGGTTTCCAAAGCTCGGTAGATGCCGACTAACCCGGAGCCGGTCCACGGCCACAAAGATGGGGTGGTGTCCCCACAGGCGGTCAGATTGAGGGTGGCCACGCCTGAACTTTGAAAGTGAGCCTGAATCGCCTCCACCTCGGTGAGTAGGCGTTCAAGGGTGAGGGCGTTCAGCTCACAACAGGGCAACTTGGGGTTGGGGTTTCGCGTTGGCCCAGGGATGGGTTGGGGTCTGGGCTCCGGCAGACTATCCGGTACCGGTGGGTCCTCATACTTGGGCGGCCCTCCCCTGGGCGGTGTCAGATAGTCCCCTGAATCAGGTGTGAGGTCATCTGGACCTGTTAGGGTAGGTGGCTGATCTATGGGGTCTCTGAGGTGGCGAGGCGAGTAGTTTGTCGGATTGACCGGCGCTGCTGTCGGGGTACTCGGGGTCCCGGATGGCCCCAGACTCGGCTCGGGGGTATCAAAATTGGGATACTGCCTGGGGGCCTGAAACGACTCTGTCGCCCCCTCTGAAAAGGTGACACTCGTAAAGCCGACGTGGGGGCTAAACACGGGCGACAGTTGCCCATCACTAGCACGGAGATGAAAACCACGGGTGATGGGGAGTTCGGGGCAGTTGTTGTTGGGGGTGGTGTCTGCATTTTCAATCGAGTAGGGGGGCGGCCCGGCCTGTTCCCAGGTATAGGGCCGGTTGGTGCGGTGCACCGGCTGACAGATATTCGTAATGGCTGACCAATCCACCGTAAAGGCCAGGGCCACCCCGGATTGATAGCCCTGGGGGTTGCGCTCTCCCTGGAGTAAATTGCCCAGCTGCCGACCCAGCCAGCCGCCCACGAGCGACCCACCCAGGGCACCGACAGGTCCCAGGCTGGCCCCCAGCGACCCCCCCAGCATCGAGCCCGCCACATCCCCGATTTCATCCAGCGGGTTATTGGTGGGATCTAAAATAGCGTTCGCCACGTTGTAGGCATCGATGGCGCTGCCCAAGGCACCGGCCACCTGGGAGCCGCGTCTGAGGGCCTGCTGGGCCGTAATTCGGGGCGCAACGGCTCTCGCTTCTGCCGCCCGTCGGCTGGCTTGATTCGCCAGCTCATCGGTAAAGCGGTCTAAATCCGCCTCTGAGAGATTATCTAACCCTCGTTCAAATGCTTTGATATCAAAGGCATCGTCGGTCGTTTCATAGCCACGCAAGGCCGCCGCATTCTGGCGCACATTGGCATAGTCAAACGACCGCGCACTATCCACCAGGGATTGAGTGCTCGCCTGGCTGGGTCGGCTATCGAGATATGGGTTCGACACGGGCGGGGGGGCCGTGGTCGCTGACCTCGGGACCATCGTACCCTCCACCGGGTCATACACAATCGTTCCATCTAGGAAGGGATTGTACTCCAGCGGTTTTAGGTCTAGAACCGGGAGGGTATTGTCCACCGGCATATCCCCTCCTTAGGCCGTAAAGCCCGGTGGCAGCGTGATGCTGCCTGACAGTCCGGGTGACCCCTGCCATAGGGTTTCACCATTGAGAGCATAGTTAGGATTTAAGGGCACCGCTCCCCGAAAAATGATAAACGTCTGGGACTGATTCTCTGCTCCAAACACGGTGTCGATGGAGGCTTGAAGAAAGGGGCGGCGGTCACTATCGGTGCGCTCACTGTAGTAGCGACCTGCCGCCACCCGGTTATACATATCGAGGGCATACACCAGCAGCTTTTCGACGGAATCTACAGACGAGGGGAGTGTTCCCGGTAATGAAGTAGGCATACTTTGAACGAAAAATGACTTCACCGATGGTAAATGGATTCTTTCTACAGCAAACGACAAAAAATAACTGGTCGAGACCAAATCCCCAGCGGCTTTGAACTCATCACGACCATTACCTACTCCCAACGGTTTTTTGTGCACATCAGAACGGTGCAACGGTGGTGTAAATACGGAAAAGTGCAGGCCTATAAAGTGGGGCATGACTGGTTGATTTTAACGAAAGTTGTTTAGACCCTTTGGGTATATAGCCGAAGCGACAATCATGTCGGTAAGCCGATAGCCTTGGGGCGGTGGGGGCCATACTGAGCCCAACGTTTCGAGTCAAGGAAATCATCGGTTATGGCAACAGCTGTGACAACCACTGCAACCACGATTGAAGGTCAGGCTTTAGAAGTCGCTCGCGAGCTACAAAAGCTTGAGTCGGCCCAGTCCACAGCGGAGCTCCCGCTGAACAACGTGCAGATTGATACGGATATAGAGGGCGGATTGATTACGGTCACGATGCAGCTCCCCGTGGAACTCGGGGGGACGGGCGCGGATCTCACCCTGTCTGCCGGTGTGTACCTCAGCTAAGGGCTGAGAGCCACTGTCCACCCTAGGAGATAACCACAATGGGAACTGAACGATCTAAGATTAATTTCACCGTGGCGGGGAATACCTACCAGATTAACGGGGCAAAATGGTTTTACGCCAACAACACCGTCAAGGGCATCATCGGAGCGTCCGTAGCCGGGACCCGCACCTCGGGCACGACGCGCCAGGGCACCATCACCACCAATGCTGAATCGGCCAAGCGGGTGCTGGTAAAGCTCGTAATGACCTACAAAAGTGCGGCGGGGAGTGTGGTGGGCAATGCGGCCCAAACCGATAGACCCAAGCGCTTTACGTTTTTGTGTGACCCGGATAAAGCCGAAGATGCCATTGTCAAACTGCCGGATAAGAGCATCGGTGGCCGCAAGATCCTGCGGGTCTATCGCCCCCTGAAGCGCTGCTACATCTAAGCGATGGCCAGACGCCGAGGCTGGCCGGTCTCTAAACCAGGGGGGCTACCCACCGGGTTTAGGGTAGAGCGCTTAACCACCATCTTCAAACGGCTTGAGGTGAAACAGCAGCGCTCGAATCGAGGCATCCGGCTTGGGATTGAGCTAGGGCAACCGGCCCAGCTACTGATTCAGCTCTCGTCTACGATTGCCCAGACAAACGGCTGGTATCGAGCCGGGTTTCTCGCTCAGATCATGCGCGGTGCGCCGATACCGGATCCGATTCAGTCGGTGCACCGGGTGTATTTTGATGAGCAGCATATTCTGTTGCCCTGGCAGGGGCTGAGCTTTTACCTGGAAGTTTGGCCCCATATCTGGATTACGGACTATCGCCTGGAGCTGTGGGGTCGGATAGCGCCAGTGGCTTCCACGGCGGTGACGATACCCAATGAGCCAAGGCTCGTGCTGTTTGGGACAGAGGCTAATACAGCGCAGTCCTTAACTGTTTTAGGCGTGTCCATTCTCTTTCCATGAGCCAAGAATTTCTCTCTCTCCCCCGTCTCACCCTGCCCTATCAAGCCGGTGATGAGATGCTTGTCGTCCGCGATGGCCTGACCTATCGCGGGGGACCCCACCCCAGTCTGATGGGACATGAGCCCACCACCAGGTCTAGTCTGGAGTGGGTGGTTGTCCAAATCAGACAGACCGCCGGTCAAGGGGGTGGTGTCTTCCATCCACCGAATCAATGGATTCAACGGCCTTTCACGTTCAAATCGACCGGATTTGGACAGATCACGGCGCTGGGTGAAGTGGTGTTACCACCGGGTCGCTATGGCTTCCAGGGCTGGTCGACCGGCATGGAGAATGGCCGCATGCGGGCTCGATTTCGCTCGCGGGATACCCGCATCAGCTGGCCCGGTGCCACCACCTATTCCCTGCACTATTCCTGGCATATCCCCATTCAAGGGGTGTTTACCCTCTCAGAAGTCACCCCGTTTGTCTTGGAGATGCGGTGTGACCGAGACCGGGCTAAATCCTGGGGATTTGGCTATGGCTCAAACCTAGCCCCCGAACTCTATGCCTCACTCTTGTTGTTTCGAAATTCGCTTTAACGATCCATGGTATTCACCGTAAAACAATCCGCTGTCGACGCCTTGAGTCTGTTGTCTCAAGTGCTGCCTATGACAAGTGCAGAGGCGACTCAGGAGGTCGCCATTGCCCTAAACTCTCGCATTAATCAACAGGTAGAAGATATTGGTGCGAACCAGACGGCCATTGCCGCGCTGCAAGCCCAAGTTGCCCAGCTACCCAATCTGCAAGAAGCCGAACGAGCTGAAGTGCTCCAGATGATTCAGGAGCACCTGCCCAATCTGGAGATTAGCTTTGCCATTGGCTACCGGGGGGAGCAGATCGATGCGCCGGTCTTTCTCCAGATGCTGGCTGACCAGCAGGCGGCTAAACCGGTGGGTGTGAGTGAAGTGCAGCGGACCAACGGCTATGTGTCGAGTGCGAAGGTGCTGTTTGACGATGGCCATGAACAAACGGTGACCTTTACCCGCGACGAGGTTGACGGTATTGCCACCTATACCGGGCAGCTTGCGGATGGGGCTGGGGGCGTCATGGATGGGTACGAAATGAGATTTCAAGTCTCTAAGCTGGTCGTTGAGGGGCTAGCGCTCAACCAAACCTGGGACCAAGACTTGATTAGCCAGCGTCTGTTTGTGGCCGGGTTGAGCATTGAGTTTGAGGCGCGCTCACCGGAGAGCCCAGAGGATGTCCCCGATACGCTATAGGCTAACGAGTCACAGGGGAATCGATTAGAGCAGGAGGCCCTCAGCTTGGAGGCGGTTCCAGGTTGAGGGAGCTAAGGGTTTTCCTAAACGGCTACCGCTAAAATATATCGCTGTATCGATGTGTCTACCAATCGTTTTAGTTGACTACGGTGAGGTTAGAATAAACCGTGAAATTTATGATTCAAAACTTACCGCTCATTGTTACTGTGCTTACTGCCCTCGCTGGAGCTATTGGCTGGGGGATTGGTAGAGTGCGTCGAAACTACGGTTTAGAGCGAGATATCGCTCACCTAAAACGAGACTATAAAACCTTATCGGATCATTCAGCGCAGCTGCTGACTGAGCTTGAGCGTAGGCTCGATGCCGTTGAGAAAGATGCGATTGCGATAAAAGCAGTCAATCATTCTCTAATCGCTCGACAACCAGGAAATTGAAATTGGTTAGATTGCAATCATATATTTCCTGTTACATATCATTGCATCTACTAGATAATTAAAATTTTTGGTCCGTCGATGTTGACCTTAGCTCAGCGTAGAATATGTGTTGCTACGAATTTTAAATAAGTTATAATTGACTGAACGATAAGTCATTCGTTTTTGCTTGTTAAGCTGCTGAGTTAGAATTCAACCACTCTGCCCTCTTTCATATAGCTCTAAGTGTTTCAGGCTGGACCGTTCTACGGTATAGCTCAATTATTAAACCGCCCATACTCGTTATGCCCAGAACCCTTGCCGCTCTTGAGCAGCGACTGGAGTTGCTAGAAACTCGCTACGCTCAATTAGAAGAGCGGCAAAAATGGGTTGAGCGAATATTCGAAAGCTATGGCATTCGTGGGCTATGGCTGTCCCCGGCTAAAGCATCACCGCTGTTGGGCGTCAGCCGAGACCGGATAATGGCTGAAATCGACCGAGCTGAGAAGCTACGCATCTTCGAAAAGCCTGGTGATGCTGAATATGGTGTCCATTACCGCAATATTCAAGATCCCAGTGTCGAAAACTCTACCTGGCAAGTGCACGTGGCTAACTTTGATCGTCTGCTGCTGATTCCGCCGGATCAGCGCCTAATGCTCTAACGGTCAGGTGTGTTTGCTCGGTCTGTTTCATTCGTTCAAAGACTTGTTGGTGCTGAGCTTTGCTAATAGCCTGATGATAGGTCTGGGTTCTGATAGCCACGCTATGGCCTGCCCATTTTGCTGCGATCGCATCCGGCACCCCCAGTAATGCCGTCCGAATACACCAGGCATGCCTCAGCGCATAGGGATTATGACAGATCCCAATTTCCCGAAACCGTTGCGAAACCTTCTCCCCCAGTTTGCCGTTGCTTCGACCTTCCCGCTGAATATTCGGATACCGCACATTCCACAGCTTGAACGTAGTGCGCCAACTAGCCGGACAGGGATACACCAACCGGGTCCCCGTCTTGGTACTATCAGCCACTCGCAGCACCTCAGTTTCTGGCGTAAACTGCTCCACATCGATATGAAACACCTCATGGGGCCGTAATCCATAGGTGGCAAGCATCCCGTAAATCCATTGCCAGCTAGGATTTTTCAGCGATCGCCAAATCTCAACGATTTGCTCGTCAGTTGGTAAATCCTCCGGCAGTATCTTCTTCGGTGTGTAACCCTGTTTTAAGGATTTGAGTTCCGCTTGGAAAGGGGCGAAATCTGTAGGTGAGATCGCACCTCGATTCGCCATGAATTTTGCCAGTCTACCGTAGGACATACAGTAAAACTCACGGCTACGAGTACCCGGTTTAGAACCCCTCAAAATCTCTGACCGCAATAGATCCAATGTAAGAATCCTCTCTTGCGGTAGACGCTTAAAAAACAATCGATAGTTCTGCTGATAAGAGTTTTCCTTTGTCAGCGTTCTGGGGGTAGAAGCCCAGTGGTCAGCCTCATACTTCTCAATCCACTCCGCCACCGTTTTCGCTGGCTTCTGTTTTCCCTTCAGGTATGGTCCCCAGTCAAATCGGCTCCAAAGCAGCTGACTGTCTATCTCCTGGGCCTTCGCCTTTGCCACCTTGAGCCCCGTTATCGAAGCGTTACAGTTCAGTGCCAGCTCCACCCGTCGCGGCTTCTGCTGTCCTGGCCTTGGTGGAAACGAATCATCCGCCTTGCCCCGGACGTATAATTTCCCCCCTTTTTGCCGCAAGCTGACCTTTTCCAGCTGCTGGTTGATCGCTTGCAGACGCAGGCTTATATCGACTTTTTCAGGTGCAAAATTCTTCCCCATATCTTCCCCAAGAACAGTCCACAATCACCTGTTTTCAGCTCAAAAAAGCTGCTTTGAGGAAGTCTTTCTCAGTTTATTTGCAAAGGCTGAAACCCTTGCTATCAAACGGAGAGGGGGGGATTCGAACCCCCGATGAACCGAAGCCCATAATAGATTTCGAATCTACCGCATTCAACCACTCTGCCACCTCTCCAGGGGCTTATTCAGTTAGACAGCCCAAGTTTTGGGCTTGTTTATTCTACACCGAGGCGCACGCTCTAGACCTAGCGGTCTCGATTTCGGTTTGCCAGCCAGATAGTGATAGTGCCATAGAGACCGTAGATTACAACCACGAGCCAAGCTGGAATATTACCAACGGTTAGCTGATTTCCAGGTAGTTGGTTAAACAGATTGACTAACGTTATTAATAGCTGCACTGGAATTGCTAGTAGCCACGCGATCGCACCCCCTGCCAGTGGCCAAATCAGGCTCACTATAGCGCTGATAAATCCACCTAAGCTGATTACCGTGACCAGTGGTGTGGCCAGGATGTTGAGAATAATACTGTAGGACGGGACGATACCAAAGTGGTAAAGCTGTAACGGCAGGGTCCATAAATAGGCCGCAATGGGAACGGACAGTAAGGTTGCGATCGCACCTGGCATCCAATCTAATCGTCTAGCTAAAGCCGTGGCCATTAGCATCAGTCCTAACGTGGCCATCACACTAAGCTGAAAGCCAATATCCCAAATCCAACGAGGGTTCCACACCAACAGTAAAAAAGCCGCCAATCCCAAACAGGCCAGAGGTTTTACCTTACGCTCTAGAGCCAGGCCCAGCATGGCACCCAAGCCCATGATTGCTGCGCGCATCACGCTAGGCTGTAATCCCGTCAGTCCAACATATATTAGTAGGGCAACGCTGCCGCCAATGGCTTGGGTGCGAGCCGGTTGCCAGTGCAGCAGTGCTAGCACCAGTCCTAACACGAGGGCTATGTGGAAACCAGAGGCGGCTAAGGTATGGGCCAACCCTGCTTCAATAAAGGCATCGCGAATATCGTAGGGCAAATCCACCGCTCGCCGACCTAGGACCATAGCGCTGATCAGTGCTCCTTGAGTTTTCCCAAGCCAGCGGCCCTGGGCTCTGACAATGCGTTGTCTTACCTGCCATAGACCGTGCTGGGATGGTTCCGTGTTGGGCAGTTGATCTATATAAGTGGCGCTGAGTCCGGCGAAGCTACCCTGTCTGGCTAGATAAGCCTTAAAGTCAAACTCTCCTGTAGTGCTAGGTTCATAAAGTCGACCTGTGGCTTTGACAATCTGGCCTGGATACAGATTGTCTATTTGCACTAGTGGGGCTGTTATGTAGAGCTTACCGCTGGTGGGGCGGCGGCTAACAAAGTCTGTATCTTTCGCACGATTTTGAATGCCGTGGGTGTCTAGCCAAAATTTCCCTTTGCCGCTGCGATTGATTTGGGGCAACGAGACGATCTCCCCGTAGGCACTGTAGCTACCTGGAGCATATTGGCTCACATCATCAGCTGCCGGTTGGGGAATGCGCCACAGGCAATAGGCTGCACCGACCAAGCTAATCACCCCAGCTAGTAACCATTGACGCCCCGTCGGTCCCAGTCGCCATTGCCTCGGCATCCAAAAACTAAGCATTATACTGAGGGCTAAAAGTCCGTAGCTGGCTACAGGCTGATGCGCCTGACCAAACATAATTCCTGTGGATAGCAGCCCTAGAATATAGCTAAAGCCGATAACAATTGGTCCCCAAGGCGTCATGGCAAGTCACCAGAAACAGAATAAAAAGCGCTGCTTCTGAAACGAAGCAGCGCTTTTTAATAACGTTCCCGACTAGACTCCGGTTAGAGAGACCGTTTCTTAAATTGATAGCCCCAACTTTAGACCTAGGGCCGCATGCACCACCATCAGCGCGACAGCAGCTGTACCAATATAGGCGTGGGCACTTCTTAAGGAGTCTTTGCCACCAGCAAATTTACTCATGGAGATGGCTCCATTTAGACCTAACAGACCCAATACGGCGGACCCTGTCCAAAAGTGGGGGCTTTCTAAGATGGGCTGGCCTTGCATAACTAAGGAAAGTAGGCCACCCGTGTAGCCCATCGCGATAAATGTAGTCATCCACAGGGCCACTTTTTTATGGAACTTGCGCACAGGCATGGCCCCCATGGTTGCATCTGGAGCCCCCGTGCGGATTTTCCAACCAGCAATGGCGGCAGTGCTACCCATGGCAAAAATAACAATGCCCATCATGGCCGGATGGCCCCAGTGGGTAATAGGTGCAGGTAGACCAAACTGGGCAAACCAGCTAGCAATCGGTTCTAAATATGCTCTCAAACTAGAAGCCACGATGAATAAATAGTCCTAACGTATTTGTCTATGCCCCTTTTATTTTAGGCAGGCATGGGTATTTCTTTATGGGCGATGTCCTGGGAATGTTGACTATTGTCATCGTTTAATAGTGGAAAGCCTAATTTTTCGCGCTGTTCAAAATAGAGCTGAGCCACTCTACGGGCTAGGGAGCGCACCTGACGGATGTAACGGGTGCGTTCAGTGACGGAGATAACGCCACGGGCATCTAATAAATTAAACGTGTGGGAGCACTTGAGTATGAAGTCGTAGGCAGGTAGAACCAGTTCTCGCGCCATGAGCTGTTCGGCTTCTTGCTGATAAAGATTAAACAGGTTGAACAGCAGCTCGGGATTCGAGGCCTCAAAGTTATAGGTGGAGCACTCGATTTCGCCCTGCATGTGGACATCGCCATAGGTGATGCGGTTGTTCCATTGAATCTTCGCGATCGCACTCACCTCCTGCAGATACATGGTCAATCGCTCTAGACCGTAGGTAAGCTCCACCGAGACCGGCTTGCAGTCCAACCCACCACATTGTTGAAAGTAAGTAAACTGAGTCACCTCCATGCCATCTAGCCAAACTTCCCAACCAACGCCCCAAGCACCCACAGCGGCATCTTCCCAGTTATCCTCCACAAACCGAATGTCATGATCTTCCGGTCTGATCCCCAGTGCTCGCAGGGACTCCAAATATAAATCCTGAATATTACTAGGGGAGGGCTTAATCAGCACCTGATACTGATAGTAGTGCTGATAACGGTTAGGGTTTTCCCCATATCGCCCATCCGCTGGACGACGACAGGGCTCTACATAGGCGACCGACCAGGGTTCAGGACCAATCGCCCTCAAAAAGGTGTGCGGACTCTTAGTACCTGCACCCTTTTCAGTGTCATAGGGCTGAACAATCAAACATCCCTGCGCCGACCAAAACCCATGCAGCGTAGCAATGACAGTCTGAAAATTCACCGCGCTTTCCTCGACGTATATATATGTATGACCGTCACATTCTCCTCCGAAGTGAGGAAAAAGCGCTAGTACCCTCTGCAGAATCCTTGGCGTAAGTCACCCTAGCTCAATTGAATTCTTGGCAGATGGTGTCAGTCGGCACAAAACCTGTCGTCTGTAAGGACATGCCCTCAGGTGGCACCAGGGAAAACTTGTATAAAAGAAGACGAAAAAAATGTAGCGTTGAGACAGGTAAAATCCGTCTATCTTGCCCAGAAGCCTCTATCCACAACGGATTGAGACGTCAAAAATAAATTGACCAAAGGTGTTGACTTAGCCTCAGGAGGCCGCTATATTAGTAAAGCGCTCGAGGGGGTTACTGGGAGACCGGGATTTCGGAGAGTGTAGAACCTAGACAGATGAATAGTTTGAGATTCTAGACATAATCCTGTTTAATTTCTTATTATTTGAAATTGGTTAAACTTTA
>JBCCAQ010000089.1:0-17585 GCA_039814735.1 Cyanobacteria bacterium P01_A01_bin.15
GCAAACCTACGAGCTATCTCAAAATTTACAGGAAGATATTGTGTGGATCAGAGACGTAGCCCCACATTTGGCATCTCTACCTACAAACGTACTCGACATTTGGAATTACGGTTTTACCGAAATATTTAACAATGCGATTGATCATTCCGGTGGTCAAAAAATATTGATTGAACTAACAAAAAATCCCAAGGGCGCGGAGATAGTCATTGCAGACGATGGCGAAGGGATTTTCCAAAAAATTCAAAGGTCGCTAAATTTACTCGATGAGCGTCATGCGGTTTTAGAACTATCCAAGGGCAAACTGACAACCGATCCAATAAATCATTCAGGTCAGGGAATTTTCTTTAGTTCTCGATTGTTTGATAGTTTCATAATTTTATCTGGCAACGTTTTTTTTTCGCACCATTACGAAAAAGCTGAAGATTGGATTATGGAAAGGACCGTTCCCAAAGAAGGAACCTTCGTTTCCATGAGGCTTCGGAACAATACCGCTCGTACATGCAAAAAAATATTCGACCAGTATTCTGCACCCTTAGAGGAAGACTATGGATTTATTAAGACGGTCGTCCCTGTCCGCTTAGTTCAATATGGAAATGAGTTTTTGGTATCTCGCTCTCAAGCAAAACGACTATTGGCTAGGGTAGATAGGTTCAAAGTTGTGGTGCTTGATTTTGACAAAATTGATGCCATCGGTCAGGCATTTTCAGATGAGGTGTTTCGAGTGTTTCACAATCGGAATCCTGAGATTCAGCTGTATGCTATCAACGCCAAAGATGAGGTCAAAAAAATGATTTTACGAGCAGGTGGCAGCGTTACGCTGCAAGACTAAGCCCACTTGTCCCTTTCCACAGGATATTACCGCAGCTGCCAGGAGTATCCCTGCTGGATTAAAGCCTGCTGTAGATGGGTTAGCGCCGTCTCGTCTGGACCCGCCAAGGCTTGAGCCAGCGTCGCAATGTCCATAATGTCGGCTTTCGATAGGGCTAGCCCCTCGGCAAGGGTCGTCCAGCGCACCTTGCCCATGCCCTTGACGCCGCCCGCAAACGCCTGGTGCCACAGCCGTAGCCGCAGGTCTGCCTCGGGCATGGGGATATCTATCACCGTTAGCTGCTGTCGCCAGTGGCGGCGAACCAGGTGGCGATGGTGCACCAGGAAAATGACATGGGCGGCGGACTGGGTGAGCCATTGCTGTAGCGCGGCGCAGTCTATGGCCGAGGTGCGACCTAGCCAACGGTGGGCCGATTTTATCAGCACGATAGGGTAGTTTGCCTGGTCTAGCTCTGTCAGACAGGCTGGCCAGTCTTGGGGTGGGATCTGGGCCAGGTCAAGACTGTGTAAGGGCTGTTGGAGCTGGTTGGCAAGTGCGATCGCAACCTCCTGTTTCCCCGTACCCTTTTCCCCCACCAGCAGCAGTCTCGATCTGGGTTTCGCCGCCACAGCTTGCAGCTGCGGCTTTAGACCATCCGCCAGCACCACCTCGGACGATAGCACTGGCACCCGTTGGACAAACCGAGTAGCCATCAGCCATTGCAGGGGCCAGGCCGGGTCTGGGGTCTCCGCCAGTAAATAATCCACCCAGTCAGACGCTAACCGTAGCTGACTCCCCAGCAGCGTAGGCGCACCCTCCACCCGGCATAGAATCTGTCGCTGCAGCAGCGAATTAGCTCCCGACAGTTGGGTTCTGGCCCGTCGCCGCTCCATGTCGTTACGGCACAGCATCCGCAAAGCCAGCTCCACCGTGGGTAACGCGCCAGCGGCACAGTGTGCCCCCGTCTGCAAATAATGATAAAGCCGACCGTAGCGTACCTGTACCTCTGGGGCCAGGGCCATCAGCACCAGCTTTTTCTCAAACAGACTCATTCCCAGGACCGTCTGCATTGTCGGCAGCCCCAGGGAAACCTGACCGGCCTGACTTAGCCGTATGCGCTGGTCTAGAACCTGCTGATAGCCCAGGGACGGACGCTCTGCTGGCTTTAGGGCAATGTCATCATAGGTGCGATTTTTCACCGTAATCAGCCCCTGCCACCAGTCGCTAGTGGCCTTGTCAGATGAGGTTTTCGCCACCCGAGTAACCGACTTTAGCGTTTTTCGCTGCTGCGCCACCGCCACCAATAGCAGCCGCTCAAGCCAGGTCAGTTCTGTCTCTAGGTACACCCAATTATTTGGAAACGGAATTCCAGAACCCATTAATTACTTCAAACGACGTAGAAATTCAATTGGCAGCCCATCCCTATCAGCCACAAAAGCCACCTCATAAACGCTGCTGCCAATCATCTGCTGCTGGGGCTCTAACAGCACGGTGAGGGGCAGATCCTGCGAGGTCGTATGCTGCCGCAGCTGCTCTAACCAGGTCGGCAAACTTGGGGTCACCTGGGTCAAATCAAACGATAGGTGATAGTACCCGGTGTAATGTTCGTCACTAAACGCATCCGCCGCCGGTTTAGGCTCTGGCACCTGGATGAGCTCAATCCGTCCGCCCAGACCTTCCATCCAACAGGCCAGGGTAATCCCAGCTGTAAACCGCTCAACTACCTCAAATCCCAATAGCTCATAAAAGGCGATCGCCCGATGAATATCTGCTGTGCGAATCGACGCATGGTGCATGGTACTGGTCGCCAAAACTGCAGGTTACTCAAAAAACTTCAAATATCGATAGTTGTTAGGCACGCCCGGCTCTTTTTCCAAATCAAAGTTGATCACATCCCACTGGGGCACCTCTTTGGAGGATGGGCTAAACGCCACCGGCAACCCATACAGCCTGGGCATACCGGTATCCACCTGACCGCGCCAGGGGGCACTGTACTCCAAATACGACTTCACCAAGGGTCGATACCGCTCTGCAATAATTACCCGGGTAGCGCGATAGCCCTCGGTATAGAGCCGATCAAGCGCTTCATGGATCTCAAATCGAATCCCATCCGGATGGGTGTGCTGGCGGTACCATTCCCCATCCCACTGACGCCAGTGACGCCCTGACTGTACATGCACCAAATCATGGGACTCAAGACTGACCTCAAAAGCACCATGGCGCGTACAGAGATAGCTATCGGTCAGGGTCAGTGCCGGAATCGTCTGCCGACAGTGGGGGCATTTTATCTCTGGCCCATAAAACGGATACTGAGAAGCAGAATTTATCATGCAGGTTTACTAAAACTGTTGATGCCCAACTTGGCTCGGCCCGTCTCAACTACCCCAACGTTGCACCCACGAAAAACCACTGCGGTCGGAGCGCACTAAAGCATACTCCAAACAAGGCCAACAAGGCTCACGCTCGCCTTATTATAACGGGGGGTAAAATAGGGCGCTTTGACCTTACCCATATTATTCCAGAGAGTTCTGCCCATATCGAAGGCCAGCTTCAGTAATACTAACCAGTAACTTTATCGCTATTTTAAGGTGACACCGTGGCAAACCTTTCCCCAATATTGACTCCCCCTGGAGGCTTCTGGCCCGCACCGGATCTATCCAAAGCGGCCTTTATTGCCCCGAATGCCACGGTCATTGGCAATGTTGAGGTCTATGAAGGAGCCAGCATTTGGTACAGCGCAGTCGTCCGAGGCGACGTCGACACGATCCACATCGGTGCCCATAGCAACGTGCAGGACGGGGCTATCCTCCACGGCGACCCCCACCTACCTACCACTCTCGAAAACTACGTCACCATCGGCCACCGCGCCGTGGTCCACAGCGCCCACATTGAGCACGGCTGTCTGATCGGCATTGGTGCCATCATCCTCAACGGTGTTCGCGTTGGCGCTGGCAGCATGGTCGGTGCCGGTGCCGTAGTCAATAAGGACGTTCCACCAGGGTCTCTGGTAGTCGGTGTGCCCAGCAAAATCTTTCGGCCCCTATCGGCCGCAGAAATCGATAACCTCATTGAGCACGCTAAAAAGTATGAGCAGTTGGCCCTCACCCATGCCGGAAAGGGGACAAGTTTAGGATTTGTATAATGCCTTCAAAATTTTTTACCCCTGACCCACCCCTTCAACAAAAGTTAAACCAGGTACTCGACCTCACCTGGGCACGGTTTCCTAACCTGGCTCAAAACCAGATCGCCGTTACCTGGCTAGCCTATACGCCGCCCTACATTGTCAATACGGGGGGAGCCCTCAGTGTGGATGACTTTTGGCAGCGGCCGCCCCAGGGAGCGAGCTACCGGGGAGTAGAGTGCATCTACCCTGCCAGCGTCATCAAGCTGTTTTATCTAGTGGCGATCCATGAATGGTTGGAGCGAGGCATGACCCAGCCCAGCCTGGAGCTAGAACGGGCCATACGCGACATGATTGTGGACTCTAGCAATGACGCTACAGGCTATGTTGTCGACGTTCTCACGGGCACCAACAGCGGTCCAGAGCTATCCGCCGGTCCCTTTGAGACCTGGAAGCACCAACGCAACCTGGTCAATCGTTATCTAACGAGTCTCAATTGGCCAGAGCTAGCCACCGTTAATGCCAATCAAAAAACCTGGTGCGATGGTCCCTATGGTCGCGAGCGTGACTTTCTAGGCAAAGACTATGAAAACCGCAATATGCTGACCACAGAGGCATCGGCCCGGCTGCTCCACAGTATTGTGGGCGGTGTTACCGTTAATGCCGAACGGTCCCAGCTCATGATGGACCTGATGCAACGAGACCTGGCTCCTGAGGTGCTAGCCGCCGACCCCGAAAACCAGGTAACCGGCTTTTTAGGAGCGGGGGTCCCGGCTAACACCCAGGTTTGGTCAAAGGCAGGGCTCACCAGCAAGGTCCGTCACGATGCCGCCTACATAGAAGCAGACGGTGCCCATCCCTATCTATTGGTTGTTTTTACTGAAGGTACCGAGCACAGCAATAACGAAGACATTTTGCCCTTTATATCAGCTCAAATTCTAGCTGCCATGCCGGCAGCATAGGTTATCTGGAGCGGGCACCCTAACCCTAGTTTCAAACGTAGTTTCTGGGGTGCATCGGTGGTAGTTGCAACGGCATGGCAGCGGGTAGAAGCAAGCTTTAAGCAAATCTGGGGCTATGAGAGTTTTCGGCCACCCCAGGGCGAGGTGATCCGTACGGTGCTAGCGCAACAGGATGCTCTCATCGTCATGCCCACCGGTGGGGGTAAATCCATCTGTTTTCAGCTACCGGCCCTGTTGCAAACAGGGGTGACCCTGGTAATCTCTCCTTTGGTCGCGCTGATGGAGGACCAGGTGCAGGAGCTAAAGCAGCGTCAGCTAGCAGCAGAGCGGATCCATAGTGCCCTGACAGGTTTTGAGAAACGAAAGATACTACAGAAGGTACAGCAAAATCAGCTGCGGCTGTTATACCTATCTCCAGAGACGCTGCTCAGCAAGAGAGTTTGGGAGACTCTGTGCCAGCCCCAGGTGGTCATTAACGGCCTTATTTTAGATGAAGCCCACTGTCTGGTGCAGTGGGGTAGCACCTTTCGCCCCACCTACCGACGGCTCGGGACAGTCAGACCAGCCCTGCTAAAACACAAGCCTGCGGGCACCAGGCTACCCATTGCAGCGTTTACGGCCACGGCCAACCCGGCGGCGCAAAAAACGATCTGCACTGTGCTACAGCTGCAACAACCTAAAGAAGTAAAGCTGAGTCCCTACCGTTCAAATCTGAACCTGGCGGTGCAAATGGTCTGGACACCGCGCGGTCGGCGACAGGCGCTGCTGAGGTTTGTAAAAGCTCACCCTCAGCAGGCAGGACTCATCTATGTGCGTACGCGCCGTACCGCTGAAGAACTGACCCAGTGGCTACGGCCAAAGGGCTTTTCGGTGCAGGCCTACCATGCCGGGTTAGGCAGCGAAGACCGCCGCCGGATCGAAACTGAATGGCTAGGGGAGCGCTGTCAGTTTGTGGTGTGTACCAGCGCCTTTGGCATGGGGATTAATCATCCGCGCGTACGGTGGGTCTGTCATTTTCACGCGCCTAGCACCCTAAGTGAGTATGTGCAGGAGATTGGTCGTGGGGGGCGAGATGGCCAACCGGCGGATGCCCTGACGCTGGTGAGTGAGCCCACGGGTTGGCTCGATGGGGATGATAAACGGCGCTGGCAGTTTTTTGCGGAGTGCGATCGCAAACTCAAACAAGACGCCAAACAGCTCATGACATCGCAGCCTGCCGCTGGCCACATTGACCAAGTAACGCGACATAACGCAAAAGCAGCCACAGCCCTAGCGCTGCTCCACAGCCAGGGCCAGCTCACCTGGGACGACCCGTTTCACTATCGATTAAACATAAGACAGTCATCAAAAACAACCGAAACGTTCGACAGCGTCAAAGAAATCAAACAGTATCTCTTTAGCCGACAGTGTCGCTGGCAGAAGCTTTTAGTACAGTTTGGCTGCGAGGCAGAGGCACAAGACATGCAATGTGGCCATTGCGACAACTGTTGAACCTAAACCAAAACGACCCAAAATACGCATCAAGGAGCACATTGACGTTTAGAGCCATTGAATGCGAGCTTAGTAAAAGCTAGAGCATCACATATCCTCAGTGGCCTATACACATCAGCCACAGTGACTAGTACATACGCTCTAAGATACATAACTAGCTAACCGGAAAGCCTATGTTTTCTGCATTTGATGTAGCAAATTATTATTTGTGCCAAACGGATGAAAACGCTGGCGACTTAATTTCTAACCTGAAATTGCAAAAGCTTCTTTATTACGCCCAAGGGTTTCATTTAGCGATCAGCGATAGCCCTCTGTTCCCAGAGGATATCAGAGCTTGGGAGCATGGCCCAGTAGTACCCAATGTCTACCGTAAGTTTAAGCACCATGGTGCCAGCGCCATTCTGGCTCCAGAAGATATGGATTTTAGTATTTTTGATCCAGAAACGACAGAATTGCTAGATGAGGTCTATAGG
Organism: Cyanobacteria bacterium P01_A01_bin.15; assembly: GCA_039814735.1. Taxonomy (GTDB): domain Bacteria; phylum Cyanobacteriota; class Cyanobacteriia; order Phormidesmidales; family Phormidesmidaceae; genus Leptothoe. The sequence goes on from JBCCAQ010000089.1 coordinate 6,856, forward strand.
GTCTACGGTCAATTTTCAGCATGGAAACTACGGAATATGACCCACGGAGAATCACCGTAGCAGGAAACTCCCATCAATGAAATTATTTCTACTCAAAAGATGCAAGATTACTTCAAGACACAGCTCGCCTCTGAGTAATGGCCAAAAAGAGAAGAAGTAAACTTGCGCCCGAACAGGGGGCAGGGAGCACCCGGATTGCACCTCCTACATTTAAGAATGACGTTCCAGCAGAACAGCAACCACCCGTCTTTTCCCTAGAATATTTACAACAAGATTATTGTGTAACCGCTTGCCAAATAGAAGACCAGGCTAAATTTGCACTTCGTCTTAGAAAACTTGGCCAACTGACATGGAGCCAAATCCAATCAGCCTCAAGACATGGTTTAGGATATGAAAAGATTAATCGGGGTGCAATTCGAGCATCAATTCCCAGACATATTACCGAGGATGTCAGTTTTATAGCATTCCGCTTTTCTGCCCTGAAACCGATGGTAGGCTATCGCAGCGGTAGAGTTTTCTATGTCATTTGGCTAGATAAGGATTTCACTCTGTATGACCATGGCAGCTAACAACACAGCCATTGCAACATTTGGTCCTCACCGCGTTACTGTCAACGTCCCATAGCTTACACTGGAGCTTTGGCCCAGGTTGCGCTCAGACATATGTCAGCTCTAACCCTATACTCTCCAGAAGACTACCTTGAGCGAGAAGCCTTAGCGACGTTCAGGAGTGAGTACCATGATGGCAAACTGGTACCGATGACAGGTGGATCCACCAATCACAATCAGATCATCATCAATCTGGTTGCTTTTCTGAAGTTCAGTTTAAAGGGTAAGGCGTATCGGCAGTTTGCTGGAGACGTCAGACTATGGATGCCAGCGGTGCACCGATATACCTATCCGGATCTAATGATTGTGCAGGGCGAACCTGTTTACCATGATGGTCGCACCGATACTATTGTGAATCTAACGATAATTATTGAAGTGCTGTCAAAGTCTACCCAAGACTATGACCACGGCGATAAGTTTAATGCTTATCGAACGATATCGTCATTTCAAGAATACGTTTTAGTTGACCAATACGGGCAGCACGTAGAACACTATGTAAAGACAGCGGAGAAGCGTTGGTCTTTTCGGGAATATGACACTAGAGATCAGCAGCTGTCGTTAGAGAAAACACCCTTTGAGATTTCCTTTGCTGACCTTTACGATGAGGTAGATTTTACCCTCGAAGGCACTGAAGGATAGCATCACGGGTCTCCGGCCTAGCTAGGGATGGGATACCATAATGCGGTACTTTGAAGCTGGATAAAGAATGAACTTGTTAGAAGAAATGGAGAGACTAACGGCAGCATTGGAAGGAGCCCGTCAGCTTGCTCCAGACTCCGATACCGCGCTCCATGATGAGCTGACGAACCTGGCAACCGCTACTAGAGGCTGTGCCGAAAACCTGGCAACGGCGATTGCTCTACCCTGCCGCACCTGCGGCTACTACTTTGGTGAAGCCCATGGACCAAATACGCTGGTGTGTGCGCTACACCCGTCTGGGCCGGAAGGAGACACCTGTCCAGACTGGGAAGAAAATAGCCAGCGTTAGTACAGCTTAAACTACACGACACAAAGCTCACTCTAGATTGAGAGCGGGTTACTTGGGCCAATGATAAACAGCAAACAAACTGTTGTGGTTGTAGATTTAGCGTGGCAGCACATCATCCAGCTTCAGCATTATCTCCGGAAATATTTGAGAGATAATTGCCTCTCCTAAACGAAACTGTTGTTGCTGATACTCATCGTTTACTAACTGACATACCGTAATCGTCGGCTGTTTAGGTCGACCGATAAATGCAATGCCTCCCAAGCCCAAATAGTCGATGATCCAATATTCTGGAATACCAAAGAGAGAATACTCTTCTACTTTGCGGGCATAGTCTGTTTCCCAATTAGTACTGACTACCTCAACCACCAGTTTCACCGATGTCGCTAGGGTTATCACCGGCTCTCGCTGCCATAACGGCTCTTGGGTTACGGCAGGTTCATCTAACACAATCACATCCGGACGACGGGCGGTAGCAATGGTAGTAAACGGTCGTAAAATTGCACGAGTTGGAATAATCCAAGGGAGCTGATGCCGCTCAATGGCAATATTCAGCTTGCTGGTCACCTTGCCTGCTACGGTTTCATGGGGGCCAGTAGGTTCCATATCGATCAGCTCTCCATCGGCCAGCTCGTAGCGCGGATCTGCGCCATAATGCTCGACAAAGCTACCGAGGGTCAAGAGTTTAGCGGGCGTGTAGGTCATAGTTTAAGACTTGTATCGAACTCCATTGACTTCAGTACAAATGTCTCTCTATCCTAGCTAACTAAGCCGTGTCCGTGCGGCGATCATACAGAACTCAATCCTTGGCACCGTTGGCAGGTGTTCGCCCACCCACCAACGGCTACCCCCCGCTGAGCAAGCAGTCGGAGGCGTAGTGGTATCGTACCCTTAGCTGTCCCGATATGCCCATATTCGGGGCCGCTAGGGGGCGAGTTCTGGCTTCCTTGCTGCCTTTGGCGGCGTCAATAAACCAATACAGGAAGTCAAAACATGCTAGACACCAGTACTCTCCCCGTAGGGCCATCCGCCCTGCGGAACGTTCATGCTGAGCCAGTAGTACTCCCGGCAACACCTGCAACCAGCACACCCTTCCAGCCGGACAAGGTGCGCCATCTAATGTTTGGCACCGTCGGTGCTTTGCAGTTCACCATTAAAGACCTGCACAGGCGCGGCTATGCCGACCCCAATGAGTGGAGTCAGCCCCTACCCACTGGTCTGGTGGACCTTGTTGGAACGCCCAAACATATCGGATTGGCACAATGGGGTTTTGCTGGATTTTAAGATGCGATCGCACCCCTTTCCATCTGCAGTTCTTGGATCCGCTCTAGGGTGCCAGCCGGAATCGCTGAAATCAGCTGCTGGGTGTAGGCCTCTTGGGGACTGTTATAAATTTTATCGGCAGGGCCAATTTCTTCGAGCTGCCCCTGGTTCATAACCATGATGCGATCGCTCATAAACTTGACCACCCCCAGATCGTGGGAAATAAACACATAGGTCAGACCAAACTCTGCCTGTAGCTCCTTAAGCAGGTTGAGCACCTGGGCCTGGACCGACACATCCAGAGCCGACACCGACTCGTCACAAATAATAAACTTAGGATTGAGGGCCAGGGCCCGGGCAATACAAATACGCTGACGCTGCCCACCCGAAAACTCGTGGGGAAACCGATTAACACAGCCGGGGTCAATATCCACCCGCTCTAGCAAATAGGCCACCCGCTCCTTGAGATTACGCTGACTGCGAATAACCCGATGAATCTTTAACGGTTCAGCAATGGCTTTACCAATGCTCATACGCGGGTCAAGGGAGCTAAAAGGATCTTGAAAAATTACCTGCATCTCGCGGCGCAGCCTGCGCATTTCCCCCTTAGGCAGCTGGCGAATATTACGGCCTTCAAAAAAGATATTGCCAGCGATGGGTTCCACCAGCCGTAGCAGCGCCCGCCCCAGGGTAGTCTTACCACACCCCGACTCGCCCACTAGACCAAAGGTTTCACCCTTGTACACATCAAAGGACACATCATCCACCGCCATAAAGGTGCGGGTTGTTTGGCCAAAAACGCCTTTGATCGGATAGCCCACCTTAAGGTTCTGCACCGTAATTAGCGGAATCTCACCGCTGAGGCTTTCTAGACGGTTGGCGGTTTCAGCCGCAGTGACTTCTGCCGTCAGGGCCGCCGCCGCATCACCGTCAAAGTGCCGGGCAAAAATTTTCACCTCGCCGTCGGGCTCCTCTTGAACTTGCATATAGTCAGCAACGGTGGGCAGCCGCTGGAGTCGCTGCCCAGGCTGGGGGCGGCAGGCCAGCAGCCCTCGGGTGTAGGGGTGTTCTGGATGGGCAAAAATCTGCTCCACCGAGCCATACTCGACAATTTTGCCGCGATACATAACGGCCACATCATCGGCAATTTCGGCAATGGTCCCCAGGTCGTGGGTAATAAAAATCATGGACATGGAGCGCCGATCCCGCAGATCCCGCAGCAGGTCTAAAATGCGAGCCTGGACCGTCACATCCAAGGCGGTGGTCGGTTCATCGGCAATCAGCAGCGCCGGATTACAGGCAATGGCCATGGCAATCATCACCCGCTGCAGCTGCCCCCCCGAAAGCTGGTGGGGATAGCGTTTGAGAATGGCCTTTTGGCGCTGCTGTACGGCGCGGGCAATGGCATTGCGATCCTTGAGCAACTGTTCTTGGGCCACCAGGGTGGCCAGCTCCTCGTCCCCAGGCAGCAGTTTGACTTCCTGGAGGCTAGCAATCGCCTGCTTTTCGGCCTCAGCTTTGGAAAGGGTCCGGTGCTGTTGGATGGCTTCAATCAGCTGAAATCCACAGGTATAAACCGGATTTAAGGAACTCATGGGTTCCTGAAAAATCATGGAAATTTGACCGCCCCGGTAGGTCTGTAGCTGCCGCTGAGAGACCCGGCACAGGTCAACGGGGGCCGTGCCTGAGCTTTCTGAAAAAAGAATTTCACCGTTGGTAATGCGGCCTGGCGGGTTCGGGACCAGCCCCATCACTGACAGCGACGTCACCGATTTACCTGAACCCGACTCGCCCACAATGCCCAGGGTGCGCCCCCGCTGTACCTGGAAGGAAATACCATCCACTGCCTTGATCACGCCGTTGGCAGTATCAAACTCGACCTTTAGGTTGCGGACATCAAGGATGGTTTCACGCATGGATGATAAGAGTGACGACAGAGAAAGGGCTGGAATTCAGCTGATGGCGTTAACCCAATTATCAACGATCTTAGGAAACCTACCGTTAGCTGTGTATCTATTTGGGGTAAGACAACTATATTTAGAAGTAGACACTGAGAGTTCGGAAAATCTGTGCTGATGCGAACATGCAAAGGATCGGTAATCTAAAAATTGGCCGCTGTTTTACCCAAGATGCCCGTAGGCTAGGGGTATAGCTTGTATCAGGCGATTGTGTACGCTTAGATAGCCAGAATCATAGCAATCCTTCGCCGTTGATTGTTCGATATGTCGTCTTTACTCCCACCATGGCCCAACTTGCGATCGCAGTTTTGATCGTTATCATCGGTTCAGCTCTTTGTTCAGGTACTGAAGTGGCGCTGCTGTCCATTCCCCTACTCAAAGCCCGTCAGCTTGCCCAAAACCGAAACCCAGCAACCGTTGCCCTGCTGGCCATCCGGGAAAAAGTCAACCGGCCCATTGCCACCATTGTCATCCTCAACAATATCTTTAACATAGTCGGCAGCTTTGTCGTCAGCCGCCTCGCCGCCGAAATATTTGGCAACCTGATGCTGGGTATTTTTTCCGGGGTGCTGACGTTTTTAATTATTTTATTTGCCGAAATTGTCCCCAAAACCATTGGCGAGCGCTATGCCGAACAGCTGGGGCTGCTGGTGGCCATTCCCGTACGCAGCCTCACCTGGCTGATGACACCGATTATTTTAGTCCTAGAAAAGCTCACAGCGCCCCTACTGAGGGGACGCGAGCGCCCCGTTACCAACGAAGCAGAAATTAAGCTGCTGGCCATGCTGGGCTACCAAGAAGGTCTGATCGAAGATGATGAAGCCGAAATGATCCAAAAGGTCTTTCGGATGAACGACATCGCCGCTAAAGACATCATGACCCCACGGGTCGCCATCACCTATATCCAGGGAAATCAATCCCTAGAATCCGCCCAGCAAGAAATCATGCAGTCGCAGCACAGCCGTATCATCGTTACCGGTGAAGAGCTAGACGACGTGCTTGGAGTGGCCCTCAAAGCAGAACTCCTGGCGGCGCTAGTCCAGGGGCGCGGTCAGGATCCGGTGGCTAGCTGTATGCGCCAGGCCCGATACATTCCAGCCACCGAACGCTCCGATCGGCTGCTCAAATCTTTCCAAACCGCCCGTGAACATCTGATGATTGTGGTGGATGAGTACGGCGGCGTGTCGGGGGTGGTCACCCTAGAAGACGTGCTGGAGGTGCTGATTGGTGAAATCGTCGATGAAACCGACCGCAACGTAGACCTCCAGGCCCTGGCTCGCCAGCGACGGCGACGGCTGCTGCAGCGACAGGGCTTCCAAACAGATATAAAACGTCTTACCTAAGGCCCTAGAACCGAGCGCAGATAGCCCCTACAGGCCTCCACCTAAGTTATCGTTTAGCATCTGGAACTGCCCCGGAGCCAAACGATGGGGCAAGCAGCGGTACTAAGCATCCGGCCCTGGCAATCCTAACGGTGAAGTAATTTAGTAGTTCTTGTTTGCATCTGGTCAATTGGCTACATCAGCCACCGATAACATCGGGTTTTGATTGCTATGTTAGGTATATTCTGACGCTTTTCTGGCCAGCTATGGAGCCCGATCCGTGGCTGGATGTTTGCTGCCAAATCGTCCGCTCACCCACACTCTGCTTGACTATGATCCACCCTGTTCGTGCGGCTGCTCGTCCGCTTCGATCTGTCCAGTTATTTCAACTTGCAGATGGCCTGAGGTCACTGGGGCGACAGCGATGGCAGTCAGCTTTGTGGGGAGGGATGATGGCGTTGGGCGTTGCGATCGCACTCCCGGCCCAGGCCGCAGAACGGATCAGTATTCAAGTCGGTCCGATCAAACAGACGCTGTATGTCAGCGATTTAGAAGAATTTGCCAAAACCGGGCAGGTGCCCTCCCGTTTGCGGCTTTACGAGGCGCTACTCACCCCTGAAATCCGCACAATGCTCAACAATCGGGTGTCCCTCAACCCGGACATGGCGGATCGCATGGTGGCAGATATTTTGGCATCGCCCAACGGCGAGCTACTGCTAGACTCCCTTAGCCGGGTAGCCCCCAGTCTGACGGTGGAGCAAATCCGCTCAGCCATGCGTCTAGCCGCGAGGCAGACCAACGGGTTAAACATGCTTGGGGTGCTGCGGGCCGTGCCCCAGGAAACCCTAGAGATCGATCTCACCGCCGCGCTGGCCCTGGTGTCGCAGCTCAACCTATCGCGCCTAGAAGGCGACGCCCTGAGCAGCGTGCTGGAACGGGAACTGCTGGTCAACGACGAGATCGCACTGCCGGATGGCCTTGATCCGACGACGCCAGGCCCCATGGAGGTGACCCAACGCTCGTTTAGATTTGTGGATGGCGAGCGCGATCGACTGATTCCGTTGGATGTGTATGTGCCAGACAAGGCGGCTGTCGAGGATGCACCGCTGGTGATGCTATCCCATGGGTTTGCAGCCGATCGAAAGTTTCTAACCTATGTGGGTGAACATTTAGCATCCTATGGGTTGACTGTGGTCGCGGTGGAGCATGTGGGCAGTAACGTGGAGGCCCTCAACGACACCGCCCTAGATCCCTCGGCGGTCCAAGAACCGAGCCGCATTCTGCCTGCAAATGAGTTTTTAGACCGCCCCCGCGATGTCTCCTATGTGCTCGACCGGCTCACGTGGATGGAGCAGATATCACCGATGCTAGGGGGCAAGTTTGACACCGAGCGGGTGGTGATGATCGGTCATTCCCTGGGGGGCTACACCGGATTTGCCCTAGCGGGTGCCCAGCTAGATCTGTCGGCGCTGCCCCCCTTTTGTGACAGCCTGACACCGGTGGGGCTATCCCCCGCCGACTGGCTACAGTGTGCAGCGGTGGATTTGCCCGAGGTAACGGCGGACCTAAGCGATGAAAGGATTATCCAGGTGATCGCCATGAACCCCCTGGTGGGTCGACTATTTGGGCGCAAGGGGCTGGGGGATGTGACCGTTCCCAGCATTATTTTGACCGGGACCAAGGACGGCGTAACCCCCACCCTCACCCAGCAGCTGGGTCCGTTTAACCAGCTTGGCGCTAATAAGCATTTGGTGGCAGTGATTGGCGGTACCCACCTGAGCGTGGGCGACCCGGACAATGTGAATGAATCCCTAACCCAGATTCCCTTTATGCCGGAGCTTTCTGGGGAGCAAACTGCCAGACTGCGTCAGTATCTCAAGGCTCTGTCCTTAAGCGTAGCGATGCAGCACACATCCGAGGCCGAGACCTACGACATCTTTTTGCAACCGGCCTATGCCCAGCAGTTTTCCACCGGCAATTTGCCCCTGCGCATGACCGACACCCTACCTGAGAGTGTCCAGAGCTGGTTGAGAACGGTGGCCCCTGACCGGGCACGAGCTGAAGGGGAAACCCTGTGGTCCTGGGCGCAGTTGAGCACCTTTGATGCCAGACAGTCGTTGGGCAAGGTGCACCGTCGCATGATGGCGTATCTGCGCCAGGAGCAGGTAACGGTGACGGTGCTGTACTGGCCCATGGGGCTGCCGTGGATCTAAAGGTCCAGCAGCGCCGCTGATTCCCTGGGGCTGACCAGACTGTTGGCACAAAGGATACCAGAGGCGGCAACGGCGGGAATACCGATACCGGGCAGGGTGCTATCCCCCACCCGGTACAGCCCTTTAATGGGGGTTTTACAACCGGGAAAACGGCCCTGGCCAGCGGCGATGGCAGGGCCATAGGTACCCTGGTGACGCCGGAGAAAACGCCGGTGGGTCAGGGGGGTGCCGATGAGTTTGAGGGTGATGCGATCGCAAATATCCGGCACCACTTTCTGCAAAGCTCGGATCAACGGCTGTGCCCTGGCCTCCTTTTTTACCCCATAGTCCGCATCCCGCTGCCAACCAGCCCAGGGCTCCAGGGTATAGGCATGGATCACATGGTGACCCGCCGGAGCCAGGGAGGGATCTAGCACCGATGGGATGGAAATCATACAGGTGTTGCCAGGGGCGGTAATATCTTTTTGAGTGTCATGGACCACCACATGGTGAATGCTCAAATTGTCTAGCCCGTCAGCTCGAATCCCCAGGTGTAGATGCATAAAGCTATCCACCGCTGGCGTCTCCAAGGCCGACTGTCGGTAGCGTTTGGGCAGCTCATCCTCAGCTAGCAGATAGCGACAGGTATCCCACAGGGTGGCGTTTGAAATCACCTGGCCAGCGCCCACCCGCTGGCCTGTTTTGAGCACGACCCCCTGCACCTGGTTGTGCTCCACCCAGATTTTATCCACATGGGTCCCCAGACGCAGCTGGCCTCCCCAGCGACCCATCCCCCGCACCAAAGCATCCACCAGTGCGCCGCTGCCACCGATGGGATAGTCAATCACCGAAGCGGAGCGCTCCCCAAACATAAAGGCCATCTCAGGCGCGACGGTGGCATGGGCCTTCATCCCTGAGAGCAAAAAGCATTCTAAATCAATCAGCTGTCGCAGCCAGGGATCGCGGACGATTTCATCCACAAAGTCTCCCATGGAGCGCCCTAAGCCCCGCAGCTGGGGCAGCAGCTGCAGCATAGCCCGAGGAAATCGCTGGACTAGCTGCGGCAGCAGCCAGCCATCGGCCCGCAGGGCCAGGGTAGGAATTGCCCCCAGGGGCCGATAGATGGCCAGCAGCTTGGCCGTTAGTGCCCGCAGCTCTGTGGCGGCCTGGGGGTTAACCTCAGCCAGGGCGGCCTGGTATCGCTCGGCGTTGCCATAGATGGGGAGTGTGCGCTCGGGGAAATGGTAGTACCCCAGCGGGTCATAGGCCACCGCCTCGATGCATTCCCCCAGGACCGCCAGCACCTCCCGCACAGGATTACAGGAGGTGGGGTCGGCCAGCCCACAGTAAAAAGAGGGCCCCGAGTCAAAGGTAAACCCGTGGCGCTTAAAGGCGTGGGCGGCACCGCCGGGCAGGGTGTGGCTTTCACACACCAGCACCCGACGACCGTAGCGGGCCAGCAGACCAGCGGCAACCAGACCACCGATACCGCTACCGATGACCACAACGTCATAGGAATCCATAGGGGGGTAAAATTTTGAGCTTTAGGGTTTAGCGGCAGCCGCCGTCACTTAATTTAACGTCTTAGTCCGTGCACGGCTCTAACCGCCCACGGACTAAGACGCTCAAACCCCATGTGCTGTTTATTGAATCAGCGCCTGCTCAATCTCAGATAGATGCTCACGCACGGCGTTTTCTTCTTCGGGTTGGATGTCTTTGAGCTGGCTAATCCGTCGACGGATAGAGCGTTCTAACTCCTGAGATTCATGCTGCAGACGCAGGTATTCGTCGGCGGCCTCAGGCTGGTTGCTCATTTGGCTCAGACGACGGGTAATGGCATCGCGATCGCGGTCCCAATGCTCGGTAGCCGCCTGGATCTGGGCAGCCACGCCGCCGGATTTGACAACGGAGTACACATCCATCAGCCGCTGGTATTTATCTAAATAGGCAGAATCAACGTTTTTGACCACAGGATTGCTAAGCACGTCCCCCGATGTGGCACGACGTTTACGCCTCTGCCACCACTGTAGGATGACGGGTATGGCGGTTGCACTGATGAAGCTTTTTTTGGAGAGTAGATGCATGGTTACTTACCTAATGAACTAATCAGGCGTGTAGGCGCTAATTTCCCAAGGGGTAATATTTAATACTAAAGGGTCATTGGCATACTTGATGTCTTATTTACGGACGTCTTTAAGAATGTTTGCTCGTCCTGCTTAGAGGATAAAAGCTGCCTTTTCTTAAGGTATTTGTCAAGCCCTCCACCCTCCTAATTTGTCACAATGCTCAAGGCAGTATTCTTCGGTTTTCACGGTGTCATCATCAATGATGAGGCGATCCATCCCCAGCTGATTGCTGAGCTGCTGCTGGCTGAAAATCTACGGTTTGATCCAGACGAATAC
>JBCCAQ010000223.1:0-8965 GCA_039814735.1 Cyanobacteria bacterium P01_A01_bin.15
AAAAAACCACTTTCGCTGGCGGTGGGTCGCTGGCCCTGCTGACCAATTTCTAAAAAGACTCTGACACCTGTGCGATCGCAATCACCATCCAGTCGTAAAAGAACGAGTTTGGCCATGGCTGACAGCGCCTTTGGTACCGCTACTACACAACGAAATTTTCAGTAACACACAGGTTGTTCAACATGAGTTGAATTTTGAAATGGTCCCCCACCTCACCCCCAAATTGAAACTCTAGTTTTTTACTCTCCCGCGCCTGTGCCTGCATAATAGCCTGATTGGTTTCATCTAAAATGCTGACATCCAATTCGGGGGGCAGCTCCGCCATGCCGCCCATGGGAACAACGTTGACCCAAATATTAAACAAGGCGTTTTCCGCTGGGGAAATTCCCACCAGCAGGGCCAACGGCTTGAGGGTGTTTGGAATCGAAAAATCGAGCACTTTTCCCCCGGTGGCGTCCCCCGGTATTTCCAACTGCACCGGCGGCGGCACGATGGATTGGTTTCTAAAGCTCAGGGCCGGTCGCGGCTCGTCTATCAAAAGCGAGTCCAGCATTTGCCAACCGGCCTGGGCTCTCCCCTGCAGCCACCGGCTCAGCTGGGTTGGGATGCCGCCTAGCCCATCGGTTCCCACATAGTCCAACATCACCTCCAGCTGGCTAAACGCACTGAGCGGTACGGTCTCCGCCGACACCTGGGAGAGAAACCCCAGCAGGGTGGCCTGCTCTAGCTGGGCATCGAGCTGAACGGCCACATAGCCCAGGCGATCGGCCCACACATCGGGGGGGATGTGGCAGCTGTCGGCCTCGGGTAGGACCGGTCGACATTCCAGCTGACCCTGGGTGCCAATCTGCAGCGCCCCCGTATCCGATAGGGTTTGGGTGACCGGATCCCAGCTGGGGCTAGCGGCGAGATCGCTGTCAATGCCCAGCACCTGCAGATAGTCATGGACGGCGTACACGGCAATGGTGTTGAGGTAAATCTGTTTGCCCTTGGCGGGGTCTAGCTGCCGGGCTCGAAATAACTGGGCCGCCTGGTGGGCCTCTAGGGATACGGACATCGTAAATTTTCCGGTAGGTTCAAAGGTACTCATGGCGCTGACGGTCGGGATAACGGTGCGGTCACAGCAGGTCTTGTCTGAATCTGGGGGCAAATCGTTCGATACATCGCTGGTAAAAGCTGCTCAAGGTGGAAATACCGAGGCTGAGTTCGGTGGATAGCTCCTTCCAGGAATAGTTGTCTAGACGTTTGAGGGCGATATATTGAAAGGTGGCCTGGGGATGGCCCTGGATATAAGTATTTTGAAAAATATGGTTAGGGTCTTCTTGCAGGTAGGCTTTGACATCCTCCGATAGAGATGGGGGCAGGTGGGCGTTTCCCGTCCTGGCGGTGGAGTCAAGGTCATCCAAACTCAGGCGAACCACGGTTCTAGCATCAAGGCCCTTGGGCACCGTCGGCAGCACGTCCCGGCTGGCTTCAATAAAGAATCGCCGGTTGAGAAGAAAATTGACCCACTGCAGCACGCGACCCTTTTCGGGGGAGTAGGTATGGATGCGATCGCAAATATGGGTAAATAACCGCTGCAGTGCTTCTCGATAAATATCCTCATAAAACCCCTGGAACTGCCCCCGGCACGGACGCGATAGCTGGTTAGAACTCTGTAGAACATTGATGAGCTGAGCCAGCGCCTTTCGGCGAGCCCGACTACCCAGTGGTTGCCGCTGTGCGGTTTCCACTAGCTGTAGCAGACACTCATCAAGGGGGGACTCGCTCATGAGATCTAAATTTGTAATGGGTACATGGGGGCACCGCAGCGCCTCTATGGGGATCTCATGTAATCTCCCTGGGTTTTACGCACGAGTTTCACCCAAATTTTAGAACGCGACAGATTGTGTACATTCGTAACGTTACCAATCCCCTGCGTAAAATTACGGGCCTTCTGTCGAGAGGTGGATAGAACCAGCACGACGGCCCGCCCAAGGGTGCAAGCAATCGGCAGTCTGGTGCAATTTTAGCTGGGTGATTTGATGTGGATCGTTTACTAAGCGCGACAAAACCTATGGCGGGCCATCAGCTAGATCAGCGGCTCCGTCGTCTGGTGGTTGAGGCGAGCCGTCACCCCACCGAGAGCCCAAAACGGCGGGCGGCCTTTGATGAGATTGTGCGGCTAGTGCTGCGGTCTAACAAGCTGTGGCGAGAGTCCACGCCCTACTATGCCGACGCGCTCCAGGAAATGTGGGAGTACTGCTTTCTCAAGCTGGATGACCCCAGCGATGGCTACAACCCCGACCTGTGTCGCGTCACCACATGGCTGGACGACCGCCTCAAAAAGATTTTGCGCCGCCACCGCGATCGGGCCAGGCGACAGCTCAATCGACAGGTTTTTGCCATCCGGTTTGAGGACGGTCAGCTGCTGGACCCGGTGGATAATTTGGTGGCCTCCCCCGACCCGCAGTCGGCCCTCAATATGTGGACCCACCTGTTGGACTGGGTGGTAGAAGATCCTGACCAGCGGCTGCGCAGCCGGGTCTGTGCCAAATATCCAAAAATCACAGCCCAGGTTTTACTACTGCGGCGGCTGCCACCAACGGAACAGTCCTGGGAACAGATTGCCGCTGAGCTAACCGCCGATAAAACCTATATCGCCCAGTGGTACAGCCGCTACTGCAATGCCTTTTTACGGGAGTGGGGTCGCACCCAGGGCTATGTGGAGTAGGGCCATAACTCTCTAAATGTTAAGCCCGGTGCGAAAATCCACTGATTTCCCCGTGTAAAAGGTGGGGGCACCGTCTGGGCAACTTCAGTGGTTTAACCGATGTCAGGTTTGGATATCCGTAAACGATGGTGAGCAGCATGGGTAAGGTCTTATGGAGAGTCAGATGGCCCAGTCTGGTTTTAGCCTGGGCGACCGTCTGGGCGACCGTCTGTGTTGGGGTTCAAGCCCAAGAGGCCACCGCCGTCAGACGCCTGCGGGAAACGCGCTCCTGCCCCGGCTGTAATCTACAGCGGGCGTCCCTGGGGGATGCCTACCTGCGCTCGGCCAATCTGACGGCGGCGGATCTAACAGACAGTGACCTCAGCGGGGCCGACCTGCGGCGAGCGTCTTTACGCAACGCCGACCTGCAGGGCGTCGACCTGCGCCATACCAACCTGGAGGGGGCCAACCTGGAAGGAGCCAACCTGGAGGGGGCCCTGTTAACGGGCACCTTTTTTGGCGATGACATTGGGCAGGCGACCCTAGACCCCCAGTGGAAAATGGCCTGGCGCATGGTCAATGCACCTGGGACCGTGGCAGATAGGGAGCTAACCGAGGCGGAGTTTTCCCTGGACGGGGCCCAGCTCAGCCACAGCGACCTGCGCGGCATGGTGCTGACGGAAATTCCCCTGGAGGGGGCCGACTTTAGCAGTTCTGAGCTGGCGGAGGCCCAGCTGAACCGGACAAATTTACAGGGCAGCTCCTTTTTTGCCGCCAACCTGAGTCAGGCCAATTTATCGGAGTCCAATTTGGAGGGGGCTGATTTTACCCTGGCCACGGCCCTGGGTACGGACTTTACCGGCGCTCAGCTAGACGCCGCCGACTTTAGCAACGCCGAACTGGCCGGGGCGCAGCTAAGCCAAACCAGTTTGCGGGACAGCGTATTTTTATCGGCAAACCTCAACCAGGCGAATCTGTCGGCGTCGGATTTACGCAACGCTGACTTTGCCATGGCCACGGCGGTGGGTAGCAACTTTGCTGGGTCCGATTTAGACCGGGCCAACTTTATGCAATCTGCTTTGAGCCAGGCCAATTTTGAAGACAGCCTGCTGAGGGGGGCCAATTTTGAATCGGCGGATTTGAGTGCGGCCAACCTCAGCCGGGCTGATTTGAGCAATGCCAATTTAGAAAGTGCCAATCTGCAGGGGGCGCAGCTGCTGGCGGCCCGATTAGAACGGGCCCGCCTGACCAATGCCGACCTCCGGGAGGCGGACCTGGGCGAGGCGGATTTAAGCCTGGCGGATCTGAGCGGGGCCAATTTGCTGCGGGCACGTCTGGCCGCCATCCGGCTGTACTACACCAACCTGTGTAATGCCACCATGCCCGACGGCAGCGTTCGCGACTGCCCCTAGCTCACCCCACCCCAAAAGCCATGACCCAGGGACTGTTTCCACGACCCCATCTCACACCGCTCACCCGGCTGCACGTGCATGACAACCTGCGGGTAAATGCGGAACGGTGGGCCTTAGCGCACCAGTACCACCGCCACCGGCAAAATATCCACTACCAGTCCCTGTGGCAGCCGGGAATCGTCTACGGGCTGGGGGTAAAACAGATTCCGGCACCAAAGAGCGCCGCACTGCCCTTTCGCGATCGCTACTGGGTGGAGGTGCAGCCGGGGGTGGCGATTGACACCGAGGGCAATCCGATTGTGGTCAGCCCCGAGGACGACCGCACCTATCATCTGGTGATTGCCAACACCCGTAAAACGCCGCAGACGCTTTATTTGGTACTGCGCTACGTGGACCCCGATGGGTTAGAAGTGTCCACGGACACCGATCGGCTGCTAGAAAGATTTCGCTTTGACCAGCGGCTCAACGCCATGGAGCCAACGGATATTGAGCTGTGCCGTATCCGGCTGAGCCAAACCGACGGATCGCTGCAAATGCCCGCCGATCCGCTTTTACCGGAGGCGCATCAGCTAGACCTGCGCCATCGCCCCCGGCTGCAGCCCCGCCCCCACAAACAGCTACAGCTGGGGCTGTTGGCGCAGATCCCGCCGCCAACGCTGCACCAGCTGACGGCGCTGGTGGGGGCGTTACCGGGGCTGTATCCCCAGCTGAGCGCGCAGATCGAGCCCAGCCCGCTGCCGCCATCGGCCTGGGACAGTGTCGATGTGATCTACAGCCAGGCAGACCCGCTGATGCGCCGTTTAGCAACCGATGACACCACCCGCGAGCACCTGGAAAACTACCTGCGGGCCGGGGGAAATCTGCTGGTCGAGGCGGCCACCCTGAGCCCGGATCTGCAGACGGCGCTGGCGGGTCTCAAGCGCAATCTATCGCTGCAGCCGGTGCCTGAGCTGCATCCGGTCAGGGGTGAACCCTTTTTGTTTGATACCTGGCCAGCGCAGCCGCCCGTGGACCTGCTGCAGGATGGCGGCATCTGGGTGATGGTGGGTCCCATGGTGGCCGCCTGGGGCGGTGTGGGGTTGCAGCGCCATGAGATTCGCACCTGGCACGAGTGGGGAATTAACCTTTTACACCACTGGTGGCGACAGCGAAGTTTGCGATCGCTAGTCCGCTAGGAACCACTGCTAGGAGCCGAGCCATGCTAAAAACCAACCTTGTCACCGTCGAGCTGTCCACCCAGCACATTATCTTTACCCCCAGCGATGCCCAGGATTTTGCTCGGGAGGGAGACATCTCGGCACCGGATCTAGAAATAACCGTTGTCAACACCAGCCAACGGTTTGCCAGCTTTCAACTGGCGCTCTATGCCCAGGGCCAGCGACAGCACACCAATACCCAGTGGTACCAGGTGGAGCCCAACGTGTGTGCCAAAAAACCACCGGGCGATCGCACCACATTTTTTGTCAACCTGCTCAAGGCTCCCATTCCCGCCTACGACAGTACGGTACCCGTGACCTTAGAGATTCTCTCGGCGGAGCTAGCCGAGCTAGCGGTGACAGAAACCATCTATGTGCAAATCCTCAGACCCCACAAGACACTGCGGGTGTATCTACCGGTCCAGGACCTGAGCGTATATCCAGGGTCGCGGCTGCGGATTCCGGTGTTGCTCTACAATCTTGAACCTCAGCCTCGGGAGATCGACCTGCGGCTTAAGGGGGCCGACCTGGACTGGTTTCCCGACGGGATAGAACAAACCCTGGTGATCGAAGCCGGAAACTCTCGGGAAGTCAGCTACTGGTGTGCTCCGGCGGCCATCCCCCAAAACCTCCACGGCATGCGCACCATTACGGTGGAAGCCACCGACCGGGATGGCAACAGCGCCAGTGCCGGGAGCTACCTGGAGATTTTACCCTTTGGTCAAACTCGGTTTGAGGTGCCAGCACCCCAGCAAACCATCCCGGCCCAGCCCCACCGCTGGCAAACCCGAGCTGAAACGGCAATTTTTCCCTGTTCCTTGCATAATCAAAGCAACCTAGACCAGCATATTGAGCTACAGGTTGAACCCCAGGCCCAGCAACCTGACCAGGTAGAGAGCAACAACCTGACCCTAGCTCCAGGAGAACACACCGATACGACGCTGGCGATACACACCAACCGGCCCTGGCTAGGCTGGACCCGGACGCGATTTTTTGAGGCGATACCCCGGCTGCGCTATATCGGCTCAGGGGAGATGATTACCGCCCTGACACCACAGCCCGCTAGCCAGATACTGACCCTCAAGGTCAAACCGGTGGTGCCTTTTTGGGTGCAGCTGCTAACGGCGACGGTGGGGCTGTTGGGGCTGTGGTGGCTGTGGCTGCTGTCACCCCGCGCGGTCCACACGGCACCGGTCAATAGCGTCGTTTTGTTAGCCAACGGCGACACGGTGGTCAGCGGTTCTCGCGATCAGACGGTGCGGCGGTGGCAGGTGAGCCGGGCCGCCTGGCTACCCGACGTGCGACGGCTGCGAGAAATTGGCCAGCTCGCAGAGCCAAACAGACCAGAGACCCAGTTTGATCGGGCCATCCGCGTTGTTGAACAGCAGCCCGCCAATGTAAAAAGAGTGGCGGTGGGTTTAGATAGTGGAGAAGTTCAGCTATGGGCCATCGACCCGCCCCGGCAGCTAGACTCTTTCTTTGAGAAATCCAAGCTAGATCGCGTGTTTGATGTGGCCTTTACCCAAGATTCTCGCCAGTTATTTACGGGCCACGGCAGCGGTACCGTACGCCAGTGGTCGGTGGATAGCGGCCAGCCGTCGGTCCCCAAAAAGCTTTATCTTTCCTACCCTAAAGCGATGCCTGCCGCCGGGCAACCGCCGGATAGGTCGGTATCATCAGCGATTACGGCCCTAGATGTGATTGAGCCGCCGGGGCAGTCGGGACTAGTTGCGATCGCAGGCCAGTTTAATCGCCTCGCCCTTTGGAATTGGGAAACCAGACAGGCCTACGACATTGTCTACGAATGGACCGATCCAGAGGCCGATATTCTCCCCGTTACCAGCCGCCACAGCTACCTAACCAGTCTCGACGTGGCCGACGATGCGGCCCTCATGGCCACAGCAGACAGCGTTGGGTTTATCACCCTGTGGGATGTGGCCGTCCTAAGAGACTGTCTAAACACCGCTAAGCTCACCCCCGATCGAGCAACCATCGGAGAATTTGGCAATCGTTTTTTTATAGTTGACTGTTCTTCCGCCCAGATCGACCAGTGGCAGGCCGGTCGCCAGGGCAGCGCCATTCGCAGCGTAGCGCTCACCGACAATGGCTGTTATCTCGCCAGCACCGGCGACAGCGGTCGCATTAGCCTCTGGCCCATTGCCGCCACCGGAGAGCGCCACCGCGCCTCCCCCATCGGTCTTGCCTCTTTCCCCAACACCTCCCTCAACAGTATCGACATTCACCTCACCACAGACAATGTGGTCCTAGTCGCCACCGATACCCCCGGACAGCAGCTACAGGTCTATCGCAAACAGTTAAACAGCCATGGTTGCCAGTAAACAGCTACAAAATCTATCGCTAGATGTCCAGGGCAGTAGCACAGGGGTCAAACCAGGCGGTGCCAACCTCAAACGGACAATTACCATCCAAAATCGCGGCGAACAGACCGCCTATGTCGACCTGTGGCTAGAACCTAGCGATCAGCAATCAGCCCCGCTACAGCGCTGGGGTACGTTTGACAAATCTGAGGCGGAGCTAACCCTACAGCCCCATCAGCAACTAGACGTCACCCTGACCTTTGAGGTCCCCCTCCAGGTAGAACCAGGTTTCTACAGCTATGCCATTCGCATGCGCTCGTCCCAATATCCAGGAGAAGACATTCGGCGGGTACAGCAGCTACAGGTCCTACCCTCGGACCAGGAGGCCCAGCTCCGTAGCGAACCCAAGCTCACCCTCACCCCCAGCACCGATTCAGAGCACCCCCACCTGCTAGGTGCAGGCAAAACCCTCAGCCTCACCGTCACGGTCGAAAATCCCTCCAGGCGTACCGACCGATTCTTTTTAACCTGTCTCAATTTGGATGAAGACTGGTTTACCGTCAAATATCCCGAAAGCCTGGACAACCTGCCAGGACTAGTCACCTACACCGATGGCCTGCAGCTAAACCCCAGGGAAACCGGCAAAATTCAGCTGCTGATCCACCCGCCCACCTTTGCTCCAGCCGGTAACTATGTGCCCACCCTGCGGCTAACGTCGCGGATTCGAGAAGAGATTGTACTGCTGCGGGTGGTTTACATTACCCTGGCCGCCGATGACCGACTAGCCGTTAGCCTCACCCCCAAAACGCTGCCCATCCCCAGCCTTAACCAGCATTTTGAGATTGCCTTTACCAACCTGGGCAACATCCAGCGTCAGCTGGTATACGGAGCCTGGGACCCCGAGCGCATTATCCACTATCGCATCGACCCAACTGAAACAACCCTAATGCCAGGGCAAGAGACCATCGCCCAGCTGAGCGTCCATCCCCGGCGCTGGTGGAACCGTCTGTGGCGACTAAAAGAACGGCGAGTCAATTTTGACCTGCTGCTAGAAAACGCCCCCGACCCACACCCCGACCCAGATACCAGGATACCGACACTACCCCAGCCGTTACCCAGCGGCACCGTCATCCTCAAGGTCCGCCGCCGCTGGCTGTTTTGGCTGTTGGTAATTTCAACAACGGTCGCCCTGGCCTGGCTAGTGTGGGAGTTTTTATTTTGGCGACCCAGCCTGCGACCCAGGATTACCGACTTTTCAACCACCCAAGAAACCTATCAAGAAGGAGAGGGCAGCGAACCACGGCTAGACTGGGATATCTCTAACCCCAGACAGGTGGGTCAGCTGGT
>JBCCAQ010000390.1:0-2825 GCA_039814735.1 Cyanobacteria bacterium P01_A01_bin.15
CCCTTGGGGGCCATTCTCTCCTCGGAATTCAAATTGTGGCCCAGGCAGAAACAGCACTGGGGTGCAAAATCCCACTGCGCACATTGTTTCAAGCCCCGACAATTGCAGAATTTGCCGCTCACATAGAGGCTGATGCAAAAATAGGAGAGATCGCACCAGAACAGTTCCCTCAGCTAGAGGCCGATATGGCCCAGCGCCATCAGCCTTTTCCCCTGACCGATATTCAGCAGGCCTACTGGCTGGGTCGGTCTCGGGCCTTTGAGCTGGGTAACATTGGTACCCACGGGTATCGAGAAATCGACGTAGTTGGTCTGTCCATAGCCCAGGTTGAACAGGTCCTAAATCAGCTGCTCGAGCGGCACGATATGCTGAGGGCGGTGGTCAACCCTGACGGACAACAACAGATTTTAGCACAGGTGCCCAGATACACCTTGACGGTGACTGATTTACGCCATAGCCCTGGGGAAGCAGCGCTGAACGCCCTGCGCGATCGCATGTCTCACCAGGTCTTTTCTCCGGACCAGTGGCCCCTATTCCAGATAGAAGCTGCCCGGCTTAGCGAGACCAAAGTTAGGTTTTATGTCAGCTTTGATGTGTTGATTGGCGACGCCTGGAGTTTTCAACTGTTGGGTCGAGAAATAGCCCAGCTGATGTGGGGCGACCAGCTACCGCCATTGACCATCAGCTTCCGAGACTATGTGCTGGCCGAACAGGCATTTCGGACAACCGCCACCTATCAGCAGGCCATGGACTATTGGCAAGGGCGACTGTCGGAGCTGCCCCCCGCCCCGGACCTGCCCTTGACTATGGCCCCCAGCCAGGTAGAATCTCCCCAGTTTGAACGGCGCAGCGGTCGGCTGGACTCAAACCTATGGCAGCAGCTAAAACAGCGGGCTCACCGAGCTAATCTCACCCCGTCCGGCGTGGTGTTAGCCGCTTTTGCAGAAGTTCTCACCACCTGGAGTCGCCAGCCTGCATTTACGCTAAATCTTACCCTGTTCAATCGCCAGCCGGTTCATCCAGACGTGAGCCATCTGGTGGGAGACTTTACCGCATCTCTCTTACTGGCCGTTAATAATAGCGATAATGACACATTTGTTAGCCGCGCCCAGAGACTACAGACCCAGCTGTGGAACGATCTAGAGCACCGGGCTGTCAGTGGTGTACACGTATTGCGAGAGCTGGCTCGTCAGCAGAACCGCAGCCCTGGGGCGCTGATGCCGGTGGTGTTTACCAGTACCCTCAATCAGGCCATTCCAGCAACGGCCAACCAAGATTGGCAAACGGAAACGGTGTATAGCGTTAGTCAGACTTCCCAAGTTTATCTAGACCATCAAGTGTCTGAAATAGCGGGTGAGCTGATCTTTAATTGGGATGAGATCGCAACTCTGTTCCCAGCAGGCATGCTCGACCAAATGTTTGCAGCCTACACCCAGCTACTGCACCAGCTAGCCACCGATGAGACTACCTGGCAGACAGTGCCCCAGCTGGCCCCAACCGATTATGTTGCAGCGCTCAACCACACAGAAAAAGAACTGACTACCAATTCTCCTTTGCTGCACACCCTGTTCTTCCAACAAGCGCAGCAACAGCCAGACCATTTAGCCATTATTACCCCGACTCAGACGCTCACCTACGGAGAACTGGCCCGGCAGGTCCACACCCTGGCCCAGCAACTGAAGGTCAGCCCTAATCAGCTCGTAGCTGTCTCCATGGAAAAAAGCTGGCAGCAGGTGGTGGCAGTGCTGGGAATTCTGACGGCGGGAGCGGCCTATGTCCCCATCGATCCGGCGCTTCCCCAAGAACGACGCTGGCAGCTCATGGAGGATACTGCCGCTAAGATTGTTCTGACCGCAGATGAGACATCTGACTGGCCCGACCACATACTTCAAATTCCGGTTGCATTCGTTGAGCAAAGGGTAGAACAGCTCTCTTTCAGCCCTCTGCAAACACCAGCTGACCTAGCCTATGTGATCTACACGTCCGGGTCTACAGGAACACCCAAGGGGGTGATGATTGACCATCAGGGGGCGGTAAATACCATCCTGGATATTAACCAGCGGTTTGAGGTGGGGAGTTGCGATCGCACCTTTGCCCTTTCCTCCCTCAGCTTTGACCTCTCTGTTTATGACATTTTCGGCACCCTGGCCGCTGGGGCCACCTTGGTGATGCCTGCCGCCGAGCAGGTGAAAAACATAGGCCACTGGCGACAGCTGCTGAGCAAGCATCAGGTGACTATTTGGAACTCGGTACCGGCTCTGATACAGTTACTCCTGGCTGAAATGGCGACGGCAGGAACGACGGTGGGCAGTGCCCACCCTACGGGGCATGAAACGGATCATCCAGGAGATTCTCCCTGGCCCCTGCGGCTGGCACTGCTTAGTGGAGATTGGATTCCCCTCACCTTACCCGATCAGTTTAGGCAACAGTTTCCCGATGCTCAGCTCATTAGCCTAGGCGGTGCCACCGAAGCTTCGATCTGGTCCATCGCCTACCCAGTTGAAACTGTAGATTCAAATTGGCACAGCATTCCCTACGGTCGTCCGTTGGCTAACCAACAGTGGTATGTCCTAGATCAGCATCTGAAACCTTGCCCCCCCTGGGTGCCGGGTCATCTTTATATTGGTGGTATTGGCCTTGCCAAAGGCTATTGGCATCAGCCTGAATTGACCGCAGAGAGATTTATTGAAAATCCATTTGAAACCTCGAAAGATCAGGTGGGCGGTGCCACGGAAGGATCTCGTCTTTATAAGACTGGTGATTTGGGTCGCTACCTGCCCGATGGCAATTTAGAATTTCTCGGTCGAGAAGATTTTCAGGTTAAA
>JBCCAQ010000235.1:0-8504 GCA_039814735.1 Cyanobacteria bacterium P01_A01_bin.15
ACAACCTCGTATTGAAACTGAAGCATGGCGATACAGCCGCTTTGTCAATGAAGTAGAGCGGGGCTCCATTGAAAAGGTTTACATTAGCGCCGACCGTACCCAGGCGCGTTTTCCAGATCCGACCGGTGAAGAGCGCCGGATTATGGTCAACCTGCCCAGCGATCCTGGTCTTGTCGATATCCTGACTGAGAATTCTGTCGATATCGAGGTACAGCGCCAGGCCGAAGAGAATCGTCTGCTTCAGGTGCTGAGCACGCTGTTGATTCCCGTATTGCTGCTGGTGGTCTTATTCTTTGTGCTGCGACGGGCTCAAAATGGTCCAGGCAGTCAGGCCATGAACTTTGGTAAGTCAAAGGCCCGTGTCCAAATGGAGCCCCAGACCCAGGTCACCTTTGGGGACGTCGCTGGTATTGACCAGGCCAAGCTGGAACTGACCGAGGTGGTCGACTTTTTGAAAAACGCCGATCGGTTCACAGCCGTTGGAGCAAAGATTCCTAAGGGTGTTCTACTAGTAGGCCCTCCAGGTACCGGTAAAACCCTGCTGGCCAAGGCTGTAGCAGGGGAAGCTGGCGTACCGTTCTTTTCTATCTCGGGTTCTGAGTTTGTAGAAATGTTTGTGGGTGTGGGTGCCTCCCGCGTCCGCGACCTGTTTGAGCAGGCCAAAAGCAATGCCCCCTGTATTGTCTTTATTGACGAGATTGATGCTGTCGGTCGTCAGCGGGGTGCCGGTCTTGGGGGTGGTAACGACGAGCGTGAGCAAACCCTGAACCAGCTTCTGACTGAGATGGATGGTTTTGAAGGCAACACAGGCATCATTATCATCGCAGCCACTAACCGGCCTGATGTGTTGGATGCAGCACTGCTACGTCCCGGTCGTTTTGACCGTCAGGTAGTTGTTGACCGTCCTGACTACTCCGGTCGCTTAGAAATCCTGAGCGTCCATTCCCGAGGTAAGACCTTTAGCAAGGATGTGGATCTCGAGAAAATTGCTCGCCGCACCCCTGGTTTTACCGGTGCTGACCTGTCTAACCTGCTTAATGAAGCCGCCATTCTGGCAGCCCGTCGTAACCTGACTGAAATCTCCATGGACGAGGTTAACGACGCGATCGATCGTGTTCTGGCCGGTCCCGAGAAGAAAGATCGGGTGATGAGCGAGAAGCGTAAGTCTCTGGTGGCTTATCACGAAGCAGGCCACGCTCTAGTGGGTGCGCTTATGCCCGACTACGATCCTGTGCAAAAGATCAGCATTATCCCTCGCGGTCAAGCGGGCGGTCTAACCTGGTTTACCCCCAGTGAGGAACGGCTTGAATCTGGTTTATACTCTCGCTCCTACCTAAAGAATCAGATGGCGGTAGCCCTGGGAGGGCGTCTAGCTGAGGAAATCGTCTTCGGAGACGAAGAGGTGACCACAGGTGCGTCTAACGACCTGCAGCAGGTTGCCCGTGTGGCTCGCCAGATGGTAACCCGCTTTGGTATGAGCACCAAGCTGGGGCCGGTTGCCCTGGGTCGCCAGCAGGGAAATCCCTTTCTGGGGCGTGACATTGCCACCGAGCGAGACTTCTCTGAGGAGACGGCCGCCGTCATTGATGCGGAAGTTCGCGACCTTGTGGATGTGGCCTACAGCCGCGCTAAGCAAGTACTTGTTGATAACCAGCATGTCCTTGATCAGCTGGCGGGCATGCTGGTAGACAAGGAAACGGTTGACTCCGATGAGCTACAGCGATTGTTAATTGATAACAACGTCAGCATGGCGAGCATTGCTTAGGTTTTCAATGTAGCAAGCGTTTCTCAGTCTTATTCTCCAAGGATTTGACTTCTAAAAGCCGCAGTGAACCCTGCGGCTTTTGTTATGTATTTTGTTACATAAATATATAAATTGTTAACACTGCTTATAAAAATACTTATGGCAGTTCGGCAAATTGATCTAAAAGCCTAAGAGGTCCAAGTAGATTTGATTGACACCTGCACAATGGGCATATCACTAAGGCCCACCTCAGGTTATGACAGCATTACATCCAGCTCCCCACAGTTTGCGGCATCCCCCCGAGTATCAGCAACGTTGGCTCACCACCCTACGCACCCATCGAGTGATTGCTGTAATTAGGGCCAAGACGGTGGATAGTGGTCTGAATATGGCCCTAGCGGCCGCCGCCGGGGGCATTCATTTGTTGGAGGTGACTTGGAATAGCTATCAGCCCGTCGCCCTGCTCCAGGCAATTCAACAGGCTTTGCCTCACTGCACCGTAGGCGTAGGTACAATTCTGACTGAAGAAGACCTAAGGATTGCGATCGCAACGGGGGCTCAGTTTTGTTTTAGCCCCCACACATCCCTGGCGTTGCTAAACCACGGTCGTACGGTGCATATTCCCACGGTAGCTGGAGCCATGACCCCTACCGAAATATTGACTGCCTGGGAAGCGGGGGCCACCAGCGTAAAGGTATTTCCAATCAAAGCCTTTGGGGGAGCGACCTATCTCCAATGCTTACGGGAGCCGTTTGAGCATATTCCCCTCATTCCCTCTGGAGGCGTGACCACCGAGAATGCCGCCGATTTATTGGCAGCTGGAGCAACGGCAGTGGGCATCTCTAGCGGTTTGTTTGAAGACGAGCATATCCGTCATCAGGACTGGTCGGCTATCCAGCAGCGGGCTACCCAACTAATACAATCCATCGATTCCATGACGCTAGCTACCGAGTTTAAAGGCCTCAACAAACAGACCATAAACCATGCCAAGCTTAAATGAGTTGAGTATTTCAACCAGCGTAGTGCGATCGCGACTAGTGCGGACACGATAGTACAGCCAGCTGATCAGTTCCACCATGGCTACTAAAATCGCCGCAATCACAATATCCACCTCTGCCGTTTGGCCCGCCGTTGCAGAAATTGCTGTGGCAAAGAAATTACCAAACAACAGACTAATAATGGCCAGGGAAATGCGTCGCCAGGGATTAAATACCCACTGACTAAAACGCTGACCTGCCTGCTCCACTAATGTGCTTAACCGAGTACGCTGCATGGCACTTGAGTTTATGTCAATACCCTTATTTCAAGACTCAGGCGTAACGCCATCCTGGCATGCGGGGTGAACGCCTCCCTGGGCACAAATGTAGTTTAGCTGACGGCGATCCAGGTTGCGGGCACGGCTAAAGTTAACACCCTGCAAATGGTTGTCTGAGCTCAATTGGGCATTGGGAGTAATAAAACTGTCGTTAACGGTGCTGCCATCATCAAAAATCGCTCCGGCTAGATCCGCATCGGTCAGGTTTACCCCGCTCAATGTAGCCTGCCTGAGGTCGGCATCCCGAAAATCCACCTGTCTCAAATCCGCTCGGGTGAAATCTGCACTATCTAAATTCGCCCCCTGAAAATTTGCGCCAACCAGATCAGTCTGACTAAAATCGGCCCCAATCAGGTTGGCACCGACCCAGTCTGACTCCAGTAGCGTTGCCTTAGCCCAGCTGCTGTGGGCGGCCTCAAGCCGATTGAGCCTGGCCTGACTCAGGTCGGCCCCATCCAAAATGGCCTGGGTCAGATCGGCACCCACCAGGTTGATTCCTCGCCATCGACTTTGGGATGCATCAACCTGCATAAGGCGAGCATTGGTCAGCTGACTTCCCTCCAGATTGCTATGGGTCAGATTTGCATCTGTAAGATCCGCACGCCTCAGGTTTGCGTAGCTCAGCTGTACACCTTGTAAATTAGCTTGCTCCAGCCTGGCGGCCACCAGAGTAATGCCGCTGAGGTCGCTGATCACATCGTCATAGGAGTCGGGTTTACCATCGGCACCCACATCAAAAAAACTAGCCCCGGTAAGATTAGCCTGACTCAGGTTGGCCCCTTGCCAGCTGGTCCCTGCCGCCAATAGACCAGGCTGAATCAGCTGAAAACCATGCTCTGCATCTTGATATTGGCCCAGATTGACACGATCTAGACTGATGTCAATAAGTTCACCACTGTGAACGGTGAGTAACTTTGCGATCGCACCCTGTACTATATGCCTTTGCTCCAGGCGAATATGTCGGGCATCAGGGACCAACGGCTGCTGTAAATCGCTCTCCAGAATACGACTCAACGCCAGTAAAGACGGCAGACTATCTAGACCTTGACTCACAAGAGCCTGCTGAAGTGTGGCCAATGTTTTCGGCTGTGAGCTTTGACTCAGCAAGTCTGCTAAATAATGAGCCGTGCGGGGGTCATCTACTTGAGCCAGCATTAAAATAGCAGCACTGTAATCACCACCAGCGCGGCTATTGGCCGTGAGAGTCTGGGCTGTTTCTAAAAAAATATCGCCCTCGGCACCCATGCTCGCCGACGATTGAGTTGCTCGACCAATGCCAAACCCAGCAGCACAAGCCAGCAACATTCCGCCAGTTAAAAACAGCCATGATTTTCTAGGAACCGAGCTTACCAGCGTCAGACTCCCGCCGCTGTCATGCGTCTGCACAAGATTGGCGCGCGGTGGCAAAACCAACGATGTCAGATTCCCCTCAGACTCTAAGAGCCACCAGTCATCATCATTGACGGTTTCCCCATGGAGTTGAATGCCACGCTCCCCTTGAGATAGCTGAACGAGCTCATTCCACGGTGATACAGGAACCAATGATTCACTAGAGACAGCCCTGTAGGCCCCATGAGCCAGACCGACTTGGGTTCTGGCAATGCGATCGTGCCAGGCCCTTTGGCCATGGACAACGGCCGTTACGCTTTCCCCAAACGCTAACAACCCAACCACGACAGGGGTCCATACCCCTAGCGAAAATCCTGCAGCGCTAGTGCCCCCCCAGACAATAAGCAGAGGCACCCCCCACCGGACTAGCTCACGACCCAAGACTTGATGCAGCCTCAGGTGTCCACCGGCCAACGAAAATACCTGAATCCCAAGCCAGCGCTTTGGCCATGTGCGACCGGTATAACTCAGCTGCACAATCAATACTCCCGCAGCGGCAACCGGAGCAACTAGGGCAACCGTCCAAAGAATATTGGTCAAACGGGGTAAGGTGCGATGCAGCTGATGCGGGGGTATCTGGGCAATGCGAGCCCATCCCTGTTGGACATAATGTACCAACGGGTTCAAGGCCACATGGGAGGGGGCTTGGGTTGGCTCCAGCGGCTGATGGTCAGACGGAGCAGCCTCAGTGACATCTTCAGCCGGGAAAAGGGCTGCAGCAGTTTCGGTTACCAAAACATACCGACCGACCCAAAAAGGTAATACGGCACTTATAGCTACTAGCCCTACTTCTAGCCCCCAAGCAGCTAAGCGTCTGCAGGCTAGCCTAGGTCGCTTTCTTAGGGCAAGCGCCGTTGAATTCTGAGCATCCATAATTTACTGAGCCATTGAGCAACCTTGCTGTTTCCAGTAGGGGATGTTTCCAATCGCCGTAAGAGAACTATTTAGTGAACCACATTGGCCGACTGGCACTACCATCTAAGTCAAAAGTCTTAGTTAAAAAGGGCCATACAACAATTCCACCTCATTAACTCTTGGTAAACTGTCACATATCTAATAGTGCTAGCTGTCTCCGAGCATTAGTATTTAGATATACATTTTTAGTGGATGTCAGTTAGACAAACACCCAGCTGTCCCGTAAGGCTACCCCATAAGTTGCCAAGGTGCTATCGATGAAAAATATTGCTAAGAAAAACATCGCTTCTCTTTTGATTGCTGCCACTATGGTTACGGCGTCTAGCACGGCTGTTTACAGCCAGCCAGCAGAAACTACCGGCTCTAGCGGCGGCGCTCAAACATCTGCAGACTGCGGTTTTTTACCCGCTCAGCCCGATCACTCATTTACTATTACCCAGCCATCCGCTTCGGTATCGATCAACGTTTCCGGCAGCGGTGATTACACCCTGCTCGTAACTGGCCCCGATACACGCGAGTGCATCCTAGCCCACAACTTTAATGGAGGGGCTATTCAATCACGGGGGCTATACAAGACAGGAACGTACCGCCTCTATGTCGGCGATATCGATGGTGCTGGTGCTCCATTTACCCTGACAGTTCAGCAATAAGTCCCTAGAAAACTGTGACAACTCCGACTCAATCCCTTAGACCAATCAGTTTGATTATTGAGGATCGGCAGGGGGTAAGACGTCTACATCAACAGTAGTCACGTCTCTTTTATCAGTCCCCGTATAGGGTGCATCAACATTGATGACATCAACGTCAATGGTGCCTTCAGCAGCAACTCTAGTAAAGATGCCGTCGTCTGCTTGAAGGGCAATGCCACAGCTAGGGCATGACAACGGTATGGGTCTAAATCCAGTCAGTGGCTGTGCACAAGCTGGACAGGTACCCTCTACCAGGTTGCGTCTCAGCCAAAACTGGGCACCAGCTACAGCTAGGACAGGAATCAAAAATAAAAGAACCACCAGAACCAGCAGCGACTTTAAAATCCAGCCAATACCCACGGTTGCTACCAAACCGAACCCAATGGCCAAGGTCAACCAGCATCCCGCTCCAGAGAAGTTGAGCTGTAACTGTCTAAACCCGTTGGGAGTCATGCTGTCGTCTCCAATGGCCGCTGGCTATATCTATCTTATAGCGTTGGCTCATGGCTCGGCTCTAGTTTGTCTGGATGCTACCTTGCGATTGATTAAGCCCCTCTGCTTTGGCCGTGGAAATATCTAAGAGCTGCTTGAGCTGCTGAGTTAGGGCAGCTTTGCTGAAGCTAGCAAGGGTTTGTTCGCGCAGCCAGGAACCATTACAGCGAGGATCATTACCCTTTAGCGCGTCAATACAGGCGGCTGCCACAGCGTCTGGATCTCGATGGGGTACACGCCAACCTAAACGACCATCCTGTAATGGATCGGCCGAGCCGTCATCATCTCCTGAAATAACTGGGATACCACAGGCCATTGCTTCTAGGTAAACAATCCCAAATCCTTCTTGGGAGGGCATGACATATACATCGGCCAGCCGATAGTGCTCGACTAGCTCTGCATTGGGTACAAATCCAGCAAATATCACCCGATCGGCTACCCCCAGATCCTTAGCCAGCTGAGCCAACCGAGGCTGATCGTCACCACGACCAATCACAAGATACTTGACGCTGGAACAGGCACGGGCAATTTTAGGCAGAGCCCGTATGGTGACGTCTACCCCCTTATAGGGATCGCCCCGCCACAATCGGGCAACAGTCATCAATGTCCGTGAATTTGACAGGCCATAGCGTTGCTGCAACTCATGGGGTGCACTAGCGGGCGTAAACTCCTGACCATCCACCACACAGGGTAAGATTTCAACCCGTTCCACTTCTAACTCATTTGCTTTACAGGCCAGGGTACGGCTATATCGGCTGATAGTCCAAATACGATCAGCGGCGCGTAGCGCATTCCCTTCAGCTGACTTTAGGGGAAACCAAACTTCTTTGCCATAGGTAAGCACGGTACAGGGCACACGAGCCAAACGAGCCAGCTGATAGGCCATAGTGGCTAAATTAATATGTCCGCAAAATAAGCGTCGAGGACGTTTTAGCAGCAAGTGCAACCCCAAAGACAGGGTTAGTTGAATCCTGTCTAACATGGGATGCCCTGATTGAAAGCAGTGGAACTTAAAACGAGATGGAAACTCAGGCTGAATATCTGCCACACGGTCACGCAGCAAAAAAATATCCGCTACCCCCACTGTATTCAGAGACGAATACGCCATCAAGACATCCTTGATGTAGGACTGGATACCCCCTTCACAACCAAATACTTCAATAAATACAAACGTATCGTGCGCCCGTGTATTGCGAGCTAATTGCATCTGTGCAACCCCAGTTTTAAGAAGGCGCTGTCGAACACTTAACAATTCGGAGACAGTTACGCCCTAAGTCATTACGCTCATAGTTGACCCGATCAGCTAACCGACGCATCAAAAACCAGCCATACCCACCCTCTTTAAGTATTCCCGGCTGAGGTTCAGTCAGCTTATCGGGATCAAAGGGCTCCCCCATATCCCAAACATGCACCTCCAACCTTTCCTGCCAAAGAAGCAGATCTATTTCAATAGGAGTATCTTGGGGTAGATGGGCATGGGCATGCCTAACGGCATTAGTAAATCCTTCCGCTAACGCCAAATTTACTTGGTCAAAAGCAGCTTCAAGCCACGGCAGCTTTGATGCGGAA
The DNA here is from genome assembly GCA_039814735.1 of Cyanobacteria bacterium P01_A01_bin.15. Taxonomy (GTDB): domain Bacteria; phylum Cyanobacteriota; class Cyanobacteriia; order Phormidesmidales; family Phormidesmidaceae; genus Leptothoe. Next base: position 8,114 of record JBCCAQ010000235.1, read on the forward strand.
CAAAAGCGAGCAAACCACTGCTGGACCTGATTTAAATTCTCTAGCTTACTTTGAACTATTAACTGATCTTGCTTTAACATGTCCGACTAACCGGCACGTTCGCACCAATAGTTTGCCCGAAATTAACTCAATAATCGATAGATAAGCCCAGGAGAACAAATATCTTAGCCGTATCTTGACACAGTAAAAAGCTTTTTGAATATTCGCACCTCAGAGCGAGCATCCAAAAAGCCATTACTTTCTAATCACAGATACAACCGTCAGCTTCTAGAAGAGTCCCAGCGTCAGGGACTTATCAATGGGAAGCGCTGCACCAATACCAAGCCAAAGGGTAACGGCGGTACCGAACAGAAAAACGGCTGTTGCCACAGGCCGACGGAAAGGATTTTGG
>JBCCAQ010000132.1:0-14013 GCA_039814735.1 Cyanobacteria bacterium P01_A01_bin.15
AAACTTTTTGTAAGCGGCCACCATCGACAAAAGATGTGGATAGCAGAAAGGACAGTATTGCTTTTCTGTAAAAATACGCGTAAAGACAATGACTACAGCAGAAGTACCGCAGTAGCTAGACAGTCTAATCGGTGCTCTTTGACCAGCAACAGGCAGCTCAAAATCCGGTAGAGTCTGCCCTACCCGAAATTTGGTCAATGCGGGCAGTGGCAAAAAATTTTTGACGAATCGTTGACTAACAACCCGTCGAAAATCCATAGAGGTCAGCTTGAATGCTGCGGCCATTGACACCTAAAGATTGAGTTATAAAGTGGATTAGGAGTCCACAATCGATGCGAAAAAACTCTTCGACTTCACCGGATCAGGATTCATCGTTTTATCCCCAGGGGTCCACCCCGCTGGACAAACCTCATCAGGATGGGACTGTACATGCTGTACCGCCTGCAAAACCCGCAGAGTTTCATCGACGCTGCGACCAAAAGAAAGGTTGTTGACGGTTGCATGCTGCAGGATGCCATCCTTATCAATCAAAAATAGTCCCCGTAATGCAACACCAGCTTCAGGCTCTAAAACATTATAGGCAGCGCTAATTTCCTTCTTAATATCAGAGATCAAAGGATAGGCTAAATCCCCTATGCCACCTGCTTTACGTTCGGTCTGAATCCAAGCCAAATGAGAAAACTCACTATCAACCGAAGCCCCAAGCACCTCCGTATTGAGACTGGCAAACTCCTCATATCGGTCGCTAAAGGCAGTAATCTCAGTTGGACAAACAAAGGTAAAGTCTAGGGGATAGAAAAATAGAACAACGTACCGGCCAAGATAGTCAGATAGCTTGATGGTCTTAAACTCTTGATCTACAACGGCTGTTGCCGTGAAGTCAGGAGCCGATTGGCCAACGCGCAAGCATTTTTCCGCTGAGGTACCCATCCGTTTGTTTCTCACAAATTGAGTTGACTGATATACAAGCGATCCGACCCTATACCCAGATATTCCTTTTGATTAGGCGGCTATTTGTTTATACGCAGGGTAAACCTGGGGCGCGCTCCAACAAACTGAAGCAATCGCTTCCAACCCAATTCTACAGCGGAAGCTACAACCGCCCAAGCGGCTAATCAAACCAGTATGATCTGCTGGATACCCCGACAGACAAATACCTACCAAAAATTTAAATAAATAAATGGCTCAGACGTGATTTGAACACGTGACCAAGGGCTTATGAGTCCCCTGCTCTACCACTGAGCTACTGAGCCACTTTAGATTGCTTTACATCCAGCAACTAACTAAATTTATCACGAAATGTCAAGGAACTACATAGGTAATTAGCGTGTTTAACACCATACCTACAGAGAGCTGCAGATGAAGCTGACCGCTTTGACCAATCAAAAAAGCGTCAGTTTACCAGATAGTAAACTAACGCTTTACTAAAAATTGAATGCAACAGAGCTGACCTAGCGGCCGGGTAGCATAGCCATTGGATTCACAGTACCGCGATTGGGAATATGCACCTCAAAATGCAGGTGAGGCCCTGTACTATAGCCAGTGCTACCCATATCAGCAATATGTTGCCCCTGAGCTACTTGCTGGCCCACCCTTACAGATATCCGACTGTTGTGGGCGTAGCGAGTCATACTCCCATCGGCGTGACGCACTTCGACCATGTTGCCATAACCGCCAGAGTTCCACCCGGCTTTTTCAACTACACCGGGGGCAGCCGCCACGATAGGCGTACCTACCGGACCTGCAACATCGATGCCACGATGCATGCGTCCCCATCGCCAACCGTAGCCAGAAGTTAGGGTGCCATGGGTAGGCCAGATGTAGCCATTAAAATAATCAGGCGTTTCCGGCAGATATTCATCAGCCGACGGCAAAATCGGCATCTCCGGAGAGACCACCTGTCCAGCTGTTGGCATTGGCGAAGACACATAGACACTTGGGTCAAGAGGTGCGGCAGCCAGTAGCTCAGAGCGCTGAGTCTCTGCACTTGCTGTTTGAGCAGCGGCGCTGTTTCCTGGAAACTGAGGATTGATGACAATGCCACCAACACCTTCATTCGACTGACTTAAGGCAATCAGATCGCCATCAGTTTCCAAATCACTGTCAGCCGTTAGGCTATCGGTTGAAAGGTCACTCTCGACCTGCTGAGCTGAGTCAACGTCGGCCAGTAAGTCAGCCGTATACGGATCCTCAACCACCACTAAATCAGCAGCTGCCTGTGGTTCATCAGCGGCTGAAGATTCCGAAACTGCTACTTCTTGCTCGCCACGCAAGCGCTGTAGAGTCGTAGAACCGTGAATGCGGGTTTCAACCGTTGACTGAAGTCGGCTCAGGCGAGTACCGTCAAAATCATACTGAGAAGACGCTGCAGCGAGTTCAGAAGCGGACTTCGCAATCGACGTCTCAGCATCAGAAATAATTAGTTCGTTGGCAACATCCTCTGGAACTGAGAGGGTTTCACCAGCTACGATAAAATCTGGATCTTCCAATCTGTTTGCTTCAGTGAGCTCTTCAGATGTGGTTCCAAGGGAAACAGCAATATCGCCAATCGTATCTCCCGGTCGAACCTCGTAGCCGGTCGACTCAGAACTAGTGACGTCTTCAGAGGTCGGAATCGCTGGTGTGTTTTGCGATTCGGCCTGAAAACTATGGTTTAGATGCTCAGCTGAAGCAAGCTGCTCTAAATCAGCTTGAAATCCATCTGAATTGGACACAAGACCAGCCGAGCGTAGGGAAATATCTCCGGTCAGCTCTTCATCGGCTATGACAACTGGCTTGTCCTGCGCATCGGATACCTCGGATTTCTGAAGTGCCTCAGGGGCATCAGTATCCACATCAGAAACGCCAGCAATCAGACGATCCAGGGAGGGCGCATGACCTTGGGCACTAGACTCACTCTGAACACCTGGCAGTAGAGAAACCAGAGTCGGCTGAGTTGAGTCCTCGCTAGGAACCTTGATGACCTGACCCACCTGAAGCGTTGCGTCAGGGGATATGCGGTTGGCAACCTTGATGTCACGAATTTCAACTTGATGCTCTTGGGCAATTTGCCAGAGGCTTTCCCCTTGCTCAACCGTGTGATAGACGGATGGAGACTGCCTTCTAGATGCTGCTTGCCCTGCACGCTCTGCTTGGCTACCAAGCACAGATGGTAGCTGGGATGATTCGCTTGAAGCTGCGGCCTTAGTAATAGGAAAAGATCCAACCGCTGCGGTTGCTTCACTGTCAGCGAATAAAACTCCAGATGCGCCAAATGAGAGCGCAAGTCCGAGCATGGCGGCAGATTTAGACCTGCCGATGTTTCCAAGCGGAGCTTGCTCAATAACATCACCCATGTCTGAAATACATGAATGACTTATTTCAGAATTGGGCTCCTGAGAATTTGCTCGTTTCAAGGAATAACCTCCTAAATGACCAGCGTTCGACTGTTTGAAATCAACCTGTCTCTAACAGTTTCCCGATTGCGGGTCGTTGACAACAAGTGGAATCAGGTAGATGAGGTACCAGCGTTGAGCAAAAATAATGCTCTGCCACGGCAAAACCACCCTTCATACCCAACTTAGGCAAGTTTACACGACTTAATCAAAAGATCAATCCTGCACAAAACAAGTTCCCCTTTTATTATCTAAAATCAATACGAAATTAAACTTGCTGTGGTTTTTGATTTCAACAGGGTTTAGGTTTATTGTTCGAAATTCCTAAAATCCTTGTGTAGACTGCGGTTAGGGCTATCTTGAAAAATATGTGCTGGGCGGTGTGATGTCAGAAAACCCATCTCTGTCCCAGCTGTGAATTTGTCAAGGCTAAACGCTTCAAAAGGTCTGCTTTCCTAGCCTGCCCAGCTGTTTCACGAATTTGATCGGGATTTGACCGTGACTAGGCCTTGCCGCTATAGAAAATTTTTATCTCAGGGCTTGTTTGTTTGTATCTTAGGTGACTGTCTTTACAGCTGATATACAGAGCTAAGCTGCCTTTTACGGATAAAAGCGTAGGATTCTGGTGAAATCACGGTTGCATACTTAAAGGAGTGATTCCACAGCGCTGTAGCTATCAATATATATACTTACTGCCTGGTTGGGGAAGCTAGATGACCGAGCTGTCGGAGCGCTTCAAATAGGCCAATGGCTGCACTCACTGAGAGATTGAGACTACGGACGCTGCTATGGGTCATCGTGATCTTCGCAGTGTGCGCACAGGTATCAAGAAGTGTTTTAGGAAGACCTTGACTCTCACTTCCAAACAACAGCCAATCGTCTTCTTTGTAGTCAATTTCGACATAGCTGTGGGTGCTTTTAGTTGTGAAGCCAATCATCCTGCCACCCATGGAGCGCTGATATTGGCAGAAGCTTTCCAAGCCCGGGTGCACATGCAGATTGACATGGGGCCAGTAATCTAAACCAGCTCTTTTTAGATAACGGTCACTAAGTTCAAAGCCAAGGGGTTCTACTAGATGTAGCTCAGTTGTGGTTGCAGCACATGTGCGAGCAATGTTACCCGTATTTGGAGGTATTTCTGGATGAACAAGGACAATTTTGGGCATTGACATAGTTGTAGATAGTGGAATCACATATCTTGAATTAACCTTCCGACTGTGTTTAGGTGTCCCAAAACAGCTCTTATATAGGACTTACTAATCAATCAATCCAGATTATGGGCCTGGGTGAGTTTTTGGCTGTCCTGATATGACCTAAAGGTTGGAATAGCAAATATCTATGGATCGAGTAGTACAAACAACCTCAGACAGGCTGGCACAAATCGCTCTGTAGGGCCTGTTCCTGACGCTCCATAATTTGAACGGTCTGAGCGATCACTTGGGAAACATCCATGCCAGCCTCAGCCTGCTTGAGCCAGTTCTGAGCCTGATTGCCCTCCCTCAATATTTGTTTGATGGGGGTTAGGAAGCAGGCAATTCCCTCAGCTTTGGCGATGGGCAGAACCTCGTTGTAAATCTGTGTTATCCAGTCAGTAGCGGTGATTGTTTGGCCGTCGTGCCAATGGCGTAGCTGCGCATTGAGGCTAGATTTTGCTGCTTGTACTTCGTTTTCGTGAATGATAGCCAGCAGATCATCATGGCGACTATGGCTGGGTAGCTGGCTTGAGGTTAAGGGATCTAGGTCTGGGTTTTTCTGCAGTTGAAGAAGTCGAGATTCTAGAAACGCAGTCATTGCTAACAGATGAATAGGATCGGTGACCAGGTCTGAAATCCTAATTTCAAGACGGTTGAGCTTGTAGGGACGACAGTCGCCATTGGGACGTACAGATATCCAGAGATGGCGAACGTTTTGCATGGTACCCAGTTGAAGCTGAGCCTCTGTCCATTTGATAAAGTGCCCGTGACTTTCAAATAGGGGTACGTGCTGGGGCGTCTGGGGAAATAGATGCCAGCGGGTGGAATGATAGCCGGTAATACGGTTGTCGAGAAACGGAGACGATGCGCTCAGTGCCAGGATCAGAGGAGCTTCAGCTCTGACGAGGCGGCATGCTCGCATCAGCATATCTGGATCGCTAATGCCAAGATTGATATGAATACTAGCGGTGACGACATCAGTCCCGTAGGTATTCTCAATATAGGCGTGGTAAGGATTTTGCGGATCTGAACGGTAAAAAACCTGGCTATTGCCTGTAGATAATGTACTGCCAGGAATCAGGGTATAGCGCTGGTTAAGCCCGTTTAAAAATTGCCTGAGGCGGCGACGGGGGGTCACTAGCTCGCAGAGTAGCTGGTCATATTGCTGTAATGGCGGCGTCGTGTACTCGACGTTGCGACTATCGGGCTCACGAACAAATCCACTGAGGGCTGCAACGATCTTGTCTGATAACCCGATGATTTCCCCATCCATGAGGCCAGTGTACATTTCAACTTCAAACCCTTTTGACAGCAGCACGATGTTACTCCGGGGTGGGCAAAGGTAGCTTTTTCTGGGGAGAGGCTACCCCTGTCTATCTTAAAGGCTGACGGGTGGTCTCGGTGATTGTGTGCCCGTCTGGCCCACTGGAGCTAGTCAGATACGGGGACATGGGACTGCCACAGAGGGAATTGCCGTTGAGAACCATATTTGAGTTAGGTGGCATGATTAAGACCCATATATTTAAGTGGCACGATTACTGTCTATATATAGATGTGAGATCTATACTTCAGCTAAATACAATCGAGCAGCTTCAATCTATCTATATAGAGGGTTTGGCTAGCTGGGCATGCTTATAAGGATGACGGCTTTGGCAAAATCTTCTGCAGTGACGGCTTAGCCCCTGGGGCTAGGTCACTGAACAGGCAGCGAAAACATGATTTTTCCAATGGGAATGCCGTGATCGAGGATAGATTGGGTTAAGCTACTAGGGAAACATACCTAGTGACACATCTGCTGTTTTGCAAAGTTGATTAGCTGTGAATCAGGACGTTTTGGCGTTTACTAACGGTACTTGGGATAGTGACTTGGTTATTCAGCTGAGTGATGCTATCGGTCAGCGGGTTAGCATCAAAACTGAAAAGATAGCTTCTCGACAGCGGCAGATTGTGGCAGCTGTGGCGATACCTTGCTCATTGGATCAGGTCTGGCAGGTATTAACTGACTACGAAAGGCTGGCAGATTTTGTTCCTAACCTTACAAGTAGCCGAGTGCTGAGTCGTACCGGCAGTGGTGTTCAACTCGAACAAATCGGTGCTCAGTGTTTTTTGAACTTCAAATTTTGCGCCCGCGTCCTTTTGGAGATGACTGAGGTCTTCCACAAGGAAATAGGGTTTTCGATGGTGGAAGGTGATTTTAAGACGTTTATGGGTAAGTGGTCACTACAGCCAGCACTTTTGGGTGAGCAGACTGCGACACTGCTATCCTATGAGCTTTTAGTACAACCACCGCTGGCTATGCCGGTTCATCTGATTGAGCGGCATCTCTGTCATAATTTGACTCAAAATCTGTTGGCAATTTGCGATCGCACCACACAGCAATTTGCCTGATTAGTTGATGCTCAGGTTCTGGGGTGATTTCGACAGTGAGCGTCACTGGGAAATCCTACCTGGGCCAGGTAGTAGTCAACTTGGGATTCACTAAAGGTCTCGTAAGATAGAGACGATCACGATAGGTTGGTTGTCCGATGCCCAAATGGTTTAACGTTGCGGGTCCTTGCAAGCCAGATATTCACTATATGCTCGCTCCGCTGGATCGGATACCGCAGTTAGAGCGGCTGATTGCTCAGCAAGGTTATTTTATGATCCATGCGCCTCGGCAGACGGGTAAAACGACTGCTATGCTAGCGCTCGCCCAGCAGCTCACAGCCAGCGGTCAGTATTTGGCCCTGATGGTTTCTGCCGAAGTGGGGGCTGCTTTTTCCCATGATCCAGGAGCGGCAGAGTTAGCTCTGTTAGCCAGCTGGCGCGATCGCGCTGAAAATCATTTGCCGCTCGATCTACATCCACCGATTTGGCCAGAAACAGCTCCTGGTCAGCGCATACAGGCTGCGCTCCGGTCATGGTCACGCGCGGCTGAGATTCCTCTGATCATTTTTATTGATGAGATTGATAGTCTACAAAATGAAACTTTGATTTCCGTCCTTAGGCAGCTGCGCTCAGGATATCCTGACCGGCCTCAAAATTTTCCTCACTCCCTTGCTCTGATCGGAGTGCGAGATGTGCGGGACTATAAAATTTCCTCGGGAGGAAGTAACCGCCTGAATACGGCGAGTCCATTTAATATCAAGATCAAGTCCCTCACCCTTCGGAATTTCAATGCTGACGAGGTGGGGCAACTCTATTCCCAACATACGGCTGAAACGGGTCAGGTGTTTGAATCGGAAGCAATCAATCGCGTCTACGATCTAACGCAAGGACAACCGTGGTTGGTGAATGCTTTGGCTAAGGAAGTTGTGGAAGAATTGGTGCCAGACTTGGCTCAGCCAATTGCGATCGCACACATAGATACTGCCAAAGAAAATTTGATTCGGCGGCAAGATACTCATCTGGATAGTTTAGCCAGTGTTTTGAGGGAAGACAGTGTACGGGCTGTGATTGAGCCGATGCTTGCAGGGCAGGAATTAGGGGATATTCTCCACGATGATGTGCAGTTTTTGATTGACTTGGGTCTATGCCGAATGAGTGCTCAAGGTGGATTGATGATTGCCAACCCTATCTATCAGGAGGTTTTACCACAGGTACTGAGTCAGACAACCCAAGCTTCACTGCCACAGATTTCTCCCAGCTGGCTGACGAGTGACGGGATACTCGATGCCAATCAGCTGTTAAATGCCTTTCTCAGCTTTTGGCGACAGCATGGACAACCGTTACTCAGAAGTGCTCCGTACCATGAGATCGCACCTCATTTAGTGCTGATGGCGTTTTTACATCGGGTGGTGAATGGAGGTGGAACACTGGAGCGAGAATATGCAATTGGTACGGACAGGATGGATCTGTGTTTGCGCTATGGGAAAGTTGCGATCGCAATGGAACTCAAAGTTTGGCGAGAGGGGCGTCCTGATCCCCTCAAGGCAGGCTTAGAGCAGTTGGATCGTTATTTGGCGGGGTTGGGATTGACGACAGGTTGGCTAGTCATTTTTGACCAACGTCAGGGACTGCCACCGATTGCAGAGCGGACAGCAACAGAACAGGCGATAACAACAGGAAAACGAACGATTACGGTGATTCGAGGATAGCGTACTACATTAACCATGTGCAGGATTGTTGATGAGATCGCACCGTCTGCCGCCGAAACCAACCTTGCCTGAGGTTAAAGACGAGCGAGGCATTTGAACAGAAACCCTGCGGTTATGGATGAAAGCTTTGAGTTTGGTTAGTTCTGACCTGATCTCGCTGAGTTTGATATTCACGTGGGTCATGGTTACGCCGGCTTCGTCCGCTAGAGGCCGCTCGTCGGCTCACATAGGGGATTGTCCTTGAGAGCATGACCAGGGCATTGCCTGCACCAATGCTCGTTAACCGTCCAGAGTCATTCTCACACAAACCGAAGATAGGCCCATAAAGCAACCGCGCCACGAGCAATACAGCTCGTGGCGCGGTTTTTAAGTTAATACCCCCAGGGGAATTCGAATCCCCGTCGCCTCCGTGAAAGGGAGGTGTCCTAGGCCTCTAGACGATGGGGGCATGGCTGCCTTGGCTATCGTTGCTTGGGCCTTTATAAATATACAAATTCGAGGGAATTAATGTCAAACCTTAAACATCAGTTTTTTTGATGCTCTTGGTTGAATGTCCCCCAAAGATGTGGATAACTGCAGATATTACTAGGCTAACTTGCGAAGATTTTGGAGACGGATAAGCTGACGACGCATGGATGGGGAGGCGTCTAAGGATGAGATTTCATTGATGTTGATTTGAGATTCAAGAGATTCTAGATACTCATCGTCGCCATAGGTGTAGGCATCTATCAAAGACTCTATCAATGCGCTTTGGTCGCGCTCGTCCATGGCAACCTTGTCCTCAATGATCCGAAATTTTAGATGAACCTCACATTCATAAATGTTAACATTCTGGTCTTGGGTAGATAAACTAAAGGACGTTTGCATGTGCCAGCTCTCCGTATATTAGCGTAGTAAAAAAGTAAAAAAGACAACTGTTGGGTAGCTGATAGCTGCTTAAAACTTGTAATCAATGTGTCACTTTACTTTATGTTACTTAATAGAGCCCTTTTTCTCTTAGAAGTAACACTTAAGCCACTTGATTGATTAAATAGCTTAGTATTAGGCTGCTGATTTTAATCGCCTCTAGCTTTTGTATGTCAGTGGGTTTGATCGGCCTGCGCTTGGTAAGATAACGGATTTTCCTTTCTTCTTCATAAACTTAATTTGATAGTTTGATCTAAAAAATATTGAAACGAGTAGCCTTTGGTTAAAACAAATATGTTCTTTTTGATACGTTTATTTGTGCCATAGGTGAGGGCAATCAAAGATGTGAATAGCTAAAATCTATTAACTTGAAATAGACAAGTTGAACTAGACAAGATGGTTTGGCTAGAGGTTGTAAAAAAAGCCGTTGAATCGGTGGGATGAATGACCAGGGAAAGCGTAAAATAATAGCGCCTACATAGCTCGGCATCGTGGTGCCGTTTTGTTTTTTGAATCAGTCAGCCCCGCCTAATCCTGGTATGGAGTCCTTGACGCGCACCCAGGTGCTGGTTGCGATCGCAGTAACAGCCCTGGTCCTGTTTGTATTAGCTCGTCTGTGGCTGCTCTTTGGTAGCGTTGAGCAGCTGCCGAGTCAGTTGGGGCTGGCTCCGGTTGGTCTGGGGTTACTGTTCGGTACTGGGATTACCACAGCTAGTGGTGTGCTGTACCGGATGTGGTCCAGGTATCGCCGCAGTGCCGAAGTTTACTTGGGCTATATTCTCAACCCGCTGGTATTGCCCGATGTGTTATGGCTAGGGCTGTTACCTGGCATCAGTGAAGAACTGCTTTTTCGGGGGGTCATGCTGCCAGCGTTGGGGGGTAACTGGCTAGCACTGGGGTTGTCTAGTTTATGTTTTGGCCTGCTGCACATGAGTGACCTGCGGCAATGGCCCTATATGCTGTGGGCCACCTGTGTTGGCGGTATCTTGGGCTACAGCGCCATCATTAGCCAAAATTTGCTAGTTCCAGTGATTGCCCATGTCTTTACAAATATAGTCTCTAGCTTAGTGTGGAAGCTTAAAGCTGCTGATCTAGCCGCCCGTTAAAACTCTTGCATTCTAGTGTCCATCACAAATCCACAGCCATTACAATCTGTTGGTTTGCCAAATATTGAGCAGATATTGGGGCTTGCCGTATTTGATCCGATGGGAATACCCTGTGACTATTTCATTACAACCCATCACACCGATACTGAATGGATCCAGTCGGCTTTTCAGCTGTTAAGTTTGCAACAGCTGATCGCATCCACGATGGAGCTGCCTGCCCTAGAGCATGTCGTTATCCGTACCAAGACTGGCAACATTGCTATTATTTGCTGCGATCGCAAATATATTGCGCTTTTAATTAAGCGGGCCTTGCCCCAGGAGCTCCCCGACATCGATAGCGCGTGGATTGCGTGGGCCTGTCATTTTGAGGCAACGGTGGTCAGAAACCATCCCAATTTCAAAGCGGTTTAGTGTCTGACGTAGGTCAAACGGCCATCTTGAATTTGCACAACAGGGTGGTTGGATGAGCGTACCAGCTGTTCATCGTGGGTAGTGACAATGACGGTAATCCCAATGGAGTTGAGCTTTTCCAAAATCTTAATTACCTGGCGGGAGTTGTCACCATCTAAGTTGCCAGTGGGTTCATCCGCTAGGAGCAGCGGTGGCGTTGCGACAACGGCTCGGGCAATGCTGACCCGCTGTTGCTCACCGCCTGAGAGCTGATCGGGAAAGCAGTTAGACTTATGCTGTAGACCTACCATACGTAGGGTGGGGCGCAAGCGGCGATTAATTTCCCGACGGGTGTACCCCTGGGCCCACAGAACAAAAGATACATTCTCAGCGACGGTACGCCGGGGGATTAGTTTGTAATCTTGAAAAACAATACCAATCCGCCGCCGCAGGAGGGCTAACCGATTGCCCCGCAGCTTTGCCAGGCTTTGCTCATTGACTAGAATATCGCCCGATGTGGCTCGTTCTTGACCGTAGAGCAGCTTGAGTAGGGTAGATTTGCCAGCGCCAGACGGCCCGGTTACAAAGAGAAAGTCGCCGGTATTGACCTTCAAGTTGATATTTCGTAGCGCCTGACTACCGTTGTCGTAGGTTTTGTTTACCCCAGCTAGGGTGACCAGGGGGGCCTTTAACCCAGACTGATTTTTGGCGTTGTCTTTTTTGGGAGCCGTTGTTCCCGTCTGACCCCGCGTATTCAACCGGCTGGTATCTTGACGGCGGCGAGTAGAACGAGCTTGGGGCGGAGTCACGGTTGATGTCATCAGGCTTAGCAGGTGTTTCTAACGATCGCAGAGCTTTACTAAAAAAATGCTGAGCCGATCTTTATCATCTCTGTATAAGAATATAGGGAATGGGGAAAATGTCCAGAACTTGACCAAACTTTTATAAAACTTTCCAACCTGCGTCCACAGAAGTACCTGGGGGCACAGCAGGTAATGACTTGGCCACGCTGATCTTAGTTAGGGTGCTTCCAGCCCAGGTCATAGCCGATGGAGCGCAGTACAAATTTTGGCAGAGCCAACATCCGTCGCCAGCGCCAGGGTTCCTGGTAGAGACGGTAGAGCCATTCCAGGTTGTTATTGCACATCCAGCGGGGAGCACGCTTCTTTTTTCCAGCCCAGATGTCAAAACTACCGCCAACGCCGATCCAAATGGCATTGGGACAGAGCTGGCGATTGGCGGCAATCCATAGCTCCTGACGGGGGACGCCTAACCCTACAAAAATAATGCTGGGCTGTAATGCCTGGAGCCGAGCCAGAAAATTGGGCTGCTCGGTATCGGATAGGTAGCCATGCTGTGCGATCGCAATCCTCAGGTCTGGAAACTGCTGCTGCCAGCGTTGGGCCGCCGCTGTCGCCAAACCAGGCGCACCCCCATAAAACACCACCGGTTCATTGGGTCTGAGCTGCTGTAAAACATCCACTGCAAACTCAATACCGGGGTAACGCCTCAGCCGCCGCCGCTGAACCCACTGAAAATAAAGTTGCACACCGGCTCCATCGGGAATGACCAGCGTAGCGTTCTGAATAATGCGATTGAGCTCGAGGTTGGTTTCAGCTTGAACGCACATTTCCGCGTTTAAGGTGACCACATGCCCCCCAAACCCAGCCCGCATAGTATCTAGTAGCCAGCCTACATAGTCGGTACTGTGGTGTACCGGTAAGCCCATGACAAATAGCTTGTTGGGAGGAGCGGGGACAACGGGCACGGGTGTAGCTACCATGAGCGCAAAACGATTGAGTAACCTAAGGCACGATGCCACGCATACCGTATATCGGATTGTGAAAGAATGGCAATACCTGTGCTTCTAGAAACCTAAAAGTCTTCTTCTTCGTACTCCATGACTTTTTTCTTTTGCGGAATGTTTAAAGGCTTTGCCTGGTAGGGCTCCTCTTGGGGACCCACCTGTTCCATCGGCGGGCGGGATGGTTGCTCAAGTTCAAGCCGCTGCGGAGGGGCGGTTTCTCGCCGGGCCTCGGGGACAGGTGCTTTGATGCCTGATGGCAGCTGATTACTGGCGGATGTGGGCATGATGTAGCCGTCATCTTCCCGCTCCCAGGGAGCATTTCCCAGACCCAGGCGTTCCAATAGGCCAACGCTAATCTGCTTAAGCTTTTCTTCTGAGCCTTCAAAGACAATGATCCGATCCGGCCCCGTACTGACAATTTCTTCGACGGGTAGCTCGTAGGAACTAATCACCTGATCTGGAATTTGGGGTAGCCCCATGGAGGCAATCACAATGGACTGTAGCTGACCGCTAGCCACATCAAATTTAAATCCGCGTACTCGACCTAGCCCCTCACCTGACTCAGTAATCACCTCGCTTTTGACCAGGTTGCTGTAGGTGGCAACGCTGATGTCATCTTCAATCACCGTGTCATCATCCACCAAAATCACATCTCCGATTTTGCGGATGCTGCTTAACAACATGATTTGCTCCGGTCCGGAAACGACCTTGGATAGAACGTTGTCTCGTAGCCCCAGGGCAACGACTTCACATCGGTCTATATCGACCCAAATCTGACTGACAACTCCTAGGCGACGGCCTGTAGAGCGCGTAATCACTTGGGTGCCAATCATGTCGGAGCGCAGCCGACTTTGTTCAAAACTCATCGCTGGGGTCTAGGGTGGAGGTCTGCAGGGTCTGCTTAATGAGACAGCATGTTTCTTAACCGAAAGAAACGCGCTTCATCACATTACACCCTATACTTCGGTTTTTTTACAGTGTGTGAAACCGTACGCCTGGGTAAGGTCCTTACCCCCCGGCGCTAGCGCGCTGCAGATTAATCCCCAGCACCTGGGTGTAGGCTCCCCTGGCCTGGGTGACACCGATGGTGCGCTCGGCCGATTCGATCATGGGGCGACGCAGGCTGACGACAATAAACTGAGCCTGTTGGGCCTGATGGCG
>JBCCAQ010000098.1:0-16621 GCA_039814735.1 Cyanobacteria bacterium P01_A01_bin.15
ACTAATTTACCAGGGCTGACAATTTATGATGGATTCAATAGGAAGGGAGGTGGCGTATCGTAGCTGCCCCCCTAAGCTTTGAATATATTTCAGAAAACAACGATTTTCTGAATTTATTTCCCCATCGGTATGATTATATCTGTGCTCGCCATCCAGAACCGGGTAAACGCCCCCAATGGCAAACGGAAAGTCGGCATCCGTTATCAGACCGACTGATTGAACAGGGTACTTACATATATGGTGTGCGGTTTGGCAAAGAAACCCACTATGCCATGCTCGATGTTGATATCGGCAGCGCTTACCATCCCAGGCGAGATCCCATTGCATTCCAAAAACTGATCGAGGCATTGGAACCTTTAGGCCTGGTCTCAGCCATCACCTGCACCTCATCCGATAGCCAGGGCCTGCACATATATTTCCCATTTTCAGAATCGCTGACAGCCTGGGAAGTGGGCAGTGGCATCACATTGCTTTTAGAAAGTCAGGGATTTAAAGTCACGCCTGGTCAACTTGAAGTCTTTCCGAATGCTCGGCTGTACACAATTGAAAGTACGCCGAACTTATTTAACGCCCACCGGCTACCGCTACAGCGTGGGTCCTATTTACTGAATGATGCTCTAGAACCGATCTGGACTGACCGGACTACCTTTATTGATCAGTGGAAACAATGCCAGAGCCATAACAACCTAAACAATGAAATACTGCAGCAGATCATTAGGCAAAAGAAACGGCGCAGCTATCGTCTCTCAAATAAGGCTGACAAATTTCTAAACGATCTCAATGCTGAAATCGAGCAAGGTTGGACCGACCATGGGCAGACCAATCGATTGCTAGGTCGAATCACTATGCGCACCTATGTGTTTCACCATATGATGTACGGAGGTGAACCGCTAACCGGTGACGGTCTAATCAAAGAAGTTCTGGCTGTAGCAAAAGCATTACCTGGCTATGAACTGTGGTGTCGCCATCAGCATGAAATCGAAGACCGCGTTTCAGAATGGGTCAGCTGTATTGAGAAAAGCCACTACTTTCACTGTGGTGAACAGTTTGGAAAATATAAATCTAAAAAAGAAAAACCAGAATCTGAAAATACTGAGCCCAGCTGGAACCAGCAGCAGAGTCAAAAAACCAAAGATAAAATTCAAGCCGCACTCAAAGAGCTATCAGATAACAATGAACTTCCAGAACAGGCAACTGCAAGATTTAATGCCCTCCGAAAATTTGGCATTGGGGGTGGATCGCTATACCGGTACAAAGAGCTGTGGCATCCGCTATCACAGGCAAAATCCCCCCAGACCCCCAAACTTAATAATGAATCTGGACAGTTTGACCATGCTAACGCGCCAAACTGTCACAGCTCCACAAGCTTATTACAAGAGATAGATGGTAATAACAATGAAACCAATGGTTCTGGCGATCTGAAATCTGTTACACCTCAGTCAGAGGGTGGTAATCCTCATCAAGGAGAGATTCAGCGCATCCGAGAAAGGTTATCGAAGGCTCAGGTTACTATTGATTTACAGGCCGCTCAGGAGGTTATAAAGGCTGAAGAGGTAATCGCCCAGGAGTCTAGGGCAGCTCACCTACAGCAGATGGCCTACTGGCTAACGTTGGATGATCCGATTTTGATGGCAGAGGCGCTGGCATGGCTGCGACAACAGCCACCTGAGCTATGTGCTGAGTTATTAGATACTGAGCTGTCAGACGTTCGGCAGCAGTCGTTAGAGACGATTGTGGAGATAGTAAAGCAGCTACAGCGGCTAGATTGGGGACCAAGAAGGATAAAGGAGGAGTTGCGAAGCTTCTCCGAAGCGGCTGCGCCAACGCAATTTTCCATATCCTCGCTAGCCCATCTTACAGCTGAACAAAGACAACAGTGGTTATCTTATTTGCGAGTCTCCTCCGGAGAGGCTTCGCCCTAGCGAAGCCATGCCCTTCGGGCTATACGCATTCCGATACAGGATACAGAAGTCAGCATGTTGCGATCGCACATTTCCACATCAGCCCTTGCCCGCATCACGACTGACCAACGGTTTTTGTTAGGGGTTGAGAAACCTGTGACGCCCATCACTTGATTTACTCAGCCAATCTCAGAAACACCTCAAGCAACCTTCAGGTACCGGTCGGGCACATCTAGCGGTTCGGGGAGCAGCGCCCTGGTTTAGGTCAAGGCGCTGCTCGATGGCATCACCTGGGATAGGGAATCCCATGAGAACTATGGATGACGATAGTTCGTTTGTATTAAATGCAATGACTTTCTGCCAAGGGGTTGATACGAAGAGGCTATGAATTTAGGGAGGGGGTTGCGATCTCACCCTCTAAATCCTCTTTCACCCACCTAACTCCAACTCACAAAAACAATTCAAAATCACTCGTCAAAATTTGCTTATTTCTTAGCCTGTTTCTTTGATTAATAATCAAGAACAAAATAATCTTTATGTTTTTGCTGACAAGGGGCAGGCGTTGCTGAAATAGAGTATGAAATGCATATGTCAATACCTTAATATTCAATCCCCATTTGAGCTGGAATACCGGCGCTGATGGGATGCTTGATGCGGGTCATTTCTGTTACCAGATCAGCGATATCAATTAATCCTTGGGGAGCATAGCGTCCAGTACTGGCTACATGACAATTGGCGGGACGGGACTGAATACCGGCAAGCACAGAAGCTAGATCTAGACGAGCCTTCTTAAGGGCAATATGCAATTCATCCAGAACAACTAGAGAAATATCGGGATCTGCAATCAGCTTGGTGGCCATTTGCCAGGCTTGTTCTGCCATTTGTTGGTCTTGATTTGGGTCCTGAGTTTCCCAAGTAAAGCCTCCACCAAGGGTGTCGATACTCACTGGAAATCCTCGTTCCTTAAGTTTTTCTAACATGATGCGATCGCCATCGGGAAACGCACTGTCATTTTTAATAAACTGCACCACAGCCACTCTCATATCATGAGCCAGATGACGATACACCAGATTCATGGCACTACTGGTTTTACCTTTACCTAGGCCAGTGAATAAAAGGTATAGGCCTTTTTCATTCCCTTCACGATTAGCGCGAGCCTGATCCTTAGCAGCCTTGACCTTTTGAAGTCGAGCCTGTTCTTCTAGGGTGGTTTGTGGGTTTGTCATAGTGTTTCCTCAATGTGAGCTTCTGCGTCTAAAACAGTTGCCCTCAGCTGTTCTAGCATTTCGGGCGAAGCCTGCTGCCATAATCCTCGCTGATGGGCTTCTAATAACCGTTCTGACATATCCCGTAACGCCCAGGGATTGTGGGTTTGGATAAAGCGTTGAACATTATCGTCTAGAATGTATGCCTCGGCAACGCCAGCATACATAAAATCAGCCACCGCATGGGTGGTTGCATCATAGGCAAAGAGATAATCTACCGTTGCGGCTAGCTCAAAGGCTCCTTTATAGCCATGGCGCATAACACCAGCAATCCATTTAGGATTCACAACACGGGAACGATAAACTCGGCTGATCTCCTCTGGTAAAGAACGAATACGGGGCTCTTGGGGACAAGAGTGATCACCGAAATAGGCTGTGGGATTTTTGCCTTGGGTAGCGCGTACAGCAGCGACTAATCCTCCCTGAAACTGATAGTAGTCATCAGAGTCTAGTAGATCATGTTCTCGATTATCTTGGTTATGCAGCACAATTTGCAGCTGCCCTAGGCGTTGTTGAAAGACATCGGGAACTGAGGCAGAGCGAAGATTTCCATTATCCGACTGTTGTTGTTCTGAGGGCATGCCGGGTCGTCCATAGGCATAGCAGCTCCAGTTGATATAGGCCTGGGCTAGGTCGCGATCGCTAGTCCAATTTTGCGCCTCAATCAATCCCTGTAGCCCCGCCCCATAGGCCCCTGGCTTAGAGCCAAACACCCGATATTGGGCACGAATGTCTGCAGCCTTAGGGGTAAACCCAAGGGACTGCCAATGGGCTGATTCTTGCTTCACTTGGGCAGCTAGTGGATTCATATCAGTGGGTTCATCCAGAGTGGCAACTGCTTCCACCGCTGAGTTAAACAAATCGATCAGGTTGGGAAAGGCATCCCGAAAAAAGCCTGAAATGCGCAAGGTGACATCAACGCGGGGACGCTGCAGCACTGACAGGGGCATGATTTCAAAATCTACTACCCGGCGGCTCACACCATCCCACACAGGCCTTACTCCAAGAAGCGCTAGGGCTTCAGCCATATCGTCTCCACCCGTGCGCATGGTGGCCGTGCCCCACATCGAGAGTCCTAGAGTTTTAGGATAGTCTCCCTGCTCTTGGGTATAGCGCTCTATCAGATTTTCCGCCGCTCGACGGCCCACATCCCAAGCACTTTCCGTGGGCAATCCGCGAATATCAACACTGTAGAAATTCCGCCCAGTAGGCAGCACATCGGCCCGTCCACGAGTGGGTGCACCGGAGGAACCGCTGGGCACATAACCGCCGTCTAAACCGTGTAACAGATGGGTAATTTCCTCGGAAGTTTGCGCCAGTCTGGGCCATAACCACTGGCTGATCCAGCTGAGTTCTATGGTTGTTTTTGGGCCAGAAATAGGGCTGCGATCGCTCACAGTGCTCTCTTTACTTAGTCCCTTAGCTAGCAACCGTTCCACCCAGCAAGCTGCCTGGTGTTCTAGCACCGCGACAGCATCCCCAATGGTATGGAGAGCTTGTTTAGGTAACTGCTCAGGCTGCAACAAAGTCTCTGGTATTTTCAAATCTTTGATGACGGTACCTAAATCCGCTGTGAGGGGATCAAAATACAAATCCCAACCCCAATCTTCTGCGATCGCACGGGTCAGTCCCTGACGACCAGGACCCGGTTGACGCGCAATAGCTACAATTAAATCCCGCAGCTGTCTACCATCGGGACACTGTCCTAGAATGTGCAACCCGTCACGGATTTGGGCTTCTTTGAGATCGCACAGGTAACCATCTGTTTGGGTAATAAATTCGCTAAAGACATTTGAATCTAAGGATGGGTCATTTCGCCGCAGTCTGGGCTGATCTTGGGATAGTTGCAACTGCGACAGAATGGGAGCCAGACCTGGTAACAGACTCAGATCCTGGTGCAAATTTTCTTGGGTGATTAAGGAGTAGATGCGATCTCGAATCACAGAAAGTCTCTTCGGATCCAACGATTCTGCATCGTAATACTCGTCAATCAACGCTTCCAACCGATGAAGTGAGCCGTACAGTTCAGCGCGGGTTAAAGGAGGCGTTAGGTGATCTAAAATTACCGCCTGGGCCCGACGTTTTGCCTGGGCACCTTCCCCCGGATCGTTAACAATAAACGGATATAAGTGAGGCATTGGCCCCAAAGCAACTTCTGGATAACAATTTTCAGAGAGCGCTAGACTCTTACCCGGCAGCCATTCCAAATTACCATGTTTGCCCACATGAACAATAGCCTGGGCTCGCCACTGATGACGTAGCCAGGCATAAAACGCCAGATACCGATGGGTGGGTTCTAAATCCGGCGCATGGTAGTTCAACGATGGATCATCGTCATAGCCCCGAGAGGGTTGAATACCCACAAAAATGTTGCCCAGCTGCATCCCGGCAACAGGAATATCCACATCAGGGGGGACTTCTCCCCATCGCTCAATGACACCCTGCTGCACTAATGCAGGCAATGTTTGGAAATATGCCTGGTAGTCCCTCGTTGATAGTGTTTGACGGATAGGGCGCAGGTCTTGCCCCTCTGGATCATTAGTGATGCCCTGGATGAGCCAGTTGATTAAATCTGCACTGGTCGCCGACAAAATCTCTTCTGAAGGAATAGAGCCTAAAGTGTAGCCTGCTGACTGGAGCGATCGCAAAATTTCCAGACAGCTAGCCGGGGTATCTAACCCCACTCCATTGGCCAAACGACCATCTTTGTTGGGGTAGTTAGCCAAAATCAATGCCACTTTACGTTGCTCAGCTGTCGTGCATCGCAGCGTCACCCAGTTAGCCGCCAAGTCAGCAACAAACTCAATCCGGTCAGGCTTGGGCTCATAGGCCATCACCGTCGTTTCCAGCTGAGGGTGGTCGGTCTGCACCGCCTTAAACGACACCGCCCGACTAATAATCCTGCCATCTACCTCCGGCAGAGCTACATTCATAGCAATATCTCGGGGAGACAATCCTCGCCATTGTTGTTGCCATTGGTCTTCACTGCCACCGCTGAGCATAACCTGAATCACTGGCACATCCAACCGATGCCAAAAGTCCACCTGAGGAGAGTCTGCATTTAATTTGGCTAGGGAGAATCCAGTGGTATTAAGAATGAGATCAATGCTCTGATTTTTAGTCAGTTCGGTTAGCAACTGAGCCTGAATCTCTGGATTACGTAGCGATGGAAGAAAAAGAGGAAGCGGAGAGAGACCACGAGTTTTTAATGCTTCGCAAAAGGCATCAATTACACGGGTATTGCCAGATAGATAGTGCGCCCGATAAAAGAAAACCGCCACCGTGGGTTGCGGCCGCCTCTCCCCCTCTCCCCCTCTTCCACTCTTCCATTCATACTCCCCCCACTGCGGCACAGTCTGCGGCTCAGGCACCTCATAGGAATAATCCAAACAAGTTTGAGCTAGATATTGCAGCCCGTAAGCCAGATTTTCCGCCCCACCTTCCACAAAGTAGTGCCAGAGTTTATCTGCTACCGTCAGGGGCACTGTCCCCAAACTACTGAGAACCGGATCGGGGCGATCATCGCCTGGTAAAACCACCAAGCTAATGTCGTAAAATTCTGCTATTTCCCGCAGACGCTCTAAACCATAGCTCCAGTAGCTGCGTCCCCCCAACAGCCTCACTACGATGATCTTGGCTTTGCTCAATACTGAGTCTACATAGGTGTCGATGCTCAGTTCTTGCTGCAGTTGAAGCAAGCTGGCGACTCGAAACTGTGGGAAGTCTTGAGGTAGTTGCGGCAGACTGGCGGCCAGGGTTTGGATTTCGGTGTCGGCAGCAGTAAGGATAACAATGGGGGCAGGGGTTTGATCTAGGATGATGACGCCATCGGTGTCTGGGTTCCATCCTCCTGGAGTGGCAGCAATGCGATGCATTCGGTCATGAATATATGTAGGCTAAAGATCCTAACACTCTTAGACATACTGAGCACGGCGTAATTATAGACCACACTCACAAAATTGTTTTTGTTTTTTATCTGAAAATAGTTACTCTGAGGGCATAGATGTCATCTCGGTTAGGTCAAGGATATAATACTGTGATGACATATCGAATACTGTAGAGCTACGCCCTATTATTATGTCATGGCTATCACTTCAAAAGTATCTGCATGTTACATCTAGTATCGATTGGATAAACTTTGGAAGACAAATCCAACCCTGGGCAACCATATTTATAGCCGCTGTTGCTTTTTTCAACTTTATTTCAATTAGGCGTTTTCAAAAGGATAATAATCGACCTGTAGTCTCAGCGTTTATTCAAACTAAGACAAAGATGAATTCACACAATGAAATTGAATTAGTGCTGAAAAATAGCGGGAACAAGCCTGCAGCAGATATCACACTAGTCTCAAAGAGAAAAGATATACTGAAATGCGTGTTTGACCATGTGCAGGAAGGAGAAAATAAATATCTAGATTTTCTTCTCAATATTCTTAGTGGGAAATCAAAGAGCCCACTATTGATAAATGGTGATGAAGACACTATTGAATTTTATTACTCTACTGACAAGTGGGCTATTAATGAAAGAAGCATATGGAAACAGGGAAGCTCATTTCCTCTAAAGATAAGTTATAAGGATTTAAATAACAGAAAGTACCACTCAAAATTAACCATCACCATTGAATAGCTCTTCTGTAAATTCAGTGAAGTACCGTATCCGAGCAGCTAGAGGTACACAAAGAGAGTTCATCCGAAACATGTAAATCAAGGGTTAAAGGCGGCTTCGATGCTATCTTCGCTTTAGCTTTACTGACTGTCTTTTTCAAGACCACATTCAGTCGTAGCGAACCCAACAAAATAAACAATATAGCCTGACAAAACCGCTGCAAAAAAGCACCACACTGACGCAAACGCGTAATTGTAAAACCAATACGTGACCAACAACGCTAGCGCAATAAAGCCACCTGCTACCCTTAGCTGCACCCGTTGCGATAACCACAGCGGACCCAACACAATTAACATATAGACCAACCGAGAAACCGCACGGGGCCAGAACTGATCATAGAGCAGCCGCGTTTGATAATCGATAGAACCCTGGTTTACCATCACGGCAAACGTATCCGACAACAACAAGAAAGGACCATACAACGACAGACCAAAGAGCACACCCACCCCGAGAAACCCCATCAATACCCGGCGCACCCAAGGCCGTTGCTCTAAAAACAACATCGCCAGCGGCAGCCACAGTAACCAAAAACAATGGGAAAACCCCAGAAAACCCAACGCCGCCCCATTGGCCAGACCCATTTGCCCATGGTTAGTCGCCCACCATATCATCCCCTCAAACCCTTGCTGAATCCCAAACATGCAGGGAATTACCGCCAGAGGCAGATAGCAACGGTCTCGACTAATCGCTAGGCTGCAACCATATAAACCTGTGGGAATCAATAATGCACTGGCAGTAAAGCTGGCGGCGGCAGAAAAACACATAGAACGAACCTATAATGGCTGAGCGATCTCATCCTAAATCATCAGTTCTTGCGCACAGCATGTAATTTTGGAGACTGGGCCAGTATCCATATGATTAAGGCCATTAACAGATTATGGATGAGCTGAAAGCGATTAATAGGAGACTCGATGACTAATCTTAGTGATATGCGTAAGAAAATTGACGCTATGCGTGTGGAGCGAGAAGCTTGGACTGCGCGCATGCGGCAGAGCGATGCAGATCGTGAGGCTAGTAAGCTTATTGCAAGAAAACCTAATCGACTTAGAGTTTGGTTTTCTGCGCTGTTTGAGACAATTAAGACAAAAATTACACATCGTTGACTGTAGCTCTGCTTGAGCCAAGAGCTTAGCGCTGGAACTATGGTTTAGGTCGCGTTTGCCCATCGTCCAGTTGCATAGCAGTCAATCATTTGTAGATTGCGTTCCAGCTGATGAGTTGGTGCGATTGGACGTTGGTGGTGTATCGCACCATAGCTGTTTATCTTTAGGTCAAACCAACCCACTCACGAATCAGCGCTAGCTCACAATATTCCTCTAGAGTATCGGCCATTTGGTCATACAGCTGAAACTGTTGTTGTTGCCAGGATATGTTGCCAGGTCGATAGTGTTGTACATGCGCCAATTGAGCTAAGGTTTGTCGCATAGCGGTGGATTCAAATAGGCCATGGAGGTAGGTGCCCCATACGTGGCTTTGGGTTTGCCCCCAGGTGTGGACGCAGTGAGTGCCCTCAGGTTGTTGTATTCCTTGTAATTCAATATTTAGCAAGGGTTGAACTGCCATGTCAGAAGGTACGGTCTGCCCCATGTGGATTTCGTAGGCTTGCCAGGTTTCAGGTTTGCCCTGATGGGATGCGAACTGACAAGTCAGTGCTGGCGCGATCGCATTCACCTGCCGCACCTCCTTCTGCGCAATAAACTCAGTCGCAATGGGCAACAGTCCCAACCCCGACACCGCATCCGCCAGTCCCGCATAGCCATTCGGGTCCGAGAGAAACTGCCCCAGCATTTGATAGCCGCCGCAGATACCCACAGTGGGAACACCTCGTTCAGCTGCCCGTTGAATCGCATCCGCTAGGCCAGTTTGTCGCAGCCATTCCAAATCTTGCAGCGTATTTTTACTACCCGGCAGAATGATTGCCTGGGCATCGGCCAACTCCTCCGGTGTCGTCACCCAGCAAGTACGAATACCCGTATCCAGCTGCCAGGGTTGACTATCCTGGGAATTCGACACCCGAGGAAACCGAATCCAGGCAAATTTTGCACCACTGCCCGATTCCTCTGCCTCTTTACACAGGCTATCTTCGCTTTCTGGCTGCAGATTGCCACAGTAGGGCAACGTACCCAAATATGGAAAATCCGGCAGATGCTTGGCAAAATGCTCCCCCGCCGTATCAAATAGCCTGAGGTCGCCTCGAAATTTATTGACGATAAACCCCAGCCCCAGGGACTTTGCCGGGTCTGGTATCAACGAATGAGTGCCAATAATTTGAGAAAAAATACCCCCGCGCTCAATATCCCCCACCAGCAGCCAGCGCCCCTGCAAATACTGAATCGGTCGCAGGTTCACAATATCCCGATGCATCAAGTTCAGCTCCACCGGGCTGCCCGCCCCTTCTAGCAGCAAAACATCGCAGCGATCGCACCAAGATTCCAGCGTTTGCTCCACCACCTGCCAGATATCCTCAATGTGCTGGTAATAGTCCCCCGCCCGAATATGCTGCTTTGGCTCACCCAACAACACCAGCTGCGACATGCCATTTCCTGACGGCTTCAGCAACACCGGATTATGCTCTGCCACTGGACGCACCCCACAGGCCGCTGCCTGGGCCGCCTGGGCTCGACCAATTTCCCCACCTTCTAGAGTGACGTAGGAGTTATTGGACATATTTTGCGCCTTGAAGGGCACGACATTTACTCCCTGCCGTCGTAGCCAGGCCCCCAGGGCCGTAACAATCCAGCTTTTACCAGCATTAGACGAAGTACCAAGGACAGACAGTGCTTTCATGGGGTGATGGGGTGTGGGGTGAAAGACTACTATGACTGAATTTGTAAGCTATGCGGCCATTGTTCTGATCGGTGCAGCAGGGTTGGACTTTCTGATTGGCGATCCTTGGCACTGGCCCCACCCGGTGCAGGGAATGGGCTGGGTGATTCAGCGTTATAGCAACCTGACTTTTAAGACGACACAATCAGCGACGGTGATGAAGGGCCTCGGGGTGTTGCTGACTATTCTCCTGGTTGGGGGGAGTGCTGTTATGGGCTGGGGGCTGGTTGCGATCGCACATCGGTTCAATCCCTGGTTTGGTCTTGGTTTAGAAATCATCCTAGTGGCCTCCTGTTTTGCCGGTCGCAGCCTGCGAGATGCGGCGGAAGATGTTCTGGCACCGTTAATTCAGGAAGATTTGACAGAAGCACGCGATCGCATGAGTCGCTATGTCGGTCGTGATACCCAGGAGCTGGAGCAAACTGAAATTCTTAGGGCGGTGTTTGAAACCGTAGCTGAGAATAGCGTCGATGGTATTATAGGGCCGTTATTCTATGCCCTAGTCGGAGCTGCTACACCTCTGGGTAGCGCCTCCCTAGCCCTAGCCTATAAAGCCGCCAGCACCTTGGACTCTATGATGGGCTATCGAGAAGCGCCCTATACCCACATCGGCTGGTTTAGCGCTAAGTTCGAAGATGCTTTAACCTGGCTTCCCTGCCGTTTAACGGTGTTAACCCTAGCCCTAATTTCTAAAAAACCCCGGCAGGTGATTGCTCTTTGCCGACGAGATGCCGCTGCAGACCCCAGCCCAAACTCTGGCTGGAGTGAATGTGCCTACGCTGCCAGCTTGGGGGTACAGGTAGGCGGAAAAAACACCTATAAAGGCATGGTTAAAGTGAAATCCCTAATGGGCAATCCGGTGCGGAAGATTACGCCTGAGGTGATTCGCGAGTGCCTAAAGTTAAATCGGGTTTGTTTCTTGTTAGGGCTAGGGCTAGGAGTTTTGCTACTTTGGATTTTAGGGTAAAGAATTTAATCAAACTGAATGGCTGCTTCTCCTTCTCTATCTAGTTCATACCGTCCTACTCATGGGGGTAATCGTAATTGGGCAGCCCAATATGCTGATTGCAAACCGGAAGCGATTTTAGATTTTTCGGCAAGCATTAATCCATTGGGACCACCTCAGTCTGTGCTGACGGTGCTGACCAACCATCTGCATAGCCTCAAGGATTATCCCGATCCCAACTATATTCAACTGCGGTCCGCCATCAGCAACTTTCACAATCTGCCGATGGACTGGATTTTGCCAGGCAATGGAGCAGCAGAGTTATTGACCTGGGTGGGTCGAGAACTGGCCCAGTTAGACGCTACCTACTTAGTGACGCCTGCATTTGCCGATTACCAACGGAGTTTGAACGCGTTTAATACCAACGTCATTCCTGTGCCCATGGATTTGGAAACATCGCCCCCAAAGGCAACCATCACAGCATCTGCCAACTGTGGACTGTTGCTTAATAACCCCCACAATCCCACGGGTACTCTCACTCGACGAGACGATTTAATCCTCTATCTTGAAAAGTTTTCTCTGGTGGTAGTGGATGAGGCATTTATGGACTTTTTGCTGCCGGAACAGCAACAAAGCTTATTGGATGTGATTCTAGACTTTCCTAACTTGATTGTGTTGCGATCTCTAACCAAGTTCTACAGTCTGCCGGGTCTACGGTTGGGCTATGCCATTGGCCATCCCGACTATCTAAAACGCTGGCAGCAATGGCGAGATCCGTGGCCAGTGAATACCCTGGCTGAAGTGGCTGCGATCGCAGCCCTTAAAGATCATTCATTTCAGCAACAAACTTTGGGCTGGCTCCCTCCTACCCGCGACGCCCTGATTGCAGGACTCCAAAAACTACCTGGGCTTACGCCTCTATCGGGTGCCGCAAACTTTCTCCTAGTCAAAACAGATGTTCCTAGCACTCAATTGCAAAAGGATTTACTTAAATCCCACCACATTCTGATCCGCGACTGCCTCAGTTTTCCAGAACTGGGAGAGAACTATTTTCGCGTTGCCGTTCGTCTGCCCAAAGAGAATAATCGATTATTAACCGCCCTTGCCCAGTCTCTACAGCCTTAACCATGGCCGCCGAACCATCGTAGGGGCGTTGCATGCAACGTCTCTACATCGAACACCTTGCCGCCTTCATCCTTTCCTATGCACCCCATCACCGCCGAAAGCTTTGCCATTATCGATCGAGAAATTGGTCCCCACAGCTGGCCTCCTGAGGAATATGCCATTATCCGTCGGGCGATCCATTCCACCGCTGATTTTGAACTTTTAAATTTATTTGAGTTTAGTGACGGTGCGGTAGCCACAGGGATAGCAGCCTTTAAACAACGGAAACCTGTGAGTGTGGATGTTCGCATGGTGCAAATGGGCATCACGGGTAGTCTCAAGGGCATCGGATATCCTGCCATTGCTTGTGCATTAGATTATGTCCCAGAAGATTTTCTACCCAGCGCGAACAGCGCCGTCACTACACGCACTGCTGCAGGAATGTTGTCACTGACTCAAGAATATTCCACAGGTATTTTTGTTGTTGGCAATGCGCCTACAGCCCTACTTACTCTAGTAGAACAAATTCGTAAAGGACTCGTGAAACCGGCTTTGGTGATCGGTGTACCCGTGGGGTTTGTTGCTGTTGAAGAGGCTAAACGGGCTTTGGCTAGGGTGGATGTCCCCCAAATCCGAGTACAGGGCCGGAAAGGTGGTTCCCCAGTGGCTGCAGCTATCATTAATGCCTTAGCCTATTTGTCCCAGGGGTAAATATTGGGTTTCAGGTTCAATTGCCTAAGAGATAAGAGGGGAGCGATGTATCCTGGGCAATGATGTTACCTTTGCGATCGCACAGCACTGTCCCCACATCCACCGACACATTCGCATACTTCTGAATATAGGTCTGGGCGCGATCGCTAATTTGCCGTACCAATAATCCAAATACCGCATTCGCCAGACCCGCTTCCAGCAGCAGTTCATGGGCTGCAGCTGCAGTAGGAGCCGCTAACACTGTGCGAATTACCGCCAGACAATCAACGGCTTCCGGTATATCCTCCACTTGTGCAATTGCTGCTGCCAGTATCGGCAGCTTGCCATCCGCCACATGACTCGACGTGTTGAAAATACCCCCCGCCAGCTTAACCAGCTTGCCGTGATAGCCCAGTAGCGTAACAGATTCTGCTCCTCGCAGACCCGCTTCCGCCAGCATTGGCCCCAACCAGTTGCCCGTCTGCACAATATGTTGCGCACCAATTCCCAACTGGTGCGCTGTACGCTGACCATTATGACCAATACAAAACACCAAATGCGGCGTAGTCTGAACAGCCTTTTGTAAATTAGCTCGATAGTTTTCTAATTGGTCAGTAGACGAGTGGGGCTGAGAAATGCCGCTGGTACCCAGAAGAGCCAAGCCTTCCAAAATGCCAAAGGCCTCATTGGATGTGCGCTGGGCCAGACGGCGACCTTCTGGCAAAATAATACGCACCGTGGCCTGATGCTGTTCTGGAATCAGGGGACGAACATTACTATCGAATAGTTGATGCGCATAGGCATAGAAGGCAGGTTCTCCAGCAGCGGTATGACCTATTCCTTCCCCTGCTTCTAAAATTAGATTGTTTTCAGTCTCCGCATCAATTTCTTCTAGATATACCCGTGCCCAAATAGGCGTATTGCGGGTTAAGTCAAGATTATCGCCAGGGTCACTGAGACAAATACCCAGGGCAGTGGTGGAGTCGAGCCTGGCAACTTGCTGGATGGCAATATCAGCATTACCAGGAGCCAAATCAATAGCTATTTGTATCTCTTGTTTATCGTCAGATGGCAGAGTGCTAGACATTTGTTCTCCCTTGCCAAACTTTCCATACTGAGCGAGCAAATGGAGGAAAGCGGCTTTGGCAGCAGCAACGGCGAAAACTGGCAGTGTATACCCGGCTCGGGCCATAGAATCTCCTTTTGAAATTGGTTAGATGACAAAAACCTAAATTTGGTCAAACTGTTTAAACAATTTTGAGCGACAAAATTTAACGATCTCATCTAAATCATGGGTTTGCTGGGGATAGGCTAATGCTGGCCGAGCAATAACCAACAGCCTAACTCCTAAAGCTTGTGCTGCAGCTAATTTTATAGGGACCCCCCCAGGTCCACCGCTGGCTTTGGTAACGACAGTATCTACACCCAGTTTCTGCCAGAGGGCTTGTTCTGCTAGGGCATCGGTGGGGGAGCGATCGCAAATCAGCTGCTCAGGTGCAAACCCAACTTGGATCGCCTGAGCTTTAGCCGTTGGCAAGATTCTAGCCCAGAAACGAGCCCGCTGTTGCCAGGGTTGAAACTGATGCAGGGCTTTGATACCTAGAGTGAGTAAGACGCGACTATTTTCTAGATAGGTAGGCTGTAATAGGGTGTCTAAATCCGGTACCGACTCAGCAGGGGGCTCAAGGGGAATCGCCTGTCGTTCAAACCGTAGATAGGGTAAACCGGTAGCCATGGCTCGTTGAGAAATTTCAGTGGCAAAGGGATGGGAGGCATCGACAATGGCACGAAGGCTGTGCTGTCGAATTAGGGATTGCATACCTGCCAAATCCAAAGCTCCTGGTTTTACCTGACCGGGCAGTCCCTGATACAGTCGGGCTGCCGTGGGGGAAACCACCGTCACCAGCCAAGGCAACCCCTGCTGAGTCAACCGCTGGGCGATGGCTCGACTTTCGCTGGTGCCACCAATCAGCCAGATGGTCACACCTTGGCCAAATGAGGCCGGAAGAGGTGGCTGTGGCCTGGATTGTATAGCTGCGATCGCGCCTCGGCTTGAGCGGCTAATGCCGGACTAATCAGATACATGACGGTGCGATCATGGCCTGCTTCTTTGGTCATGGCTGCCATAGTGTCTAAACGTCCTAGACGAATCTCTTCATCGGGCCAACCCAAACGATAACAAAGGGCAATGGGGGTATCGGATGGATAGTGGGTAAGCAGTTTATCCTGGGCAGCCGTGGCATGGCGCGCGCTGAGATATAGACACAGAGAGGCGCGGTGAGCGGCAAGGGATGCTAAGTCCTCATCACCTGGCACATTGGTGCGGCCCTGCACTCTAGTCAGGATAATACTCTGCACCAGCAGGGGTACCGTTAGCTCCACCTCTAAACGGGCCGCTGCCAGTTGAAACGCGCTTACCCCCGGCACAATTTCAAACGGTATCTGATGCTTAAGTAAAAAGGCGGTTAGTTCATGGAGGGCACCGTACAGACAGGGATCGCCATCCTGTAACCGCACCACCCGCTTTCCCTGATTTACCTGTTCTTTCAGCAGCGGCAACCAGGTTTCTAAGGTATGGGACCGGGTATCAATGGTTTCCGCTGACTGACACCATTGCAGCATCTGTTTAGGCACCAACGACCCAGTATAAAAAACGGTATCTGCCGCTGCTAAGAGGGTCTGACCGCGAACGGTAATCAGGTCCGGGGCACCGGGACCGGCCCCAATAATATGGACAGGAAATTGTGAGGTGATGGGTTGACTCATGGGCTAAATAACGTTTTTACTCTCCTTCGGCATTCCTCAGGCACTGGCGTATAGGTTGGCTAATTTAGACAAGAATTAACTTGGCTCTGGTTTGTTATGCAGTGGTGAGTGTTTTATTTTCCTAAAGTTACAGCTGGAACCGACGCCTACTTATCAATTGTCAAACCATCTCAATATTTTGAATAATGGTGATTTAGGAACAGTCGTTAGGGTTTTAAGGAAATTGGTGATATGACGCTTTAAGGGGGCAAGGGCCTACTAGTAAGCGTCTCCTGAGCGTTGATATAACTTTTTTGTTCGATACGAGTAATGTTTGCACCCTGACTGCCTGACACAAGTCCTGTAACCCAGAATCCATAAGGTTTGCCAAAGAAATGGGCAAGGGACATGCAAAGCTGAAGATACCAAACCATCAGCTTGATATTGCATGTCAGCCTCTACCCAACTGTATGATCAAG
>JBCCAQ010000108.1:0-15572 GCA_039814735.1 Cyanobacteria bacterium P01_A01_bin.15
GCACCCAATCTTCGCTCACCTGACGCAGCCGCTCTGCCACTAGTGAGGTGGTACCAATGCCCAACATCAAAAGCTGCCGCAGTAAATTGGATGAGTCCATAACTTGCCCTAGTTGACCTGTGAGACTACTAAACCACATCCCAGCTGTGCCCATTTGGCTGCCCCTATACAAACCTAAAATTCTGGATGTAGCTACGATTTATATAGTCATATTCTGGCAAACTATTGACGTAAGCGACGGGCGGTTAACCGTATGGGTCAGAGACTTCTGTGGTGTGTAGTTGCTCTCTGGGCAGCTGTTGTGTGGGTAAGTCAGCCCGTTAATGCCCAAGTAACCTCCAATTCTCAACCAGCCATGGTGATCGAATGGTTAAAATTCAAGGTGGATCCTGCCCAGCGATCTCGCTACTTAGCCATTGACGAGCAGATCTGGACATCAGCCCTAGAAACATACCCTGGTTTTTTAGACAAAACCATCTGGCTTGACCCCACCCATGACGACGAGGTGATTTTTGTGATTGCCTGGGCTACCCGTGAGCAATGGAAAGCAATTCCTGAAGCAGAGCTTGAGCAAATCAACCAGCGTTTTGATGCTGCCCTGGGGTTCGATTACAGCATGCTCGAATCCAAAGAATTTAACGTACCTGCGACATAATCGAGGTGGACTGACCCATAGCAAAAGCACCTGACCATGTCCAGATGTCCCCAATGTCATCAACCCGTAGCCGTTACCGATGTGACCTGTGCCAACTGCGGGCTAGAGCTCAAGGCCCACGGTCATCCAGGTATTGATCTCCACCGGGCTCAAGCGGGCACCTATCTGTGTCCAAGCTGTGTCTATCACCACGATGACAGCTGCACGTTTCCACAACGACCCCAGGCTACAACCTGTACTCTTTATCAAGATATACAGACGCCCCAAGACCGCCACCTCGCTGCCAGGGATATCTATACAATTCCCTGGTGGCGCAGATACTCAGGTTGGCTGATGTTGTTAGGTATCGTTATTGTGAGCGTTCTAATAACCGTGCTTTAAGCAGAACTAAACGGGCCTGACGAGATTCGTAGGCGTAGCCGTCACACAGTGACTAGCCGCAACGTCAGCACCGCTGCCAGAAGTTGCGGGTTCGGTGTTAGGCAGAACTAAACGGGCCTGACGGGATTCGTAGGCGTAGCCGTCACGTAGTGACTAGCCGCAACGTCAGCACCGCTGCCAGAAGTTGCGGGTTCAGTGTTAGGGAGAGATAAACGGGCCTGACGGGATTCGTAGGCGTAGCCGTCACGTAGTGACTAGCCGCAACGTCAGCACCGCTGCCAGAAGTTGCGGGTTCGGTGTTAGGGAGAACTAAACGGGCCTGACGGGATTCGAACCCGCAACTTCCGCCGTGACAGGGCGGTGCTCTAACCAATTGAACTACAGGCCCATAAGGGTGATCTCTATTCTGCTTAGGAATGGGTACTTTGTCAAACAGTTATTTGTATTTTTTCTGGGTCAGAGATTATCCTGCTTCTGCCTCATTTTTCCAGAGGGGAGCGGCGAAGTTAGCGAGCCACCGCTTTACCCAAAACGTGGCACGACAGTCATCTTCGTTGTATTTCAAAATATCGTTGAGATATTGCTCATCTTGACTATCCAGCCAGTTGTCATACCAGCAAATAGATTGTGCCCCGTTAGCGCTGCTATCTCGCCATTCAAACCCAATCCAGCGGGCAATGTGCTTGAGCGCATAGCTTTCGATGGGTAGGGTCACTGCATCGACAATGCGTTTGTGAATATCGACAAAACGGCTGAGTAATTCATCAATGTCGATAATGGTGCCGTACTGCTCGGCCAGACGTCTGACAGTTTGGGCTTCGTAGGGACAAAAGTGATAGACCGGTGCATCTGGATAGTGGGCGATCACATGCTGGAACTGGTTCCAAGCGTTTGCTTCCCCCGCGGGGTCTCTTGCAACTAAGGGAATAAAGGTTTCAGACTGGTCTTGGGTGTTGACCACCAAAATCCCGTGGAGATAAACCAAATCTTTGTCGGGGGCGGCCTCAATGTCAAAATATAGCTCGATGGGGGCGCTGGGCAGCTCGCGGGGCGCTAGGGTAAAGCTATTGTTGGCATCGGTGCGTGCGATCGCAACCCCCGTTAGCTTTGCCTGGGCTTGGTGCACCAGCTTTTCTGCCACCTTTAGCTCAAATCCCGATGCCTGGGCTAGGGTCGCGGGTTGATTGCTGGCCAAAGCTTCAACCGTAGTCAGCCCGAGCTTTTCTAAATGACGGTAGCGATTGAGGGTGACCCCAGGCAGCAGAGATAGGTGATTTTGAGTCTGGGCCACCTCGTAGCAATGGTTGAGCCACACACACATATCACAGCGGCTACGGCTAATAAAGACATCGGGTGTTGCTCCTGATGTCAGCACCGTTTCGCAGGCGTCTAAAAGCTCTAGTAGCGTAGGCCACTGTTTTTCGAGATCGATAAAGTAATAGCGCTCCCTTAGCCGTAGCTGCGCCTCTGCTGGCAATACGCCCTGCCAAGCAGCTAGCACATAGGCATGGAATGCCGCCGTCAGCTGATATTCCTGCTTGGGCTTTTTACCCAGTTTGATATCCAGCGGGATGTAGTACCAGTCACCCAGCCAGGATGCGCCGGACTCTTTGATCCAGAGATCGGGCTGGCTAACATAGCCGATGGTACCGTCCGTATTGAGGGCCGCAACGGTGCCCCGACGGATGTGGTCCACCCCCTGCTTCATCAGGGCATAAGTTTCTTGGGCTGTGGCGGCCACGCTCTTGGCATGGCGTTTGGGATGCTCAATGGGCTTAAACTCAGTCAAGATGGTTTGGCGATGTACGGCACTATCGCCCTTAAGCTTGACCAAATAGTCGCTCGGGGTGGCCTGCAGCTCGGTATTGCCGTAGGTATCCAGATAAGCCCGCCGCTGACAGCGTAAAAAAGTAAAAAGCGTACTGTCCTCAATTGTCTGCTTTAGATCTGGCTCTTCCGTCTGCCAGGGCAGCGGTGGTGACATCCAATCGAGAACTGACGCTAGTGCAGTGGGACCAGCATCGTGGTGCGGGGATATGGGAAACCTAGCAACCACAGCTCATTTGAGCCCGTTGGCAAGACACAACCAAAGATATTGAAATCATCAAAGCAGGTGAAGCGTGCCCATGCGGCATACGCTTTGCGCTTGCGACTAATTTACCGCAAACATGTGCCTCTGTGATAGCACGCCCCTGAGGAAATCGCCAGGGAAATGGGCTGCTCACGCTGATATCAGTCCAGCGCTCAGGCGTCGTAGACCCCGCGTTACCACATCTGAGTAGCGCAGCTTCCCTAGAAAAACATCCCCCATGATCTGCGTACCGCGTGGATGTCTTACACCCACCCGATAGCCAACTTTAGGCGCTAGATAAAATGCCTTGGCTAGACGAGCGGCCCAGCGCATTTCTTGACCCCATTCCTGGATCATAATTTGGGTGTAGTCAGCCAGGGCATCGGTATTGCCAGCCAGGGCGCTGTTGACCGCCTCAGACGCCTTGAGCCCACTCCAGATCGAAGGCCGAATGCCCTCGGCGGTAAACGGATCTACCACACAGGCTGTTTCACCTGCTAATACGGCCTGGGTGGTGTGGAGGGGCTGATCGCCATCCCACAGACAGATGGGATGACCGTGCTTAGTTTCTGTCTCAATATCGACACCAAACTGTTTGGAGTAGTCAGCTAGGGGCTGCACCAGGTCGCGGGACTTACGTTTGGCTGAGATAAAGGCACCGCTGCCCAGGGAGTAGCCATCGGCTTTCGGAAAGTTCCAAACATAGCCATTTTTAAGCAGGCCAAATTCAAAATGGACAATGTGGCCATTTTGGACCGACAGCCGGGGCTCAGTTTCGATGGCTCCGGCCATAACAGTTTTGCGCTGCTTGAACCCCAGCCATTTTGCCATGGGACCTTTGGCACCATCGGCCGCGATCAGATAGCGCCCAACAACGGGCTCAGCTGAAGTGCTGACATGCCAGCAGCCCGCTTGAAATTGAATGCCTGTGGCCTTGGTGCCCGCTTGTAAAATCGCGCCCTGCTTTTGTGCCTGCTGCACCATATAGTGATCAAACTCATCGCGGCGCACCATCCAGATGGGTTCCGAGAGTTCTGAAATGACCTCATCCTCCAGGTTGTAGGTGTAGCGCACCTGGGTGACCTTTTGAGAGATGACCGGCTCAAAGTCGTAGTCAAACCACTCTGCTACCTTTGGGCAAACGCCGCCACCACAGGGTTTGTAGCGGGGCAGATGGTTCTTTTCTAATATCAATACGGAATGGCCTTGTTTGGCCAGATGGTAGGCCGCTGTTGCACCAGCCGGACCGCCGCCAACCACAATGCAATCATAAATAGATGTCATAGTTTAATTGGAATGGGATAAGGCTTATGGTACGTGGTGAAGTTTTCCCCCGCTAGGGCCTGCGGGCAACTTTTAGCCATTATGGGGAGGCTTTACGGTCTAGCTGGGTGGCCGCTGCGATCGCACTTTTTTCCCGTGCTCGATGGGCATAGGGTTCTAATGTGGCGGTGTCGCAGCCAGTTAAAATACTCAGGTTTTCTAGGCTGATGCCCCTCATCAGCATTTCAACACACCAGGTCTGCCGAGCCTGGATGGGTTTGGGCGGCTCGGTGCCCACATCAATGCCCTGCCACCACTGGTCCCAACTCCCATAGATATCGTCCAGGGTCATCGCCCCCCCCAGGTCGCTGATAAAGAGCGCGGTTTCACCGTCCCGGCGGGTCTTGATCCATTTAGTCAGCGGATTGCTGGTGTAGGACCCATAGCGCTTACCCAGGATCCACTGGTTTACCGACACCTGTCGCGGCGGAGCGACAATTCGCAACACATGCTGAGACTTGTCACATATTTGGTGCGATCGCTCCAGCTGCACAATCTCCTCCGGCAGCAGCCCGGCCCCAAACAAAACAAACGCCAGGGCATAGTCCTGGGGACCTAGGCTCCGAGCCTGCTTGATCATAATTTGCACCCAGCTGGCCGGCAAGTCCACCACCAGGGGCATCGATTCCTGGGTAATCATTTTATTCTGCGGTAGGACCTGCTGCTGCGTCAGGACCAACACCAGGGTATCCAAAAAGCGGTCTCGACTTGCCCATAGGGACTTTCCGCTGATTGCCTCTAGCACCACATACCCCACCAGCAAAGCTGCCAGCAAATTTGCCATGGATTCTGCAGAGACGGCACTATCGTCCAACAGCCGCTCCAAGTATCGTGCCATGGTCTGCCGAATCTCGCTGAGGCGTAGGTGCAATGCTTGCCGATGCTCCGGCGGATACTGATCGGCTTCTCCAATCAGAGAGCGCACAAAATTAGGATACTGTTCCAACAATGATAAATAATCACTGGCATAGGTCCGCAGAGAGTCCGACACCGCCTCACCGTATAGAATTGCCGTCGCTGGCACAAATGCAGGTGACTCTTGCAACATTGCCAGCAGCAGCCCGTACTTGTTGCCAAAGTTTCGAAATAGGGTGG
Source organism: Cyanobacteria bacterium P01_A01_bin.15 (assembly GCA_039814735.1). Classification (GTDB taxonomy): domain Bacteria; phylum Cyanobacteriota; class Cyanobacteriia; order Phormidesmidales; family Phormidesmidaceae; genus Leptothoe. Next base: position 5,526 of record JBCCAQ010000108.1, read on the forward strand.
CTTCATTCACCTCAGCCATATTCGAAATTTGACGGGTCGTAGTGTGGCTGATGCCCTGAGATAAAAAGAGTTCCAGGGCTGCTTCCGTAAGCCGCTGACGAGTCGTAGACATAGGATATCGAAAGAAATGCAAGTGCCACTTGCGGATTTGCAAAAGGATTGCTATGGTGAACTCATTGCAAGTGATGCTTGCAAAAATAATAGCCATAGCTTACCGGGTTTGCCAAGGCTACCGGATTTCTCCCTTGGCTATTTCCCTTTCTAGCACTTCTTTTTGCAAGGATGTTATGACTGCCCAACTGACTTCTCGACAGGCCCGCGCCAAACTCCGATTCAAAGATGAAAATCCTTCCCTAGACTGGGTTTCACTTGGGTTTTTTGCCGTATTTCACGGGCTAGCGCTGTTGGCACCCTGGTTCTTTTCTTGGTCAGCCCTAGGTGTTGCAATTCTGCTGCACTGGCTCTGTGGCGGCATTGGAATTTGTCTGGGCTTTCACCGTCTGCTAAGTCACCGTAGTTTTCAAGCGCCCCGCTGGCTAGAGTATATCATCGCCATTTGCGGTACCCTTGCCATGGAAGGCGGCCCTATTTTTTGGGTAGCTGGTCATCGTAAACATCACGCATTTACCGAGGATGTGGACGCTGATCCCTACTCCGCAAAGAAAGGATTTTGGTGGAGCCATATGAAATGGATTCTTTACCCTAGCCGCGCTAACTTCGATCAGCAGCAGTACGGTAAATATGCGCCTGATTTGATGCGTCAGCCGTTCTACCGTTTTCTTAACAATAATTTTTTGCTACTTCAAGTGCCACTTGCAGTATTGCTCTATGCCCTAGGTGGCTGGTCGTTTGTAATCTATGGCATTTTTGTCCGCGCCGTGTTGCTGTGGCATGCTACCTGGTTGGTCAACTCTGCCACCCACACCTGGGGCTATCGCACCTTCGATTCAGACGACAATGCCCGTAATCTCTGGTGGGTCTCCCTGGTGACCTATGGTGAAGGCTGGCACAACAACCATCACACCTATCCTCGCTCTGCCCAGACCGGTTTACGCTGGTGGGAGATCGATGTTACCTGGTACACCATCCAGCTGTTTGAGCGCCTGGGCTGGGCAACAAAGGTCAAGCGGATTCCAGTAAAAGGTGATTAGTGGCTTTGCCCTAGCTCATTGCCATCTAGAGACAGATTTAAGCCTGCCACACCTGTTGAATCAAAGAGAACCTTGCATTTTGTGTGGGGTTCTCTTTTGCGGTCTCTATCATTTTGTGAGTAATCATATCTTGTATACACAGGAGCCCCATGGGCTAGATAATAGGCGGAGTAATCATATCTTGTATACACAGGAGCCCCATGGGCTAGATAATAGGCGTAGGAAACAAGCTTTACGAAGCTCTGCCATTGGATGTATGGACGTTACATGCAATGTCTCTCTAGCATTAATATTTCAATCTTCTACAATCCTTATTCCTGACTCTGCAGCCAATCTTCTTTATGGGTATATAGACTAGGGAAAATAACCGGTTTAACTCTCTTACTCCACTCTGGTTCGCGCTGTGGCCTACTACATCTCTCCCCGTTTTCTCAACGCGCTCGCTGTTCATATCACTAAAAACTATCTGGATCTACCCCAGGTGCGGATGCCTTTAATTTTCGGGATCCATGGTCGTAAGGGTGAAGGAAAAACCTTTCAGTGTGAGCTGGTGTATGGGCGCATGGGGGTAAATGTGGTCCATGTGTCCGGTGGTGAGCTAGAAAGCCCGGATGCGGGGGATCCGGCGCGGCTCATTCGGTTGCGCTATCGCGAGGCGGCGGAGCTGGTCAGGGTGCGCGGTGAGATGGCGGTACTGATGATCAATGACCTGGATGCGGGTGCCGGTCGCTTTGATGGCATGACTCAGTACACGGTCAATACCCAGCTGGTCAACAATACCCTGATGAATATTGCGGACAATCCGACCAATGTGCAGCTGCCGGGCAGCTATGACGAAACGCCGCTGCCGCGCATTCCCATTGTGGTTACAGGCAATGACTTTGCCACACTCTATGCACCCTTGGTACGTGATGGCCGTATGCAAAAGTTTTACTGGGAGCCCGATCGCAATGACCGCCTGGGGATTGTGGGGGGTATTTTTGCGCCCGATGGCCTCAGCCATGGTGATATCACAACCCTAGTAGATACCTTTGCAACCCAGGCGGTTGATTTCTACGGAGCGCTGCGGTCTCAGATTTACGACGAGCAAATTATTGATTTTATTCACCGGGTCGGTGTGGAAAATGTGTCCCGCAGTGTGGTCAATACTAAAACGCCCCCCAGTTTCAAAAAGCCCGACTTCCGCATTGATCATTTGATCGAAGTGGGAAAACGCATGGTGGTCGAGCAGCTTCGTTTGCAGGAAATGGGCCTGGTGCAGGAATACAACCAGGCGTTAAAAAAAAGTAAGCCTGATAAGAGTCGATCTGACAGGGCTGGTGGTCAAGATTTTAATAATAATGACGACTATCGAGCATACCGTCATGCTGTGTCAGTGATGGTGCCGCAGTCTGCAGGTGGATCTAATGGTGCGAAAAATTCTGTACCAGAGCAACAGCTACAGTCCTCAACCTTGAAGATTTCTTTGCCCGATGAGGTGCAGCAGGCGGTCCGAAACCTGATCGTGCAGGGATGTCGGGTGGGATTGGAATATGTGGATCAACGCCGCTTTCGCACCAATGCATGGCAGAGCTGCCCGGTGCTTAATGGCGGTGATGAAGGGCAGGCATTGCAAGCAGTTGAGCAATGTCTGGCAGATCATAGCCAAGACTATGTGCGTCTGATTGGCATTGAGCCGAGCACCAAGCAGCGAGTGTTAGAGCATATTATTCATCGACCTTAGGAAGAATCTTGGAGGCGGTCGGTAAGGGCCACTACTATTATCTGCTAGATCACCAACTGCTAGGCTTACAGACTATCTGTCCTGAAGCTCCCGTAAAACGTCGAGGAAATTGGGCTTTGGAAAGTAGTGCCGCTGGAAGGGTCTTGTGTTTATCGGCTGCACCTCTTAGTTCAGTGGCAGCTCCCCGTTTAGGGTTATTGGCAGGAACGTAAACAGTAACTTGAATGTCTGGATGACGCTTTTTGACTAGGTTTACTGCTGGCACTAAATCAGAGTCACCCGAGACTAGAATTATGCGATCGCAAGCTCCCTGGTAAGCATCGTCCAACATTTGCAAAGCGATGTTGACATCGGTTCCTTTTTCTTCGGGTACCTTATAGGTTTTTTTACCCTCATACCCACACTGCTTAATTCGGCAATGTAGGTTTTTGAGTTTGTAAAGTCCGAATACACATTCGACGAGTGGCAACGTAGTCAACGCGTCAAGGTAAGTTTCTTGCCTGGTTAATGGTGTGCCGCTAACTTTGGCGGTAAAGTACCAAATTCTCTGTATATCGTCGTCTTGCCTTAGCAGGTCAAAATATTTCTGTAAGTCAAGCCACTTATGAGGAGTATGTTTGATTGCGCCGTAATAGAAGTTGAAGCTGTCTATATATACAATGCTACGCTTAGCCAAAGCCAATAACCTTATCAAAAACAAAGTCTGCCAACTTGTAAGGGGGCAGACTTTGTCGTTATTTAATCTGAAGGTAGCCATTTAGGCTATCCAACCAGCTGCTGCTGGGGAGTCGTATCACTAATATAGGTTGCCAGCATTGCGTCGTCAATACGGTTTACTCACAAGATAAAAAGATTTTCTACCCTTCATTGGTGACTATACGCCGTGGTATTCGAGGTGCTGGCTTTGTTGTAACTAACTGAACATTGGATATGCGAGATCGCACCCCGTCCAGAGTGCGATCGCATCTATTCGCCGCGACTAATCAACCCTGATCCGTCGAGTCAAAATCGCCATTACCTCATTCGGTCGCCCGGTTGGCAGGGGTCGACTCCAATCATTCGGTTCAGCATAGTCTTTGCTGTGCAGGTCCAAAATAGTCAGCTGTACAGCCGTGGGGCTACCCAGCAGCAGATGCCGCACGGTTTCATATGCGTGCTTGGGCAAAAACCCAGGAATAGGTTGAACTGTGGGCGCGTTTGCGCCCTGAATCGGGTTTTGAAACATGATTCTGGTCTCCAAATAGTACGGTCGATAAGGAAAACCAGAACCTAAAAGCCCAGCCCCCCACATAGATGCATCGCAAATCGCAGAGGGTAGGGCATAATTAACCCCATCCAGAGGATTCCTAATCAATCCTGTGGGTAGCCGTTAGCAGGTGTTGCTGCACTTGCTAACGGTGCCAAGTTAATAGGTTCTAGTGAAATTGGTCGCCTAACGCAACCTAGCTGAAAATTTAGTACAAATTTATCCGGTCGTCAAGTAGTCATTAGAGAGAGTAGAACGTTAGCTTGTGAAGCTAAATTGTTGAAGCTAGCCTGGAAGAACAATCTAGAAAATTTCAATAAGGCGAAGAAAGGAGATTTTATTTTGTTGAGATAAAACCTTTTTTGTCTCTCACCTGCCAGTTGCTGAGATCCTTCTGCGACAGCCGCTATCAAGCAGCCCCAAACAACTGGGAAACAAAATTTATGAGGCTCCACCGTTAGCTGTATGGATGTTGTATGCGACGTCTCTCCAGCATCTATTTTTAGATTTATACAATTCTTATCTTTAGCAGCTCTTATTCGATGCGGCTAATGAGCTTTTCTGCTCCAGCTAGCTCCTCGCTATTGAGGCTGTATCGATTGTCATCCACCCAGCGAATCACGTTTTTGGCCAGCTGACTTTTGCTTTTGATGGCTCTAATCGCACCGGGCAGGTCAAGCTGCTGGGCTGTGTCCGGATGCTCCAGATCAAATAAACCCGTGTTGACCAAATCAATCCGATTTAATTCCTCTTCTAAGTTCGTAAAAATTGCCAGAAAATGTAGGGCGGTTTCCAACTCAGGTGGGTCAATAATCGGGCAGTCGTTGCCAGCTAAAAAAGTATTCACAAGGTACCTAAAGACTGCTTGTAGGGTGGGCCCTTTGCTAAGGGGACTACACAGATTGTCTTTAAACAAGGTACCCATCCGAGGGTAGAGCGTTATCTTCCCTAAAAGAATCAAATGCTCTTAATGAGTGGCTTTCCGGGTACTCTGTTGCATTGATTACCCGTATGTAACTTTTTAATATTCCACAATCACCGGCGTATGGTCGCTAGGTTTTTCTAGCTTGCGTGGTTCGATGTCGATCCAGCAGCGTTTGGCTTGGTCGTATAGTTCAGGGGAAAGGTAGTGGTGGTCAATCCGCCATCCCATGTTGCGTCGGAATGAAGCTGCTCGATAGTCCCACCAGCTAAAGTGACCGCCTTCGTCAGTAAATTTGCGAAAGGCATCCGCTAGACCGAGCGCATCCGTCAGGCTTTCTCGCTCCTTCGGGCTGCGACCCACCGCAATCACTTCCCTTAGAGTTTCCCGTTCCAGTGGGGACGACATAATGTGTTTATCTCGCTTTTCGTTGGTATAAATATCTTTGTCTTCTAAGGCGATATTAAAGTCGCCACAGACGTTGAGTTTTGTGGTCTCCTCTAGGGTTTTGACCAGATATTTTTTGAGTAGGGCCAGCCAGCTCAGCTTGTAGTGATACTTTTCGCTGCCAATGGATGACCCGTTGGGGACATACAGGTTCAAAATACGCACACCGTTGAGGACACCGCTAATCACGCGCTTTTGATCGTCCAGCTCGCCGACGGTTGTCTCATCCAAAATGGCTCCAAACCCCATGCGCACATCCTCAAGCGGTGTCTTACTGATCAAGGCCACACCGTTATAGGCTTTTTGCCCATATATGTAGGTGTGGTAGTCAAGCTCCTCAAAGGCAGTTCGAGGAAAATCAGCATCGACTACTTTAGTTTCTTGGAGACACAGCACGTCTACGGCTGGATTTGCCCTTAGCCAGTCGGTGACATGGCTAAGGCGAGTGCGGACAGAGTTAACATTCCAAGAAGCAACTTGCATGCGGTTTGAATTTGTCAGGGATATCGCTGTCCAAATCGGTCGTCCCGTCAGGTTTCCTTATGGAGGCCTCGCTCACGGACGTCCTGACGATATGTCACCTGTCTGGATCAGCCCTCGTATTTTAGTATCGGGCAGCGTCGATAGGGCAACCGATGGTGCAGACACCATTTGTAGGGTGGCCTCAGAAATGTCAAAATTCTGACGCAGTGAGCTTTGGATCTGATTTAGCAATAGGTCGCGGCGATTGGGCCTGCCGGTGACAGACACGCTAGCGGTGAGATAAATTTGGCCTGGCGCAATGGCCCATACCTTGAGCCGATCCACCTGGCTGATATCGGTAAAGGTAAGCAGATGCCGTTCAATATCTGTGGGGTTGATGCCAGGGGGCGTCTGCTCTAGCAAAATGCTCAGACTTTGGCGGAGTAGCGGTAGGGCTCCGGCAAAAATAAGCAGAGCGATCGCAAGACTCACACCACCATCGGTCCACTGCCACCCAAACCAGTAAACAGCGGCCGCCGCAAACAACACGCCCACACAGCTCAGTGCATCCGCCAAGGTATGCAAAAAAGCCCCCCGCAGATTTAAATCATCATCCGTATGGCGATGAAGCAGCAGCGCATTTAAACCATGCACCCCTAGACCACCCAGGGCCGTTAGCGCCATGGGGGTGGTCAAAATTTCATCTGGTGGTGTTTGGAGCTGGGCGATGGCCTCTTGTCCAATCCAGCCAGCGATCAGCATGAGACCCACACCATTAACCAGCGCGGCTAAAATTTCGACGCGGCGGTAGCCAAAGGGGGCCTGGGGCGAGGTGGGCCAGCGAGCAATCCAGGCGGCAAGTAGGGACATTGCGATCGCAAACACATCGGCCACCATATGCCCGGCATCGGCCACCAGCGATAAACTATGGCTGTGATGGCTCACCCGCAGCTCAACAATTGAAAAACCCGCCACCATGATCAGAGCAATGGCCAATACCCTGAGTTTTGCTGGCGACGTATCTGTTGGGCAGTCGCAGACCCCAAACCCGTGATTATGCATACTTATAATATTAGCCACATTATCAATGACAAAGCGTGTCCCCACTGGCGTTAATATCGCCAAGGGATACGCCAGGGTCCAAATACATTAGATCCCTTGCTATGAGAGTGCCACGCTCGATTGAAATTCACAATTGACCCTGTGACAGTCTGTTTTCCTTATCTATTTTTCTAAAGCACCATGCCTGACCAGCCTCTCCAGGGCGATGCCCTGATCAAAGAAACCTGTCGCCGTATTCGCCTTGCCAAAACCCTGTGGGATGCCCATAATAATGCTGCCTGCCGTCGGGAACGGGAGCGTGCCCTAACGTTGTATAACCAACTGACAAAAGCACAGAAAGATAAAATTCCCCAACAGCTGCGGGTCTGGCTACGCTACCGCAGTGAAAAATATTTTGGCGCACACCGCACGCCACCAGGCAGCAAGCATCGCTCATCGCGACGACGGAGGTAGTGTTAAGCCCCTCGTTTGGCCTTTTCACCGGGGTCGGTCCAACGCTCTAGCCATGTAAACCCCTGGGAAAATAAAAGATTGAGCGCCAAATACATGAGGCCAATGGCCGTATAAATCTCAAACGCGCGAAAGTTGGTGGCCACCGTCAGCTGACCTCGCCGAAAAAGTTCTTCTAAACCAATCACCGCCACTAGACTCGTATCTTTGAGCAAGGTGGTAAATTCATTGCCCAAGGGAGGAATCATCCGCCGCAGCGCCTGGGGCAGCACGATATAGCGTAGGGCTTGGATGGAGTTTAGACCCATGGATGAGGCCGCTTCCCACTGACCCTTCTCAATGGACTGAATGCCGCCCCGCACAATTTCAGCGATGTAGGCGGCTGAATTGAGGCTGAGGGCCATGACGCCAGCGGACCAGCGATCAAAGGTAAAGTCTAATCCCAGCCCTCTAAACAGGGCGGGAAATCCAAAATAGATCCAAAAAATTTGTACCAGCAGCGGCGTACCGCGAAAAAATTCGATGTAGGCACGGGTCGCCAAGCGTACGGGCCATAGCTTAGAGAGTCTGGCCGTCCCCAACAGGGTCCCGCCGATAAAGCCAAAGAAAATGGCCAGGGCGGTCAGCTGTATTGTGGTTACAGACCCCTGCAACAGCGCAGGCAAAGCATCAATAATATATTCCAAGGGAACAGGCTCTTTTCAAGACTGGGTAGCTCTAACGTTTGCGCGCCTCGGCGCGGCATGATCACGGCGCTGGCTTGCTCTTTAAGTAATAATTCCGCCGGGTGAGTCGCAACGAGTAGAGCAACTACGTTTGGATGATTGGATATCCATCATTCAAACGTAGCATTGAGAACTTTAGTGAAAGTGGGACCCGAAGTTTAAAGCGCGGATTCAGGTAGTGTGCCGACCGGTGATGCTCCAAACCATTTTTCGTAGATGGCATCGTAGGTGCCGTTTTCTATCAGCTCTGCTAGGGCCGTGTTTAAGGTTTCTACGTTGGGAGAATCCTGGGGCATGGCGATGCCATAAAATTCTTCGGTCAGTAGCTCGCCTACGACTTTGATGCCGCCGATATTGCCGGTTGCGATCGCATCCAAGGTAGCCGGTGCGTCATTGATTACAGCATCGGCATTACCGTTGGCCAGCTCCTGCAGTGCCAGGGGTGCAGAGTCAAATGTGCTAACGCTAGCGTCCTTGATGCTACCGGCCATTTCTGCACCAGTGGTACCAATTTGCACCGCGATGGTTTTGCCTTCTAGGGTGTCGATGGATGTGATTTCCGTATCCTCTTCAGCAATGGCAATGGCCAAACCAGCTCGAAAATAGGGGCGGGAAAAGTCAACGGTTTCGGCCCGTTCTTCCGTGATGGTCATACCGCTAATGGCGGCTTCAATGGTGCCAGCCTGCAGGGCTGGAATTAAACCATCAAAGGGGAGACTCTCAAACTCAATTTCCACACCTGCTTGGTCACCAATCGCCTGCATCAAATCGATATCAAAGCCCACCAGTTCCCCGCTTTCATCCTGGGACTCAAAGGGAGGAAACGCAGGTTCAGTCCCAACGACCCAAGGACCAGCTGCCGCTTCGTCAGTCCCGGAGGTGGTCGCTTCCTCAGTACCGCCACCACAGGCAGCAAGGACAAGGGCTGCCCCCAGACTCAAAACCGTATTTTTTAAAAAGTGTGACCGTTTCATAATGCCTAATGAAATCCTTAACGCTATTGTTTGAATGGTTTGACGATTGGGGTTAGGGCTACGGGATCACCCCCTAGGTATACAAAACCGAATACAGACCGGATAGTAGTTTAATCTACCAGGAATTAAAAAACGGTGTCGTTTTTAGCCCAAATAATCTGATTTCAGCGTTATGATTCCAAATTAACGCGCTACCGATGGGGGCTTTGTGTCAGAAGCAGCAATTTACTTCGCAAATTTGCAAAAAAGTTACGGTGACCTGTCGGTGCTCCAGGGCATCAATGGCCAGATTCATCGCGGCGAAGTGGTAGCGATTATTGGCTCATCTGGCTGTGGCAAAAGCACGCTGCTGCGCTGTTTTAATCGTCTAGAAACCGTCAGCGGTGGCCAACTGATAGTGAATGATATTGACCTGTCGGCGGCCAACCTCAGTGCCAAATCGTTACAACAGCTGCGGGCCAAGGTGGGCATGGTGTTCCAGCAGTTCAACCTCTATCCCCACATGAGCGTCTTGGAAAATCTGACGCTCTCCCCCCGGAAAGTTTTGCGTCTAGCGACCTCAGAGGCTGAGGAACGAGCGCGGGTTTATTTAGCAAAAGTTGGCTTAGCTGAAAAGGCCGCTGCCTACCCCGACCAGCTCTCCGGCGGACAAAAACAGAGGGTGGCGATTGCCCGTTCTCTCTGTATGGAGCCCGATATTCTACTCTTTGATGAACCCACCAGCGCCCTAGATCCGGAGCTTGTGGGGGAGGTCCTCCAGGTGATGCGCACCCTGGCAGAAGATGGCATGACCATGGCGGTGGTCACCCATGAAATGCAGTTTGCCAGGGAAGTGGCCAGTCGAGTGATGTTTCTAAATCAGGGTGTGGTTGAAGAAACCGGTGC
>JBCCAQ010000002.1:0-66889 GCA_039814735.1 Cyanobacteria bacterium P01_A01_bin.15
CCCTCCTGCAGCTGATTGGTTACCTGTCTAAACTGCCGAGTAACCTGGTCTGATGATTCGACGGTGTAGGCAATATCAGATGCCGATTCACGTACCCGTACAATCAGCTCGATCATCTCCTGGGATAGTGTATGGAACCCAGTAAATCGGTCCATTTCCAAAGCGTCAAAGAATTCACCTGTGGCGTGATCCCCTGCTTTAGTTGTTTCAGTCGTACTAGTAGAGGCCATCTGGTAAGACTGGCGGCTGGAAATTAAGGAACTTTCTAGCAGCGAGCGCTCATAGAGATCGCGCATACGCTGACCCACATCGTTGAGCTGCTGAACTTGGAATAATAAGTTGTCTAAAAACTGACGCAGACGTTCTTGGTCCTGCTCTAGGGTATTGCGATTGACAACCAGCTCTCCCACCAGGTTACTCAGATTGTCCAGGTGGCCCACCGATACCCGCATGGTTTGATCGGTTACCATGCGCCGTCCCGATAGCCGACTGGCTTTGTTCTTGGGACGGTAGGTGCCAGCATTACTTGAGGTGGCAGCCAAGGTTTGGTCGGCGTCTTGCAGCAGGGCTTCAAGATCGCCAAACTCATCGTCCACAGCGAGCCCCGGCAAAGTCTCCTGTTCTGGTGTGGGGGCTTCGTCCGTGTCCTGAAGTAGGGCTTCGAGATCGCCAAACTCGTCATTACTGCCCTCAGCTAAGGGCGGCAACGCCCTATTGCTCTCTAGCGGCTCTGACAGTAGGTCATCCAGCTCGGCTAGGTCATCTAGCGCCGTGTCAGAGAATAGTCCTGGGGAATCAGCAGTTTCAGCAGCTTCCGATAGACCATTACTGGAATCATCACTCGGGATGAACTCTGTTCCAATAGACGGTTCCCCTAGGCTCAAATCACTATCTTCTAAGGCGGTGTCTACAATATCGACGTCAGTAGTATCGGGGAACGAGGCGGATTGGGGGAGATCGTTTGCTCCATCACCCAAAAAGTCTATGTCTGTATTCTCAAAGTCTAAATTTTCAATGCTTAAATCGTTATGGGAAGCGCTAGCGGTATCTGATGAAGCCTGACCTAATAGCTCGTCCAGGGTGGTCTCAGGATCCATAAGACCGCTTTGGAGAGCTTCGTCCTCAGTGACAAAGCCCGTAACAATTCCACCGTCTTCTAGATCTAATAAGTCGAATTCGATGTCATCAGACGGGGGTTCATTGAGAAACTCTAAACCTTCCCTGCTACTGTCCGACTCATTTAATTCATCCCCGCTGCCGTTGTCGCCATCTGTGCCGATAGCTTCTAGAGAACTAAAGTCTGTCTCTTCTAGCTCGAGGTTTTCTAATCCTTCTAGACCGACGGTTTCAGAGGCTGTGGCAGTCTCCTCTAAACCATCAGAGCTGCCAAACAGATTCCCTAACTCACTATCTGGTTCCGTATTTTCACCAAACAAATCCTCCAGCCCATCATCTAGGGAAAGAGAGGCGTCACTGTTAGACAGATCCAGCTCAGACGCGATTTCAGTGTCCTCGGTTTCTCTAGAATTGCCAAACAGATCGTCCACTTCTGGATCTGAAGAGAACTGGGAAGGCTCAGACTGCTCATCTATTCCAGGAGGATCTACCGAGATCACATCCTCTGTAGATGCCCACATATCATCAAATTCTAAATCGCTTAATTCTTCAGCTACAGCTTGGTTGGATACAGTCTCAGCCCCACTGGGGTCAGATTCGCCTAGGGTGACCTCTTCTAGTTCTAGATTAGGCTCACCTAAATCAGCAATGCCTAAGGAGAGTTCTGACTCTGGCTGGGTAGTCTCAGGACCAGAGTCTAAACTGGAATCAGCCCAAATATCTGCTGATAAGTCGCCCAACGCTTCTGGTTCTAAGGCCGGTGCCGTGAGGCTAGCTGTGCTGGTATCTGTTTCCCAAAGATCGTCATCTAAAACACTTGGCTCTAATGCTTCAGGTACAGCGGGTGCAGCGTCATCTAGGGTAAAGAAATTGTCAATTTCAGATACTTCGGACAGCTTGGGCTCTGTGTCAATGCTCTCTTCATCAGGAACAGAGGCTTCTACAGCTTCAAAGAAGCTGTCTGTAGGGAAAGAGCCGGTGTTGTTACTTTCGGGAGTACCCTCGTTGTTGTCCCATGGCAAAGCGACATCATTTTGCTCGCCAACGGCGGTCTCAATGTCTAAGTCGATCTCTTCGGGGCCATCAACATTAGGCTCGGTGAAGGCAAGATCATCAAGTTCATCCAGACTAGATAGCTCTGAATTTTCTAAAGTGTCGTTGCTAGTAGCGGTGGTGAATGGTTCTGCGCTTAGATCGCTAAACAGATCATTAACGTCTGTTGACGAGGTAGATTCATCCAGGCTAGATAACTCTGAAATTTCTAGAGTGTTGTTGCTGATATCGGCGGCCTCTGACTCTGTATTTAGATCGCTAAACAGGTCATCGGCATCTGTGGATGGATCAGATGTGGCTGCATCGTCAAATAGACCATCAATGGAGTCAAGATTCTCAGACAGCAGGGCGTCTGTATCGTCTGCTGATAGACCAATCTGACTAAGTTCTTCTAAGCCGCTGTCGAGTTCATCCGGACTATCCGATGTAGCATCGTTGTCAGCATCATCAAATAAATCTGCTAGTTCGCTACCTGACTCAAAATCGTTAGGGCTATCGTCTAGCTCTAACGAACTATCGCCAAGCAAATCTTCGAAGTCAGAGGCGATATCGATGTCTAAGGATTCAGCGGGCGGCGTCACATCGCTGATGGGAATGTCTTCTTCTTGCCAATCGCTGTTGAGGGCATCCCCTCCTACCTCAAATAGATCGGCAAGGCTGGTTAACTCGGCGGCTCCAACTTCTGGTCCAGACGGTGACGCTGCGGCATCGGCTAAAAGATTATCTAGGGAGAGACCGTCGTCAGCGAGGGGCGATGCTAGCATATCGCTATCGCTGAGCGGGGAACCCGGTTCTAGCTCCGATAGCTCATCGCCAGCTAGATCATGCTCATCTGGCCCACTGTCTGTGAACAGGGCATCAAAATCGCTGGTTGCGTCTAGAATATTTGTCTGTGATTCTTCGGGCACCAGTGCCTGCAGCGTGTCGGCAACAACTATGCCGGATTGACGACCGCTTAGAACTAAGTCCTGCGCCTTTTTGATTTCTTTGATCAATACTGGGGCCAAGGTGCGGTAGTCGTTGTTGCGATCGCACACTGCCCGGCGCGCCTGCGTCACCAGATTGACCCAAGCCGGCAAACTAAACTGTTCACCAAACTGCTCCAGCAGCTGACAGTATTCTTCTAGTGCGGATCGACTCTCTTCCGTATCAGCTTGCTTAAAGCGAGTCAGCATGTTTCGCAATGTAGCTGACACGTCGCTGCTAAATACAAGCTTCAGAGCGCTTTCTTCCACCGGCTGAAGAGACGGAGGTGTGTAGGTAGCAGGAGCGGTCTCCTCGATCACCTCGCTGGTACCTGTTGCGGTTACCAGCTGGTCCAAATGCTGTTGGAGCTCCTGAAATACCGGCTCTACATCAGCCATAATGCTCTGCTCTTTGTCCTCCGTCAGGCCAAAGGGTCCCTGTAGCTGTTCGAGGAGTTCTTGCAAGGCATCAAATACACGCAAAAACATAGACTCCAAGGGCCGATCCACCTGAATAGGTGACTCTTTAAGCACCTTGAAGTAATCTTCCATCCGGTGGGCTGTGCGTTGCATACTTTCAATGCCCAGCATTGCTGCTCCGCCTTTGACAGAGTGGGCAGCCCGAAACATCTCATTGGCCATTTCTGGATTACCAATGGTTGCCTGAAGATTCAGCAGACCTTGCTCAATCGTATTGAGATGATCCTTAGCTTCTTCAATAAAGTAGCCCAATATACGCTGTTGTTGCTCAGGCAGCATCACCCTTGTCTCCCTAGATAAAATTATGCTTTATTTATCCCCACAGACACTCAGGATGTGGGCAGACTACTTCTTTTCACCCTCTACCTTAAACCGCTCCACCGATGTCAGCAGATCACGAGCTACACCCACCAGATTTTGTAAAGACCCCGACACCCGCTGAGACTCCTGAGAGGTCTCTTGAGCCGTAAGCTCAACCGATTGCATGACCTGGGCCACAGCCCGTGAGGTTTCAGTTTGTTCAACTGTATCAGCGGTAATAGAACGCACCAGCACATCAATCCGATTGGACACCTGAATAATATCCTCCAGGGAGCGTTTTGCCTGTTCTGCCAAACGTGTGCCCTCAATAACCTGCTGGGTTCCCTCTTCCATCGCAGTCATTACACCACTGGTCTCACCCTGAATCTGCAAAACGATTTGCTCAATTTCCTTGGAGGCTTTGGCCGCTCGATCGGCCAGCTGACGAACCTCATCTGCCACAATGGCAAACCCTCGCCCTGCTTCTCCAGCTCGGGCGGCTTCAATACTGGCATTGAGCGCCAACAGGTTAGTTCGAGAAGCAATCTGTGAAATCAGGGCTACAATCTTAGAAATTTCTTGGGATGATTCTGCCAACCGCTTTACCTTGCGCGTTGTTTCAGCAACTGTCTCTCTAATTTCTAAAATACCGGCCACCGTTCGTTCTACCGCTTCACCCCCCTTAAGGGCCGTCGCTGACGCTGAACGAGCCACATCTTCGGCTTCCCTCGCGCTATCTGCTACCCGTTGAATTGACTCGGTCATTACCTGTACAGAATTGAGGGTGACGGCCAGTTCCTCCGCCTGACGTAGCGCATCCGCCGATAGGCTACGGGCAAACATCTCATTATCAGATGAACCCTTTGTAACCTGTAGAGCTGCTGCACTCACCTGCTGTACAATTTCCCGTAGATTCTGAATAGTTAGATTAAACGAGTCGGCGACTGCTCCTAAAACATCAGCCGTCACCTCTGCTTGAACTGTCAAATCACCTCGGGCTGCTCCTTCTACATCGTCTAGCAGTCGAATTACCTGACGCTGGAGATCTTCCTTGGCCTGTTCCTGTTCTTGGGCCTTACGTTGGGCTTCGCTGGTCGTCGTCAAAATCACCCGCGCCATCTGGTTAAATCCGGTGGCCAGCTGTCCTAAATCATCACTTGAGTAGGCCGTGGCTCGAGCGTTTAAATCACCCTGGGAAACCAGATCAAACTGCTGGTGTAAGTTATCAATCGATCGCTTAGACTGGCGATCAATCAAAAAGCCCAATCCCAATACCGTTAAGAAGGTGGCCACACCAGCCGTGCCCCCCATGGCTGCCGGATAGACCCGAGCAATTAGATTGCGACTATCTTGGGAGGCATCCTCTGGCAAACGTCCCAGGGTAGCCAGGTTGACCCCCGCAACGGCGATCACCGATACAAGACCAGCCGCCCCCGCCATCACTAGGCGCTTAGTGCTGAGGGACGCATTATTTAATACGCTGAATACGCCCTCATCCTCTACATCGGCAACAACCGCAGATGACTCCTCTCCTTGGGTGAAGGACGGTAGCTGATCGGCGGTTTCAATGCTGAAGATGTCATCATCTCCAATGATCGACTGATCCTCCTCCTCTACCAAGCTAAACCCGGACCCACCTCTTGTTGAGGGTTCTCCAGAAAAAGGAACCTCTGAACCTACTGAGGGCTCCGTAAATTCAGTGGAGCCTTCAGAAAGATCAAATTCTGGCAGACTGCCGAGATCATCAAACTCATCAAACTCGTCAAGGAAATCAATATCTTCCTGCTGGCTTTCCAAACCTTCCATGGTGTCAACGCCTGGAAAAGTCTGTTCGCCAATTTCCTCATCAACTAGTTCGTCAGTGGCAACCTCCACCCCGGAAAGCGTGGAGGCTTCTCCAAATGCCTGAAAATCATCACCGATAGGCATGCTGTCACTTTGCCCATCGCCCTCGGGCTCCATCATAAAGAGGGTTTTGTCGTCGAGATCCTCTTCTAACAGGCTAGCCCCCTCCCCTGGGGCTGCTGAAGAGCTACCCGTTTCCAGCAGGTTTTCGACCTCTGAAAAACCGGGAAATTCATCTTCATTATCGGCTTCTGACGCAAATGCTTCGTCGAAGTCGTCTTGATCAAACTGCGATAGCTCTTGAGCCGAGGTGGAGGATGCACCGTGGGCAGTATTATCGAGGGTGATATCCTCCTCTGAGGATGCGATCAGGCCCTCTAAACTACTATCCGCAAATGGATCTAGAAGTTCAATATTGCCTAGATCTCCACCTACAGAAAGCTCACCCACTGAAAATGGATCATCATTGGCTACCGGAGCATCCCCCTGCTCACCACCGGTACTCTGATAGTCAACGGGAGCGTTAAAGGGATCCGCCATTGCTTCGGTGGCTAGATCGTAGCTGTCCTCACTTGCCAAAACACTCGGCTCGACGGCGCTAGGAGTGGTCGATGATCCCGTTTGAGCCGCATTAGAGCCATCTGCTTCTTCAAAAGATAAGTCCAACCCGGCACTGAGTTCATCAGCTTCGTCTCCCATATCACCGTAGAGTTCAATGGAGTCAAACAAGCCATCAGCGGTAATCTCCTCCATACCGTTGCCGTCGGCCTGTATCTGGCCGACGTCCATCTGTTCAGCATAGGTGAGACCGTTATTGGCATAGTTTACGAACTCAGGATCGGACGTCAGGTCCAAGACAGACTTGTATTGAGTCCGAGCTACATCGTATGAGCTGAGCCCGTAGCAATAGATGTGACCCTTGAGCAGGAGCACATTTGGATCGCTCGGATAGTTTTCCGCCAGCTGTTCAATAATCTCAGCAGCCTGCTCGTAACTGCCCTGCATGTATGCGCGTTCTGCTGCTTGATAAGTCTGAGCGTAGTCTATACCCGATACCATCTGTTTACTCCTGCCGGTCTAAACATCTCCATCTTGTCGGACCCACCAAAAAATTAGGCTGCCCAGCGCGCCGAGCGCAATATAGCAACGTGGTCTAGCAACCGTAATGAGCGATTCGCACTGGCGTCTAGTACCCATTCGCCCCTTAGGAACGGTGCCATTGTGTCGGAATAGTCACGGGACATTTTCATCCGTTCCGCATCCAGCCAATCTGTACCAACTATCTGATTAACGGCTAAGCCTAACATAGTCCCCTGATGTTCAATAGCAATTACTGGAATTTCTGCTCTATCGGTGTTCATTGGTTGGGAATAGCCTAGGAACTGGCCGAGGTCGGCAACCCAGATTACCCGCCCCTGTTCATTTAACGTGCCAAGTAGCAAAGGAGAGACATTGGGAACAGGCGTAATCCGATCGGGAGGATTTTCAATAATACGGCGAATACCAATGGCAGGTAGAGCAAATTCGTCGTTAGAACCCACGTAGAATCTCAAGTGAAGTTCACCATCAGGAGTCTCAATCTCCTGCAGCTCAGGGGCCTGATCCTGCCCTGCTCCGGTTTGAAAGTCTGGATTACCTACCATCTACCCCTGTTACCTTACAAACTATATGTTGGCATCTCAATCGCGTAGCAATTGTTTTACTGTACCTACCAGCTCAGTTGGCTGAAATGGTTTTGCGATATAAGCATCAGCCCCTTGCTTCATACCCCAATAGCGGTCAAACTCCTCACCTTTCGAGGAACATAGTACGACGGGTAAATTCTGAGTTGCTGGATCGGACTTAATCCGTCTGCAAACTTCGTAGCCGTTCATGCGTGGCATGACAATATCTAAAACGACCAAATCAGGTAGATTTCCTTGGATATGAGCCAGTGCTTCAACGCCATCGCTAGCGACGGTAACGCTAAGACCATTTCCCTTTAATAAGTCAATAATCATCTCCCGCTGGGCAACGCTGTCTTCCACTACTAAAACCGTACTCATAACCTGAATTTCGCCGCTTAAGACCGGTTCATATCTTGATTCAACTCATTATGCCCTTCTAGGGGGAAATAACCATTTAAGTTGAGTAGTATGCCCAGTTAGATTGTGACCATTGGGGTCACGTAGCGATTGTTCAACCATGAGTGCATGGAGTCATAATGCACACACTACCGCTTGTGCCTAATAAAATACCCATCCATGTCTAATTTATTAAACTTTCATCAAATTTCTTTTGCTTGTTTGGAGTTACGAAACGCCCCTGCTCCAGCTCTCAGGGTTTAGCGTGGCCGATATTTCTTGCTCAAGCAATGTTTCAGGGGCAAGACGCTTTGGATTTCCCTGGCCTACATGTTTCTCTACCAGTGCTAAGAGTTCGGGCTCCCCAAAGGGTTTGGTTAGATAGTCTGTAGCTCCAGCCATGTTGGCTTTTACTCGATCCACGAAGCTATCTTTACCCGTCAGCATGATGATGGGTAAAGATTGAAAACAGGGCGCTTGTCTGACCATCGCGCACAGTCGATGTCCTTCTATTTCTGGCATAGCTATATCGCAGAGGATCAGGTCTGGCTTGAGGCTAAAGAGCAAACTGAGGGCTTTGATCGGGTTGGCAATGGATGTTACCTCGTAGCCATGGGTGTCCAGCATCATTTCTATGGCCTGCCGAACGGCTGAGGTGTCATCAATGCATACAATGCGAGGTACAGCATTGATCGCCGAAGCTCTAGTTTGCTGATTGTGGGATGCCCGCTGGTGATGCAATAGCTGGATATGACCCTTTTGGATATAGGGATATAGCTCGTTGGCCACGTCAAAAATATTGCGGTTGAGTCGACGTGAGATTTGAATAATTGATATTTCTCCATTGGCCATGGCCAGGAGTTGGGATGGGTTTGATGTTGATTTTGCTGGATGGGTGTCTGTGGGTAGCGGGCAATCGTCAAACGAGCTGAGGTGAGGTTGTAGCTGTAGCCATCCCTGGAGCTGTTGAATCACTCGTTTAACTAGAGGGCCAATGCTAAATTCAGTTAACTGAGGGCTGAGGGATACGCGAAAGCGAAAGGAAAAGCGTCCCTGGCGCAAGCTGGTGACTTCAAAGAGCGTCTCTTCGATGAGCTGATATAGGACAGAGCGTGCTTGCTGCGTTGTGAGATATTTCTTTTCTAGGAGCCACCAGAGTGCGCCATATTCCGGTGGTCGCAGCGGTGCCAAGTTGGACAGATCAACAGCCGCCCAATTGATCGACAAATTGAGGGGATACAAGATGTCGTGGAGCCGTTGGAGCTGCTCGTTGGTTCGTCCGGCGTAAAGAATGCCGCCATTGGCAAAGAAAACAAGCCACGAGTTGGTTTGGGTCTCTGCATTGGGACCGATTTTTTCATCGAACGATTCGATGTATAGCTCTCCAGTTTGCTGACCAATGTCGATCAGTTGAAAAATACTGCGAATATCCAGCTCGCTTAACTGGCCCTGCATAGATTTTGTCCTAGGGTTTTTCTGCGTTGGTTCTACAAAATATAGAGGCTCATCACCAAAGCGGCTGCTGTGACTGGGCTAACAGCCGTAGGGGGAATTTAGGTGGATGTGGATGGACGTATCATAGATTAACGGGGACATTACCAGGAACTGACAGTTGGTAACTAGGTTAGCTCCATAGAAATATGGCATTGATTACAATCGCTAGCACTTAACTGTGGCTATACTGTCTCCGTACGGGGTAATTTTGTGGCCTAGATTGTTTAGGGACTGTCTATCTAATGACATTTTTATGGGGATGATATGTGCTGATATCGGTTCACTCTCTACTTGGTTAAATGTTGGATTAGTCTGAATTATGCGGATATTTACATAGTTAGGATATTTACATAGTTATACGAAGGGTGGAGAATGCCGACACTTGGGGATAAATGGTTAAACTTAGGTGGCTAATAGGTTTTTTGTAAATAGAATTTTCCAATTAAGACAGATAAACAAGGCAGACTGTTTGATGGTACTTGAGATACCACTGAACTAATACACAAGTTCTGAGCTATTGATTTTGCTGGAATATTTTGATACCACAGTGCCTTGGGCTTCTATATTACTAACTGAACGGGACGTGGATGTTGTGTAGGTAAGTAGCTATTGTCAGTGGCTACTTGTATAGACGAAGGGGATGCCAGCGTGCGTTATTTGGCCGAATTTCAGAAAAAAGGCGGTTTTATGAGTAGCAGCCGGGCTGAGTTTAAACTCTTGGCCTGTGAGCGCTCGGAGCAAAACTGGAGTGCTGTGTCAGGTGACGAGTTGGTGCCAGCGCCGGACGATGCAGGGTACGGTGCTGGAGCTATGGTCTTGATTGAGCTTTCCAACGGTCGTCAGGTGCAGCGTCATTACGAGGCGGGACGTCAGCTGGTCAGTATTCTGCAAAATTTTTCTAGCCTCAATAAAAAGTTTAAGACTCAAGAAGACGAGATTGAGCAGTGGAAGGAATCGCTCACGTATCAGAGTCAGGCGCTTAACCAGCGTGAGTTGGAGCTGGACACCCGTGAAGAGCAAGTACAGGAGCTGGAGTCCAATCTCACTCAGCTTGAGACCCAAAAAGAAGAGTTGGAGGGCTTTCGGACTGAGCTAGATGGGCAGCGTCAGGACTACGAACGCAAAAACTCTGAGTTGGAGGGGGCTTGGGCCCAGCTGAATGGGGAGCGTCAGAGGCTTGAGGAGCAACGTGAAGCTGTATCGGCTCAAACGGGACTTGATTCGACCCAGACTCAAAAGCTGCAAAGTGCTGTAGAGCAGCTGATGGCAAATGTGATGCCTGTGGAGGATCTTCGTCAGCAGCTGGATGGTACCAGGGAGGTGCTGGGTGAGTATCACACTGTTTTGCAGGGCTGGCAGCAAACAGGAGCCGAGCAGCAGGGGCAGCTACCGTCCAAAGAGGGCGAGGTAGACCGTCTTAAGCAGTCGGTTCAGCAGCTTTATCAGTCGACCGATGCGGAACACCTGGCGCTTAATGAACTGTGTTTGGAACTGCAGCGGGTGACGGTTGAACTAGCTCAGAAAAAGCAGCAAAATCAGCTTGTATCAGAGCAGATTAATCAGCAGAGTGGTGTTTACCAAAGAGTTTATGAGTTATTGAATACGGGCGATCAGGTGCGCCTGGGTAAAAAAATTGATCTGACCAAGCTGGAGGAGATGTCCGTTGAGGATCTTGAATCCCTGGTTGAGAATATGGAAACGGATTTGGCTAAGATGTCTGGTTTTGTCAGCGATCAAGAAGAGGAGCTGACCTATCAGCAGCAGGCGATTGATGAGCTGCGGCAAAAGGCGGAGGCGGCCAGTGAATATGATCGGTTGCAGATTGGAGCAGAAATTAGCGATGAGCAGGATCGCTACGATATGCTCAATAAGACCCTGGTGGGACAGCGGCGCAACTTGCTTGAGCGCGAAGAGGTTTTGAGCCAGCATCGGGCGGTTTTGCTCCGGCGTCAGGGACAGGCAACCTCTGAGAGTCCGGTGGAAAATTCTGCGGATTTGGAGCCAGTGTTGACCCATATTGATCAGGTACGTCAGCAGCTAGCGACCCAGGCGGCGGACCTAGAGCAGCTGATTGCTGAGTTGCAAAGCCGTCGTGATGCTCTGCAGCAGCAGGTGGATGGTAAACAGACCGACATGTCTGCGCAACTGGCAAGGCTTGAGCAGGAGCGGGAATCCCTAGAGCAGTCTTTGAAGGACTGGGCTGGGTTAAAAAGTGCGATCGCAACCCGTGACGAACAGCTAGGCACCTCCACCGAAAAAGTGGATGCTGCCCAGCAGAGGCTCGACGGCATTTTTGGCCTGCTAGAGCGCTTTCAAGAGGTCAATGATTATCAGCTGCAGGCCATTGCTGATATGCAGCAAACGATTCAAAGTCTGTCGAACGAGCCAGCCGCCGTTTAGTCCCATACCCGCTTTACCCATCCTGACGTCTATGATTTGGATCAACGAGCACATCGATCCCTCAGGAATTATCTATTCGGCCATTGCCTGTTGCGATCGCACAGCTGCCGAAGAATGCCATGCCACCTTTCAAGCGGCCCTGACCGATGAACAAAAAGAAGCCGGCTGGATTGCCCAGCTACGCACCGTAGAAACCTGGGAAGAAGTGCCCATCAGTGCCCTAAAGCTGTCATAGCAGGCCGTATTCTATCCTCTAAAAGCTATGTCCGAGCATTTTATAAAACTTAGTCAGTTTCTCAAGCTAAATGATTTAGTTCAGTCCGGTGGTGAAGCAAAACACCTGATCCAGGCAGGGCATGTTCTAGTCAACAACGAACTAGAACTAAGACGTGGCCGTAAATTATACTCGGGCGATCGGGTCACCTTTGCCGGTCAGACCTACGACATCTGCTCCGACTCGGAGGATCAGCCACCTCCAAATTAGACCCCTGGGCTACCCAAAGCAAAACCCCGGAGCAGTAGCAGGAAATAAAATCCTGGGCCGCACCGGGGCAAAAAAGAAGATTTGAGAAACAGCTGAAGCTACCGACGAACAGGGGCAGACTGCAGCCTGTGGCTATTGTCTGCATGGCCGTTGTTGTTTAAGGCGACATTACTGTGCCCCTCCTTATGGCCGTTAGCGGTGGCCGGTCGTGGCTGAATTAGACCGTAGCCACCGTGATTCCGCTCATACATCACGTTGATCTGATTGGTCTCCGCATTGTGAAACACATAAAAGTCATGATCGACGAGCTGTAGGTTTTCCAGCGCTTCTTCCACCGCCATCGGTGCCATTGCAAAGTACTTGGTCCTAACCACCTCTTCCGGTAGCTGCGGCTGACGCTGCTCTAGAAGCTCAGTTACCTGCAAGTCCGCATCATTGGAGCTGACATCAACGTCCATAGAGCGTAGCGACACATGGTCAGAACTGCGTCGCTTTTCCTTATACTTACGCAGCTGTCGGCTAATTTTATCAGCCACCAGATCAATACTGGCATATAGGCTGTCGCTACTTTCCTCGGCCCGCACCACAGCTCGGTTAATATAAACCGTAACCTCCGCACACTGTCGGGTAGGCATTTTTGTCCCACCGGCTACAGACAGGCAAACATCAACCTCATTGATCATCCGTTGAAAGTGACTGACCGACTTTTCGATTTTCTGAGAAACATGCTCACGAATAGCCTCGGTGATATCAATATTTTTTCCTTGAATAACAAGCTTCATACAGCTGCCTCCACCAATATGAAGATAAGTGATTGACTTCACCCTAGCACTTTAATTTCAGGGAAGTTTTTCTGTTTAAAAACATTTTTATCCGTTGATAATTCTTTAGGTTAAGCCTGGGATCGTCCCCATGATACGCCCATGCGATATTTACCTAAAAATGTCTATACTTCTTTCAGGGCAAGGCTTTCACTAGCTCTAAGTCAGTAGTTTTCTACAGGGAGCTCAGTCAAAAAGCTTGCTTTCTTAATTAAGAATTAACCTTGGCGCTTTGCTACTGTTCAGATTTAAATCAGTGATCTTTTATCTTTTATTCAACAGCAATTGACGCCCAATATTGGTAAAAAATTGTCCAGCAAAACCCTGTGTGTTTATCAATGGAATTGATTGTTTGTGATAGCTAAAGCTAAAAAACTTATTGTTCGAGATTTCGGGTTGATGGCCTATCAGTTGGCCTGGCAACACCAAAAAGAGCTACTAGCCGCCCGCAAGCAGGACCCGACTCTAGCCGATGTTCTGATACTGGCTGAACATTGGCCGGTGTATACCTTAGGGACCGATTCCCAAACTCGGTTTGTCCATTTTGATTTGGCCAATCCTGCCTATGAAATCCATCGCACAGAACGGGGGGGAGAAGTCACGTATCACTGCCCGGGGCAATTGGTGGGGTATCCCATTTTAAATTTGTGCTACCACCGCAAGGATCTGCACTGGTATCTACGCCAGTTAGAAGAGGTTCTAATCCGCACTCTGGCTGACTATAGCCTTGTGGGGTATCGCATTGAGGGGCTGACGGGGGTATGGGTCGATGGTTATAAGGTAGCCGCTATCGGTATTAAGGTAAGTCGGTGGGTTACCATGCATGGGTTTGCCTTAAACATATGCCCTGATCTATCCGGATTTGAGCTGATTACCCCCTGTGGGATTCCCAATCGGCCAGTGGGGGCCATGGGCCAGTTTCTATCTGAGATTGCTGTGGCTGATGTTACACCTGGGCTAGTCAAGCATTTTACTGAGGTCTTTGACCTCGTTCTACTCCCTAGCGAATCTGATTAACTGTTCGCACGCTGCCTGCAATACATTGCTGCGATATAAAAATTTAGGCAAGGCTTGGAACCCACGAACTTAAACTGTAGATAAATCTATAGGACCTGGTTGAGCTGGGTTTCTCGTAACTAACCTTTTTCAAAGATTCGGTGGGAATGGTCGTCTAGAATAGCGAATCCCGCTATGGGTCAGTAAAATAGAACATTACAAAAATCTAGCCCATGCCTGACTATAGTTCCCCCAAAGCCATATTCTCTAAGGGCTGTCCTTCACCTGTTGGTGTTCAACAAAGATCCTCTGAGATCTCCTCTTTTGTTGAGCCGACAAATGCCTCCTGGGAACTTACCCTGCGTGCGTACCAACCTGACCTGAGCTCTTTGTTAAAAAAGCCGGTGACTTTCTATGCCGAACCCCTAGCTCCTTTACGAGCAGGTGATGCGCTGGCATTGGAAGAGATATTTAACGATACTCAGATTGACGAACGATTAACGGATATTTGCATCCGCCTGGAGCAACTCTATCCAGAACCCTGCTGGGAAGACGAGCCCTACGATTTTTTAAAGGGATACGTATAGCGGGTCAAACGCCCGCCCCCATGTGACTAACAGACGGGGACTAGTAGGCGAGCGTTTCCTTCTATTTTCTCAACTCCCTAGAATGGGATTTCATCATAGTCCGGAGTGGTGGCTGACTGGTTGGTCGGTGGCTTCGAGCCTGTCGCACTACTGTCGCGGACATCGCTACTGGTGCTATTGCCCTCAGCAACCGGAGGAGCCTCAGCTAGCATCATGGACTGCAGCTCAGTAATCCGGTGTAGTCGCTGCACCGTGATCTCCGCCTGCTTTTCCCGAAACCCCTCAGGGCGATCGATGCTTTTCATAGTCAAACGGCCTTCAATCACCACCCGGTCACCTGCGCCATAGCCAGATTCTTGAATGGTCTGAGCCAGATTGCCCCAGCCAACGGCCCTAAACTGAGACGGGCTGTCTTCCGAGCGCAGCCCTGGTATTTTGACCTTAAATTCGGCAATGGGGGTTTGATTATCGGAGGTGTATCGCAGCTGCGGTGCTTCGATAATCTCTGCCATGAGGATGCAATGATTCATACTACTTGTTCCTCCCGAATACCCTGCTCTTTTTCAATGAAATTTTGCACTCGCTGACGGTAATCCTGCAAGTGGGTGTCGACCCAGTCGCGATCGTTGCCGTTGGCAAAGATGTGTACAAGCGGATCGCCAGCATCTGGCAGAATCAGTACCCAGCTATCGCTGATGCGGTCAATTACTTTTACCCCATCTACCAGTTCAAGTGTATCCGCAGGATGGCTTTCCACCAGATAGCGCATCAGGGCTCCCTTGATAGTCCATGGACAGCGCAGGGTTTGTACTCGATGGGAGATGCGCGGTAGCTCCCCCCAGATTCGTCCTAGGGACTGCTCCTGAATCGTTAGCATTTCAATCAGCTTGGCAATGCAGAACATGGCATCAAAGCCAGGGTGAAGCTGGGGAAAAATAAATCCCATATCGCCGCTGCCACCCAAAACAACATTACTACTGGCCTGACATGCTTCCATTAGGGCAGTGGGGTTAGCTTTAGTGCGCACCACTTCGCCGCCGTGACGTCTGGCAATTTGCTCGATGGCTCCCGAGGTGTGTACCGGTACCACTACAGTCCCCTTGGGATTGGCGGTCAAAATCATATGGGTCATCAGGGCTGTAAGCATTTCTCCTCGAATGGGAGACCCCACCTCGTCCATGAGGACCAGCTGCTCGCCATTAGCCGACACCTGCACCCCAAACGTAGCCTGCAAAGCCTGTACTACCTGTCCCAGCTGTCCTAGCATCCCCTCACGCTCAGTCACAGAAGGAGCCGTTTGACTCAGGCTGGCATTGAGAACAACAGCGTCGCAGCCAAATTTGCCCAGGAGCTGTGGCAGTACCGCGCCGGAAACAGCATAGGCGTAGTCAATCACCACCTTTGACTTGCTATGGCGAATGGAGCCTACCTTCAGACGCTTTTCAAACTCAGTGGTGTAGGTATCGACTAAGTTAGCGGGATACGAGACGGCTCCAATCTCATGAATTTGAGAGCGTCTGAGATCTTCTTTGAAAT
Source organism: Cyanobacteria bacterium P01_A01_bin.15 (assembly GCA_039814735.1). Lineage (GTDB taxonomy): Bacteria > Cyanobacteriota > Cyanobacteriia > Phormidesmidales > Phormidesmidaceae > Leptothoe. The sequence goes on from JBCCAQ010000002.1 coordinate 16,141, forward strand.
AGGCACCTTCAATTTTCTTTTCCTTACCCTTGGGAATATCAATCCCTTTTTTATCAAAAAACTCAATGAGGATTTGATCGGCTCGATCGGGATGGAGTCGTACGTGAATCCCCCCGGCCACGTCCAAAGTAGGAATGATGGTACGAGCAACAGGAATGGCTGTGGCTTCAAGGTTTTGAATGTTGATACCCACAGACATAAGGCCCGCAATTAATGAGCGCGATACCATCCGAGCGATGCTACGCTGGTCGCGCGAAACGGTAACGTGGGAACCTGGTTTGAGGGTGGAACCAAAGGCCGCGCCCAGCTTGACCGCAAACTCGGGAGTGATGTCGATGTTAGCTAGACCGGTTACACCGCGTTGGCCAAAAAGATTGCGCTGGGCGGTATTACCCCAAATTAAATTGATGTTTAAGGTGGCACCAGACTCGATCCGCTTACTGGGCCAGACCCTCACCCCTGGACTAATCTGGGCTTCTTCTCCCACGGTGGAAAGGGCACCCACTACGGCTCCTTCCAAGACATGGGCGCGCCGATCGGCGCGGGTACCACGGGCGATAACGCAGGCCCTAAGGTGGGTTTCATCGCCGATGATTGCCCCATTCCAGATGATCGGGCGTTTGAGGTCAGCATCACTGCCAATTGTGACGTTATCGCCAATGACCGTGCCTGGTTCTAGGGTAACCCGCGCGCCAATGTGACAGTTGTGGCCGATCAAAACCGGTGGCTTGATTACAGCCGTTGGATCGATATGGGTGTTTTGGCCGATATGCAGCCCTGCTGAAACTTTAGGGTAGGCAAAGTCCACAAGAACCTTGCTGTCAAGGGCATCGTACTGGGCCTCACGATAGGCTTCGAGGTGGCCTACATCGCACCAGTAGCCCTCAGCCACGTAGCCGTACATGGGGTCGCCCTTCTCAAGCATTAAGGGAAAGAGATCTTTGGAAAAGTCTTTTTCTTGGCTAGCAGGTAGGTAGTCTAGAACCTCAGGCTCCAGGATATACGTACCTGTATTAACGGTATCTGAAAAAATCTCGCTGGTTGAGGGCTTTTCGAGAAAACGCTTGATGCGTCCCTCCTCGTCGGTTATTACCACACCGAACTCAATGGGATTGGGGACCCGAGTCAAGACCAGGGTTGCCTTAGAACCTTTTTCTTTGTGAAATCGGATAGCTTCTTTCAAGTCAAAATCAGTAATGCTATCGCCGCTGATAACGAGGAACGTATCATCTAAAAGCTCAGCAATATTTTTGACGCAGCCGGCAGTCCCTAGGGGCTGGTCTTCCTCAACCGCATAGGTCATCTGCACCCCAAAGTCATGCCCGTCCTGAAAGTAATCGCGCATGACGTCGGGCAGATAGTGCAGGGTGGCAATCACCTCTTTAATATCGTGCCGCTTTAGCAGATTTACAATATGCTCCGCAATTGGCCGATTTAGCACAGGAACCATGGGCTTTGGCAGATCGCAAGTTAGGGGTCGAAGCCGGGTACCAGAACCACCAGCCATGAGTACTGCGCGCATAATTCCTCCTGTTTTGTGAAAGTAAAAAAAATTGCCACCGGATATTAGCTGCGGATAATCAACAGCGTTACCCTGTGGGATACATCCATACAGCAATGACTGTTGGATGGTGCAATGTTTTTACAGTGTTTAGTCCTAGTCAGTGTCAATTGTACTTGGTTTTATTAAGCTGACCTTCACATTAGTCAAGCCGATGTTCATATTGAAGCTACTAATCGAGCTTGGTAAACCGACAATTTTGCAGTTATGCCCCCCCATCACTGACCCGCAGATCTAAGTCAATCCTAGTTTGATTGCTATGGTTGAACCCACAGGATAAGACCTGATGCATTGTTGCTTGTTGATATGTACACACCCTAGACGGATTCAGAGGACGAACCTATGCCCAACGTATTGGGACTGTTATTACTAGCTGGTTATGGATATGGTGCTTGGAAATTTTGGAGCGGATTTAACCGCACTAGCTTTAGTAGTGGCAAGCTTTATTTAACGCTACTTTGGCCTGTATTTATGTTCAGCGCTTCCTACCGTCGGAACTTTACCAAAGCGCTCAAGGGCCGCTAAGCATCGCTGCGGGGGAATCCCCACCTGTCGTAAACAAGGAATATCAGGAATGGGAATAGGTCAGCTTCAGGCAGTGGCTCAAAGATTTGATCAAGAGTACCGGGGGGAGGCGTTTGAGCTGCCAGACGAGGTCGAAGAAATGGCTGTTTTTAGGGAATGGGTTGCCGGTAGTCTAACGCCGCGCATTACTAGCAAGTTTTGGCAGATAGCACGTCCTAAAAAAGGACAGCGCTGTTTGGATCTGGGCTGTGGTATGAGCTTTTTGATCTATCCGTGGAAGGAATGGCAGGCAACATTTGTAGGCCAAGAAATCAGCCAGGTGGCCCAGGCCGCCCTTAATCAGCGTGGGCCGCAGCTAGATTCAAAGCTCTTTAAAGGGGTTCAGCTTGCTCCTGCCCACAAGCTAGACTACGAACCATCCACATTTGATCTGGTGATTGCCACTGGGGTGAGCTGTTACTATTCCCTAGACTATTGGGAGCAGGTAATGACAGCTGTGAAATCCTGCTTAAAGCCAGGCGGTAATTTTGTATTTGATGTCATTAATCCAGCCGAAGATCTGGCGGAAAACTGGGCGATTTTGGAAACCTATCTGGGAGCTGATGTGGAACTGACGGAGCTAAGTCAGTGGCGAGCTTTGATCAAAGCGGCAGGAGCTAAGGTCACCAAGCAAACAGCGGGCGAGGTGTTTCAGATGTATCGAGTGCAGTGGGGCTAGTTCGCCCTGTAGCTGACTTACAGCTCTAATTTTTCTGCAGAAAATGGAGGCCGTATGGGGTATGGGGGTATTCCCGATGCCCGGCGGGAGCGATGTATCTATTGGCCCACTGCAAAAATCCTTGCCCCGATTAGCTTTAGAAACATCCCCCTTGACTGTCATGGCTGAGGTGCTATGTTGGTGTCTAAATTTTTGCGTTAGCAGTTTTGTTTGAAGACTTTATAGTTAACGTGGGCTTTCTAGTTGCCAAGCGTGACCTTGACCGCTATATTGCCTTCCATTCGTCGTAATTTTTAGTTGCCCCATTGACCTTCGATATCGACCACGCTGTCGATTGTGCTTATGTCGTCCAGCCCATCGCTACCCTTCAATTCCCTTCCCGAGGGCAGCACGCTACCGGGTGGGACTCCTGTATTTGCTCTCAAGGAACTGGTGGCACGACTGCAGCGAGAACAGTACAAAATTCAAGATTTGCTGAGTTCTTTGGGATTTGCCCTTAGGAGTCTAAATAATATTAGTCAGTTTTTAGAACTGATTCCGATGATTGCGAGTCGGGTTGCTGATGCTACTGGCGGTGCTTTGGTGCTGTTTCGTCCCGACGGTCAGCTGCGGCTAGAGCGTCTTTACTGTCCGACTACTGATACTTGCCAAACAGTACGCTGCGCACTGGAGTCGGCCACGCGGCAGATCACCTCCTCCTTAGCCACCTCCTTCGGGGCTAGGGAGGGTGACGAGCGTGGAAACACTGCCCTTACCCATCAGGCGGCTCGTCGGGCAATGAGCACGCTCGATCAGCAGTTAAATCACTTTTTGGCCCCGGAGCTCAAGCTATTTGGCACTTCTATAATTGTTCAAAACATTGAGCGTGGGCGTCTCTACGTTTTTAGTGACGATGGGGACTATGCCTGGACAGAAACTCGACAAAAGCTGGTACGACTGGTGGCGGATCAAACTGCTGTAGCCATCGAAAATGATGAACTCACCCTGGCTTTGCGTAAAAAAGAACGTCTGGATCGAGAGCTGGAGCTAGGGGCAGAAATTCAAGAGAAGCTGCTGCCTCGGCAATGTCCGATAATTGAAGGGGTTGATCTGGCGGCCCGCTGCCAGACAGCTCAAAAAGTGGGTGGGGACTACTACGATTTTATTCCGACTACCTATGACCAGCTCCGTAATCCCACCAATCCTATGGCCTCGGCTCAATCGTGGAGTATTGCCATTGGCGATGTGATGGGAAAAGGAGTGCCCGCCGGGTTGATTATGACCATGCTGCGGGGGATGCTACGGGCTGAAGTGCTTAACAATCACTCGCCTGGGAAAATCTTGCAAAATCTCAACTGCGTGATGCACAACGATTTGGAGAGCTCCAATCGATTTGTGACGCTGTTTTATGCGGAATACGATCCCAAGACTCAGCTATTTGCCTATGGCAATGCGGCCCATAATCCACCGCTGCTGTGGCAGGCTACTACCAACACGATCAGTCGGTTAGATGCCGATGGTATGTTGTTGGGACTAGACATTGATACCCGTTACCATGAGGGGCAAACCCAGCTGCATCCGGGGGATGTGGTGATTTTCTACACGGATGGGTTTACGGATGCCGCCAACATTCGGGGTGAACGGTTTGATGAGGAAAATTTGATCAAGGCCGTTTGCTGGGCTTGTCGTAATCTAGATAGCGCCCAAGAGGTTTTGGATTATTTGTTTAATCTGCTGCGTCACTTTATTGGTCCCGATCGGGCTAAGGAAGATGACACGACGCTGGTGGTTATGAAAATCACGAAACCGGCTGAGTTTCGCCAGCTGTCGACAATTGAGGCCTGATTCGCTAAGGGCAAGTACTTTATAACGGCCAAAATGATGTCTGCAGAGGCATTCCATGGAACGCTTTTGCATTCTAATTTTTGAGCGGCTTGATGTTATCGGGGCGTAGTGCAATGATCGGGTTGCTTAAAATTTGTCTATTCGACGTTTGTCTACCAATCTTTAAGAGCCCCATGACATTTGATATCTATCCTGATTCTGAGAGTAATTTAGTCCTTCCTACGGAGACAACGCTGGCTCTCTTAGGTCAGTCAACGTCTGCGGTTACGACTCCTATCATTGCCCAGCAGTTTGAGCAGGACTTTTTTTCGTCGTCTGGGAAGATTTTGGGTGACTTTGTTGAGTCTGGCCAGCTATGGGCTTTGCTAATTGGTGTGGTGATAGGCTACGTGATTCGAGGCATCACTACGTACTAGCCCACCCTGGCGTAGTCTCAGTCGGCGTGAATTGCCACCGTTATACCTTTGCCACCTGCAGGAGTTTTCAGAGTTTGAGTACACCATCTATCCCCTGGAGTCAGCGGTTTGAGACGGGACTACATCCGGTTATTGCTGAGTTTAATGCCAGTATCGGGTTTGATATTGCCCTGATTGAGTATGATTTAACCGGCTCCCAGGCCCACGCCAAAATGCTGGCCAAGGTGGGCATTATCTCGGCTGTTGAGGGTCAGCAGCTGGTGGATGGTCTAGAAACAATCCGTCAGGAGTATCGCCAGGGGACATTTACCCCCGGTGTGGAGCAGGAGGATATCCACTTTGCGGTGGAGCGGCGGCTCACGGAGCTGTTGGGTCCCCTGGGTAAAAAACTCCATACCGGGCGCTCGCGGAACGATCAGGTGGGTACGGATATACGATTGTATTTGCGATCGCACATCCATACCCTTCGCTCCCTGCTGGGGGACTTTCAGACAGCTTTGCTAGCCCATGCGGCGGTCCACGTAGATACCCTAATTCCGGGCTATACGCACCTACAGCGGGCCCAACCCCTCAGCCTGGCCCATCACCTACTGGCCTATGTAGACATGGCTCAGCGCGACCATGAGCGCCTTGGGGATGTGGTCAAGCGGGTGAATATTTCTCCTTTGGGTGCCGGGGCGTTGGCGGGTACTACCTTTCCCATTGACCGTCAGTACACCGCCGAGCAGCTGGGATTTGAGCGGATCTATACCAACAGTCTCGACGCCGTTAGTGACCGAGACTTCGCCATTGAGTTTGCGGGGGCCGCTAGCCTCATCATGATGCATCTGTCGCGGCTGGCCGAGGAATTAATTTTCTGGGCATCGGCAGAATTTCAATTTATTACCCTCACCGACAGCTGCTCCACCGGGTCAAGCATTATGCCCCAAAAGAAAAACCCCGATGTGCCTGAGCTAATACGGGGCAAAACCGGGCGGGTCTTTGGCCATTTGCAGGGGCTGCTGACCCTGATGAAGGGGCTGCCCTTGGCCTATAACAAAGACCTACAAGAAGATAAAGAAGCCCTGTTTGACACGGTTAATACGGTGCAGGCCTGTTTGCAGGCGATGACCATTTTGCTGCGTCAGGGGCTGGAGTTTCGACCCCAGCAGCTAGCTGAGGCCGTTGCCAGCGACTTCTCAAATGCGACCGACGTAGCCGACTATCTAGCCACCAAGGGGGTGCCTTTTCGGGATGCCTACAATCTGGTGGGTACCGTTGTCAAAACGTCCCTGGCGGCTGGAAAACTGCTCAAGGATTTAACCCTAGGTGAGTGGCAGGCCATTCATCCCGCTTTTGAAGCGGATATCTATGATGCGATCGCGCCTCAGCAGGTGGTCGCTGCTCGCAACAGCCTGGGTGGCACCGGTTTTGACCAGGTCAGACAGGCCCTGGCCAAAGCTCAGGCCATGGTTGAGGCCAATCACGACTGAGGGAACACCCTAGCGATACCGAGAATCGTTCCAATCGTAGCCCGGTGCCGACGACGGTGCCGATGGGGAACGGTAGCCATGGCCGCGCTTGGGATGCCATGAGGTTTCGCCATAGGTCCCCGGTCGCCAGACAGTGCCGTGGTGATGATCAGCAGACTGGTGGGTGTCTGGCTGCTCCGCTGCGTAGGCAACCGACCCATAGGGTTCGGTCGTTGCTGAGCCTCTATCCACCAGCGCTTCTCGTCTGGCGGCCCCCGCTCGTTTACACTTGCGCAGCAGAGAATCCCAGGTCAGATTGGGCTGTCCTAGGGCGGCTCGAAACTGCTCTAGCAGTGCAGCATTGGCTGCCGGGGGGGGAGACCGATGGCCGAGGGGCTGGGAGGCCCGCAGCGGATCGACTTGAACCGCCGCAATCGCCTGACGTACGGAGTTGCTAATCTCTCTGCGCAGCTCATGTCTGGCCCTTTGATACTGACAGCGCCACCCTTTTTCACTAGCGGCATAGAGCGACGGCAAACGATTTAAGGCGTAGGTTTCCACCTCAAGCGGTTTGACATATTTGAGAACACGGGACGGTAGCTGGCGCAGCTGCTGCTCCACTTCTGCTGCTACCAAAATTTCCATGACGTTAATGTATTCTCTCGGGGGAGGTGCTTTCACATCAACCATGGCACTTGCAACCTACTTAACAACAAACCTGGCATGACATCTCATCGGTTAGGTCGTTGGACCCAAGTAACGAATAACAGGTGACGCCTATCGTAGTGACATTGAGGAAACGTCTAAACATAAAAGGTAGATGCTGATGGGACAGACAACCCCTAACCTGTGGTGTAGATTTAACCCACAGCATAGTTTTTCGACCACATTTTTCGAGCCAATATTCATAAATCGGGATAACGTACCTTTTCGGAGAGCGACTGTCGCCAAAAAATACGCCATACCCGAGCGCTCGTAAGTACGAAGCCCTATACGAGGGGTGTTATACCTTATCAGTATAACTACCGACCTGCCACGTTAGACTACACTTTGTCAGTGAAGATTTTCAGTTAAAAATTGAAAAAACCTGCGAAAACAACCGCTTATCAGCGGATTGATAGATTACTAAACTATAAGGATAACTATAGAGTACCGTTTATTTCAAAAAACCATTATTTATTAATCTAAGTCTATATATTGACCAAGCCCACATTAAGAGCAGCCTTATCCAGGCGCAAAAAATACGGTGAAACGCTTACTAGGCAAAGATTTTGTGACGTTTCCCAAAGTTTAACCTGTCATGTTTTGGAAATGGTTTTAATGTCCTGCTTAGAAATAACAATGGGGGAGTAATGCTAATTATTGAGCATTTGGTAATATTTGTTACGACAGATTGAATAATGAAATAACCCTAGTGTTTTTGCTACTTTGCAGTCAAGCAGAGCAGATTGTTTAGGTGCCGGTCTTTTTGGCAGGATAGGGCACCCCGTTTATGTACATAATGCTGTACATAAACGGGGCGTTTAGGAATAAAAAACCTGGGGGTGTAATCGGGATTTGATTGGTTGTTTGATCAATCGCTGGCCGTGTTATCGAGGGGCTGTCTGGACGGATTGTATGATTGGATACCCGTATTCAAGGCGTTAGCCCGCCCCCCTTGCTTTAGAGTAGACCGAGGTAGACCGGGGTGAGGTAGTGGGATTAGATAGCCGAACCACCGCCTCCATCACCTGGGGCAAAAATCGGTGGAACCACAGGGCCAGATGGCTTTGCCAACCGACGGTGATTTCTGATTCGCGGGATTTGCTAAGACCCGTCATCAGACCTTGTGCCACCTGTTCGGTACTGAGGGGCATGACTCCACGAAACCAGCTAAATTCCCGGACCATGTCCGTATCTGTCAATGATGGCAGGAGGGTAACGACCCGTACGTGATGGGGGGCAAGTTCGTGGCGCAATGCTTGGGTAAAGCCAACGATGGCAAATTTAGTAGCCGAGTAGGTAGCCATGGTGGGAGCAGCCACCTTACCCATCAGGCTAGAGACGTTGACAATGGTCCCCTGACGGCGTGAGGCCATCCGGCGTCCCACTAGCCAGGTGACGGTGTATAGGCCCATTAGATTAGTGGACAGTTCTGCCTGGGCCTGCCCCAGGTTGGTATCGAGAAAGTTCGCCTGGTAGGCGATCCCCGCACAGTTTACGAGTAGATGAAACGGACCGTAGTCTTTCCATGCCTGGGCAACAACAATATTTACCGCTGTTGGTTCGGTCAGATCAACCGATAGGGGAATGGCATGGCTACCCAGGGCTCGAATTTCTGTCGCGACTTCCTGTAATCGCTGACGGTTACGGGCGATCAGCAACAGATAGCTGGCACCCTGCTTGGCAAGTTCGATTGCGATCGCACGGCCAATGCCGCGCGAAGCTCCGGTAACCAGAGCTGTCTTTCCTTTCATATCCATATATAAAGAGATCTCCAAAAATGCCTGAGCAGTCACCTTAGAAAAAGGCGATCAAAGCTAGGGCTGTATCAGCAGGTTGGCCAGGGAGCGTCAGGAAATCTGTTTAGAGCAGACATCGGGTCAATGCGTTGCTGATGCCTGGTATGAACCAGGCCATGGGGAATTGGTTAGGTTGTGGTAACAACAGTCACAATAGTCTCCAGATCAGCAACAGATGAATTGCGCATTAGACATAACGCACGGGTGATCGCTTCAAACGGCGTTACAAACAATTCATGGCCAACACTTTAGCAACTAGAAATCATAGCTGCAACATTTATTTAAGAAGAGCATGACATTCCAGGAAATATGAGGATTGGTATATGGTCAAAACTCTATCTGGGTAAGGCTTTTATTGTTTTTTGTCGGTTGAAAAATTTATGATCAAGGGTCTGCTGAATAGCGGTGCCCTTTTCTCTCATAAACGGGGTGTTTTGGGGTGATTCAGACTGACCTGATTTTTGTAAAACCATTATCTAGAGAGGAATTGGTCTATTCTTAAAACTCTCATATATCTCACACCAGACACTGGTGGGTGGAGAGGCCCCTCGTATTAGAAAATAATGTGAGATGGATATTAACTCGGGGATATTAAACCGGCTGATGTTGGTTCGATAAGAGAATGTTGTTAGTAACTAAAAAGGCAACAGTATTTGTAATCATGACGGCCGCTGCGTGTATTCCACATACCTAGGCGGAAACGTTCTATCGCTGCTGGTGTAAAAACGATGTGCAGCCTTCGTTTTAATGGCCACTCTCCGGAGTGTCCTACTGGTTGTCCAACGATTTTTATGGGGAAGCCCATGGTGCAGGGGAGAACTGTTGCCGCCACAAAATACAGAAAGATGATTCCGTGTATTCTCAGGTTGTCAACAGATTAGGGAGCATCTGAATCCTTTATCTGGTTCTGTTGCTCGACATATGAGCTGTGTGTAGCACATTTACTGATGCATGTAGTAGCTCAAGACGTAATGAAAACCCTCGTCAGCCATGGAACATAGGGCCAACCGGGGGTTAGTAAATTTATCTTCTAGCCACTTCATCCACTGCCCTCGCCATGGCAGACCTTGGGCTAGGGATCATCGGTAACCGTTCAAAATGCTGGCGTCCTAAGCCGTGTATGTCTTACTTAATCCTAGCTCTGCTAACCCTTTGCGATAGGCGATGGAGGTTTTGTCTGCTGGGATGTGAAATTCGGCTCGCAGATCTAGGGGGAGGTCTTCAGGATATTGAGCCTCGACCACTTCCTTATCCTCAGAAAAGATCTGCCGATTGAACTCGTATACCGGTTCTAGGGGCTGATCTTGGTCAAAATTGCGGCATAGCGGCGAAAATAACCGAGTTTTACGGGCCGAAATAGGTGACGGTGCATTCAAAATACATAGCCGACCGTCTTCAGGAAAATGAACCCGCAAAATAGCGGCAAAGGGCAAAAATACATTAAATACTCGCCGCCATTGAAAATCGGCTGGGGCTCGGTGCTGTAGCTCCTTAGGGAAGTTGCTGACATTACTGACATATTCGGCCCGTAGCCCCTGGGGGGTGGGGATGACGTCATAGGGCGGTACCACCGGATTATCACGATTGGCAAAGGCCTGATCGTGGACCCAGGCAAAATGGGCCACATCCAGAAAACCTTCCATCTGACGCCCCACGGCGGCGCTGATATCGATACTGCTGGGGAGTATTGGCTGATAGTCAGGGGCACTCCATTCAGGGAGCTGGGGCAAATTTGCTTCGCTGCCGTCCCCTGCTAGCGTAGTCCAGATCAGTCCGTAGGCTTCGCGCACCGGGTAGGTTGTCAGGCAAAGCCGTTGGGAAATGCTGGCCTGGGGATTGGCGGGGATCCGAGTACAGGCACCGCTGGCATCGTAGTGAAAGCCATGGTACTTACAGATCAGCTGGTCGTCTTTGATGTGTCCCATGCTCATGGGAACACCACGGTGGAGGCAAAGATCGTTGGCGACGGAAACACCCTGGCTGGTGCGCCAGATCACCAGTCGCTGGTCGAGCAGGATGGCCGCCACCGGCTGCTCGACCACATCGTGGCTAAAGGCAATGGGAAACCAAAAGGGTGCGATCGCATCCCAGTCCTCCTGTGAAAACGTACAACCGCGTGGATAGCGCCCTAAAGATTTACTCACCCCTGTTGAAACCATAGCTACCCCAATCAGCTAGAATCCTAGTATTAGCAATTATCTCTAAAGGAACTCTGCAGTTATTATGGCGGTTAATCAAAATTACTCTGTACCACTGCCTCAAAGATTTTCTACGGCTGCCATGGATGGTCTCTTTACAGCCTCTTCATTTTGACGATCCGGGAGTCCAGATAAAAAACCACACAATTATTCTTTTAAGCTTTCAATTACATTCATAAGAGAAAGGTATCGTTACCCCCTGGTTACGTTTCTTAAAAAAAGTACATAATAAGGCTGTCCATTAGTTTGGTTTCGGCTTTCGAGGCCATTGCAGTCGCTCACTGATCAGGAATGACATCCTTCGTGTTAGGCAACTTACCATTTCCAGGACAGAGCGGTGACCAAGTCGTTAGCAAAGCGGTTAGCACTGCTATCGCGGCCCTCTTTAAGCGTACGGGCAAGTTAGATGCCACCGTGCGGGCTGAACCTGTCGCCAAGCTATTACAGGGCAGCGTTGATGGCTTTGACTTTATCGGCAACGGCATGCTGATGTACAACGGTCTACGCATCAAGGCTATGGAGCTGTTTGTACAGGCCGTATCGATTGACTTTAGCGCCATATTCAGAGGACAGGTGCGTCTTAAGCAGCCCACCCAGGCATCCATGCGAGTTGTCCTGACTGAAGAGGACCTGACCACGTCGTTTAATACGCCCTTTGTAGTCGAGAAGCTGCAGCGTATGGAGTTTGAGGGTCAGCCGCTACACTTTAAGGCGACCGAAATGACGCTGAACGATGACAAGTCCATCACCCTAGATAGCCAGGTCAGCGTTGGCAATAGCACCACGACTCAGTCTGTGAATCTCACAGCCCATGTTGAGGTCTATGACCGTACTAAAATTGCGTTTATAGATGTTGATTACTATGGGACAGACAGGGACGTTGCCCTGGGCAAAGCCATTGTCGGCCACGTTAATGCTCTGATGGATCTAGACTCATTTTCCCTGGACGGTACCCAGCTGCGCGTTGATAAAATTCGGATGCGCAATAAAGAGCTAATTTTCTACGGTATTGCCCACATTAACCAGTTTCCTCAGAATAAGTAGGCTGATTCGAGCTGGAGTCACGGACAGTTGTATTAAGGTAGATCCCGTAAGAAAAGTTAGCATTGAACTCAACTGCAACGTTATTAACAGTTACTGTCTGAAAAGGCTCGCTGTCGTTACGCTGGCATAGAAGCTGTTGAATAGGCTATGGCGGCATCAGCTATAGCAGTCAGCTCTTAAGCTGTGACTATCGCACAATCAAGACTGGGATAGCTGAACTCCAGGAAGATTCAAGCTTGGACCAACCGAAGATTCGGCATGGCGGCGGACGCAAATCTGCATTTGAGACTGTCGAGGGGTTGGATGCCGCCTTTTTGAAAGTCATGGAACATCATACAGCTGGTTCACCTGGTCATCCACAGGTGAAATGGACCCATCTGAGTCGACCCAAAATGGCTGAATTACTGAAGACTCAAAAGATAGACGTAAGTGTGATTGCGCAAGTGGCCGCATTTCAGAATGCACACTGATGGCCCTGGGGGAGGACTGGTTCTATTGTTTGAAGTACTTGCGATCGCTTGATATGGATTAGCTTTTATAAACGATCAAACACACGAGCTGCCCCGTACGGTCAAAGCCTTAGGCTGGGTCGGCTCGCTGACCGATTTTGCTAGAAATGGTGTACCCGCTAACACCATTTTTTTTGACAAGTATATTAGGAGCGCCGGTTTGGACAGTGGGCATCATTGAATGGATTGCTGAGAGTGCAGCGAGTATTTTGAACAAGAACGACGCTCTCAACCCCGAAAAGCACCGCCCCAGTTAGTGTGTCGGACAGGGCTGAAAAGCTTGATTTCTCCTTGAGAATGTTTGATCTAAACAAAAAAGACGAGTACAGCTTTATCCCTTTTTTGGAGACCCTTGCAAAAAGAGATTAGGGAATAAAATACTAGTTATGCTTGTAGCTATTCCAAAGAATATAGCTGACAAGACAATTTTCACGTATGAGATGCCACTAAATAGAGAAATAGGAACATTAATCACGTTCACTAGCAGCCACATTACTCCAGACAAAACTGCTATCGAAACAAATCCTTGACTGAAATATATTCTGATCATTCTCGATACTGGTGGCAGGGAATCACTCCCCTGGCGAGAGACGGCTACTACAGCAGTTGATATAAAAGAGCAGGTCCAGAATGAGAATCCGGCGAAAGCGGCTAGGCGAATGAGCTCATTAAAAGAATTCATAGCGTTTATGTTCCAATTTTTGTCAGATGTAACTGTTTAGGGTGCATCTCAGGTTTACGATAGGCATAATCACTCATACAATTTATCCAGTCTCATCCAGCTATTTGATCGATAACTGAAAGTTGTCCATTCAGATAAGCACAGCGATGTCGCAGGACTTGAGGTACATTCTCAGCTTTCCACTGAGCCCCCGTGAGCTTGACTCTGGCCGCTATCTGCTTAATCCCCGATTCAATATGGCACCCGAGCCAATCGATAGCCCTTCTAATTGATAATACTCATAGTTCACAATCCGATGGTGATGTTTCCGCAAATAGGCCACAAATCTATCGGCATGCTCATCAGAGCGCTGTTCAAATTTGCCCATCGCTGTGTTCACTCTCCCTTCCCACAGTAACGCTTTTACCTCATCTAACAGGTCTGGAGAGCTGTCTACTTTCGCTAAATTTTCCATGAGATGATACCAATCGAGTATCTCTATACGTTGTTCTTTACGACTAATCCCAACAATAATATTCCAGATGCCATCATGACCATCACCCAGACATATCAGGGGGTCAGCTAACGGTTGCTCATTTGACCACTGAATGAGTGAGGCGTTGTCCTGATAACTTGCCCGATAGTGTGTTCATGGAATCTGATGGCCTTATAATCTCGCCAATCACAGGGCTGACCCAGGGGTGTCCTGACCCGGATTTTTCCACCATCCACGCTTAACTCATCGACGGTACTTTCTGCATCTCTTAACACCCGTTCCTGCCGATGGACTAACCGTTGTTGAGTACTGTGGCCCGCTGACCGGCCTGTCAATACTTCGATGTCTTGAGCGGCTCGCTCGTAAGACTCATTCGCACTCAACAGCAAGCAACATTTCTCCAAAAGAGGACTGAGCTGGGTGTGAGGTTTGACTCCTAACCTTTTGGATTGTTTCTCTGTGATTTTGATGTCTCCAACGATACTTTTAAGTCGACGACTGCGGCCTGCTTTGCCGCCACTTGTTGTTTGACAAAAAACTCCCCGACCTCGGGCCCAATATGGTCAAAATATGACCTCGTAAAGCGTGCTCAATGCCTTCAAAGGTCTCTAGACACCCAGGATTGGTTTCCTCTGTTTCCTCATATAGTAATTTGGCAATGGCTCGGGCATGGGCTTTGATTTGCTCAGCTTTAGAGGCGTCCATTTGCGATACTCGGGCTAGCCATTGAGACAATAATGCTTTGAGCATAGCGGAGGTTAGCCTGTAGCGATCCTAAGCATTTATGCTCATCACAAAACTGGGATGCGCCCCTTGAGTGTGGGTCGGGCTGACGAAGTCAATATCCTCAAAACCCGCATTCGCAAAGTATGTCGTGATGCGGGTACCCCCATTGATAAGGACACCATGCCCACTCATCAACAGACCTTTATTCGGTTGCAAAATGAGTTAGTCAATGGCGTAGAGGCCTTATTTGTCTTTGTGGCCCATCCTCACGTGGAACCCACCAACAATCGGAGTGAACGCAATGTGCGTCGCGAAGCTGAGGTCAGAAAAGGCGGACGCACGAGTAAGACGGAGCACGGTGCTGAACGGCGGGGCATCATCATGACCGTATTGGCAACGCTGAACACGCGATTTGAAGTATTTACATTAAAAACCTTGTTAGCAGAAGTCTACCAATTGGATAGATGCTGGAATATCCCTGTTTCAGGCCGAATTGGCTGAAATCAAACAGGCTAATGCCCCACCGATGGCTTGAACTCTCAAGACAGCCCATAGCGCCCTAGCTTCTCAAGGGAGAGCAATGTTTTGCCTGAAAATAGACACCAACCCTTAAAGGACAGCGCCCTCGCTGTATAAATAGGGCGACTGCGGGCATCGTCTGACTAAGGCTCCGCAGCTACCAAGCGGATATTCGACATTTACCCATGTCTCTGCGATCCCTTTCACCTGAGTGTCTTTCAGATTGTCTGAGCCAGCGCTAATATTTTTGTTCTAGCTCTTTAAAAATAGCTAAGCTCAATTTCAATTCTGGTCTCTGTTCCCGCCACTAAAACTACCGCATCGCCAAACTCTGGCGGGCCTGTACGGGCTTCTGGATTTCTGGAAAATCCAAATCCCTCTTCGGGCATACCCACAAAGTTACGGTTAAATTCGTTATCTCCGTTGGCATCATGAAAGACCGAGACCGCATAGCTACCGGGAATCAGACTGTCAAAAATGGCCATGGGTGCGGGATCTGCCGTGGGCATTACACACTGGGTGCGGAGCGCATCGTCTCGGTCGCTGGGAAACCCCGCACTGCTGGCAAACAGGTTAAGGCAAACCTGTCCCTGCAGCTCATTGAGCCCACTCAGTTCTACAACCAGGGTAGTTTGGTCAATTTGCCCCTGGGCCGGATAGGCAGCGCTGCCGACTATACCCACAACCAGAGCACTCATTAGAACGTGTCGATGATCCATTCACAACCTCCTGCAGTTACTTGATCCCTCCCACCATAGCTAATCGGCCAGGCTTTGGTAGATCATCGTTAAAACCTGCTCGGGTGCTAGAACCCCTGACCCCAGGCGACATCATGGTCAGCGGTGAGATTTGAGTCCAAAAACTCATCCAGGATGAAGTTGTTTGTGATCGCACCCTCCGTCCGGCCTCACACATCCATGGGAGGGGGCCACCCAACGGCCAGTCCCTTGACAATTTTGGATATTTTGATGATTATCGAAATATGTCAAACAGTCAGTCTCGCTCCGTTGATGAAATTGCGGCCACCTTTGCAGCCCTGGGACAGGCCTCACGGCTCAACATCGTGCGGCTGCTTTTATCGGCCTATCCCCAAGGGCTACCCGCCGGTGAAATCCAGCGGGAGCTGGGTATCACGGCCTCCACACTGTCCCACCACCTGGATAAGCTACGTCAGGTTGGCATTGTCCAAGCCGCCAAGGACCGTCAGTGGATCTGGTATAGCGTCCGGTCCGATACGCTTAGATATCTGATCGACTTTCTGTTTGAAGAATGCTGCACCCGCAATCGTGTGGTTGACCCCGACACTCTGGAGTTAACCGACATCGGAGTTCCGCGCCCCTGTCCTGACTGTCCAGACTAGCGTTGGGAACGGCTGCATGCAGCCGTTCTTCAGACCACGTCTCTTTTATTTTGATGTTTCTAGTAATACTAAAGAACTTCTGTCATGACCTCGACCGTACTCAATCGCTTTAGTCGCCGTATCCGACGGCTAGATCACGTCTTTATCGCCATTGCCTTAATCATCATTGCCCTCGCTATTCTGGTGCCGGCCCAGGCTGCTATTAGCCTGGGCTTTACGGTCAAAAACCTGATCCTGGTATCACCTTTTTTGCTGCTATCTATTGGTATTGCAGCCTATGCCCAGGCAAGCGGCGCGGATAATCTGATTGTCAAAGCCTTCCAGGGTCGCATCTCGGTGATGATTGTTGTCGCCTCTCTCTTTGGAGCCCTGTCCCCTTTTTGCTCCTGCGGCGTGATTCCACTGATTGCAGCGTTACTGTCCATGGGGGTACCCGTTGCAGCGGTGATGGCCTTTTGGCTGGCGTCCCCGCTCATGGATCCGTCCATGTTTTTTCTCACCATTGGTACCCTAGGGCTACAGTTTGCCATCGCCAAAACCCTGGCCACCATAGTCATTGGTCTGCTGGGCGGTTTTGGTACCCTGACGCTAATTAACCTGGGAATCTCAACGGCAGCCTTTAGCAGCCCGCTGCGCAAAGATGCTGGCAACGGCGGCTGCGGCGGTGGCCGCGTGCGTAATCCTAAACCCGTTGCATGGAAATTTTGGCTTGCAGCGGAGCGCCGACGGACGTTTTGGCAAGGGGCCTACAATAGCGTCTGGTTTCTGGGCAAGTGGCTGGCGCTAGCGTTTTTGCTTGAGAGTCTGATGCTGGCATATATGCCCAACGGGTGGATTCAGACGGTTGCCGGTAGCGGTACTTTACCATCAGTTGTGGGGGCAGCTCTGGTGGGCATTCCTGCTTATTTAAATGGCTACGCGGCGCTACCTCTAGTAGCGGGTCTTGTGGATCAGGGTATGGCACCGGGCGCTGGCATGGCGTTTTTACTAGCGGGCGGGGCTACTAGCATCCCGGCTATGATCGCGGTTTTTGCCCTGGCCCGTCGCCCGATATTTCTGGCCTACCTAGGATTTGCCTTTACAGGTTCGGTAATGGCTGGGTTAGCCTATAGCGTTATGCTCTAGAAAATAGCCCCTGGGATCCGACATTAGGCAGCGGCGGATCAAACGATAGATCCTAAAATTTAGGAGATGGAGATTTTGATTTCTATCTCCTAAAATCTTTTAGGAAACAAAATTAATTAGGTTCCACTATAGGTTCCATTATTGGATGTACAGACGTTCCACGGAACGTCTCTCCAGCATTAATTCTTGGATCTTATAAAATTCCTATTCCTTAGGACCGAGGATTGAGGTCCACGTTTTAACGTATAGGGGTTCTATGGAGCGCCTTTGAAAATCTATTGTTCTAAACCGCTATCCCTCTCATCTATGACCTTTGATCATAAGCCCCGTATTCTCTTTCTCTATGGTTCCCTGCGTGAACGTTCCTACAGCCGCCTGCTAGCTGAAGAGGCCGCCCGCATTATTGAAGATTTTGGGGCAGACGTAAAATTCTTTGACCCGCGAGGATTACCCCTCCACGGCGCAGAACCGGATACCCACCCCAAGGTACAGGAACTCCGAAATCTCTCCCAATGGTCCGAAGGGCAGGTGTGGTCTAGTCCAGAGATGCACGGTAACATCTCAGGCCTCATGAAAACTCAGATTGACTGGATTCCCCTTAATATCGGAGCCTTGCGTCCCACCCAAGGACGTACCCTGGCGGTCATGCAGGTGTCTGGCGGCTCCCAGTCTTTTAACGCGGTCAACACCCTGCGAATTTTGGGTCGCTGGATGCGGATGTTTACGATCCCTAACCAGTCCTCGGTTGCAAAGGCCTACCAGGAATTTAATGAAGACGGCACGATGAAAGAGTCCGCCTACCGGGATCGGGTGATAGATGTGATGGAAGAACTCTATCGCTTTACCCTGCTGCTGCGGGATAACGTGGATGAGCTTACGGACCGCCATAGCGAGCGTAAAGCAGCGATCGCAAAACAGATAGCCCAGACGGCGAAGCAAGCCCTCAGCTGAATCAGATTGCTCCTATCTCAGCTAGGGCAAGGGCTATCCTAGACGGCCCAAGGCATGGGCTGGGTGGGCTGGAATGTGGTTGTCAGCTTATAAGCGCCGCCGGTTTCTAGACTATCTTGAATGGCCAGGACCAGCTCGTTATTGTGGAGAGAGAAATCAGCGGCCAAACGTCCCGGCCTGTCTTCACCGATGGCGGCCGCCATTTCGGCTACGCTCCTGGCAAAGTCCATTTGGAAGAGTTCTATGGTGGGTAAGCTCAAACAAAATCGATGGCTAAAATCCTTGGCAAAACTGCGTAAAGAGAATACTAAATCCATCTATCAGGAACTCTCGGGTAATGGTTATAACTATGAGGCGGCAGAAGTTGTTAAATGTTTGCAGGCCGGTAAACTAGAGAGCGATCTGATGCCCCTGTCAGAAACGATTGAGATTATGGAAACCATGGAGCAACTGTTAACCCAGTGGCATCAGGGCTGATGGCTGATGACATAAGACCCAGGTAACAGATTTTTGTTAGTTTTTACTGCTGTGTTGGACGTTTTTGAGACCCATGCTCAGGGGGAATGCTGTAGCAGTGGTGGCTGACGCTGATAGAGTGGAGCCGTTAGGACATATTGCTGAATCCAGCTGCGATCGTCGGCGGTTCCTGACAGCCAGTGATCGAGCAGTGAGATCCAGTGGACGGGGAGGTGTAGGGCTAGCCAGGTGGCCTGGCTGGCCGCTGATAGCTTTGTGTAAATCTCTGGGTGGCTAAGGAGATAGTCAATGCTTTGGCAGAGGGCACGGATGTTACCAGCTGGAAAAATTATTGCATTGTTGCCGTGGCTGAGGCTGCCCGAAAGCATGGGGTGATCCGACGCCACGATGGGGGTGTGGGCCTGTAGGCAATCCTTGAGAATGGTGCTTGAATCTTCTGGAGATTCGTGACGGCTTGGCATGACAACAATATCGGCCTGGCGGATTAGATGTACTCGCCCGTGCTCTGGAACATCTTGGATAAATTCGACTCGATCTGCCACTAGCAGCTGTTTGGCCTGTTTGGCAAACCGTTGGCTATCGCCCTGGCCAATTAGCTTCAAATAAATATTCCAACCTTTGGCTTTGAGCTGGGCCAGGGCAATGAGTAAATCGCCAATGCCTCTGGTGGCGGATAGAGGGCCTGCGTAGGCAATTTGGATCGGTGCGGCTGGCTGCGATCGCAGCTGTTTGGGGGCAAAGGTCTCAGCCCGGTTGACCGGCGGCCAGCCCCATGGGATCAGCTTGTCTTGCAGCACTCCGATCTGGGCTAAAGCATCACAGGTTTTCAGGCCAAGACCACCGACCCAGTCCACACTCCCGTGGTTTAGCACCTTAGAAAGCTGGTAGTTATCCCACCGCTGTTTGAGGCCAGGGTCGGCTAGGGTCTCTCGAAACATTGCAATACAGCGGACCTGATTACGAATAGCCCAGCGAAAAAAAACCGGATCGGGGACATCAATCACAAGGTGGGTGGGACAAAAATCGGCCAGCCGCCTCACAATTGCCCCCTGGGTTTCCGCTAAACCACTGCCCATGACGCGTACCCCCGTTTCTAACATGGCGTCATAGGGCTGGTCTGAAGAACAGCCCAGTACACCGACCTCCTGTAGTTGAAATCCCCAGGTAGTTAAGCCTTCGAGCATGGTTAGCTGTTCGGCATTGAGGGTGCCCTTCTCCATGCCGTCTCGATAGGGCTCAGTGTGTTGAATAAGGAGTAGACGCAGGTGCTGTAGATCCATAGGGGGCAGTTAGGTCCTTGGGGTAAAGAGTGGGTCATTATCAACAGTTGCCAGCAGCGCTGCTGGCAACTGTCTTGAATAGCGGCTAGGGAGACAGAACGAAGCTCCAACTTTTCTCTACTGTCTCAGGATTGTTTTGGATTAGGTACACAGATCCTTACGCCCCATATTGGGTGCTTACAGAAAGGATTTTTTTGTGCCTGTTTGGGTTTCCGCCTTTGTCTAAGCTTCACAGACTCTTTATGGTTGTTGCAGGGCCAGGCAAGTCTTGTTGCCCGCAGCGCCCTGGGGCGATCGGCTGCTCACCCACGGGGCCAAGGCACACCTGGGCTGGGTACTCTATCCGTGGGGGTAGACAAGCCTTAAACCAATGCCTACAGTACCTGCTGCAATGACAACAATTTTAGTAATTGATGATGACACTAATCTAGGAACGGTGTTTTGTGAAACGCTCGCCCTCAATGGCTTTGCCACCCTTAGGGCAGCCACGGGCCAGGCGGGTATCCAGCTGACCCGGCGGCACCACCCGCAGCTGGTGGTGTGTGATATCGGACTGCCGGATATTAGCGGCCATAGCGTGCTCAAGGGGGTGCGATCGCACCCAGCCACCACCACTATCCCCGTAATCATGGTGACCGGTCGTACCGACGCCGATACGTTTCGGCACAGCATGGAGCATGGAGCCGATGACTATCTTACCAAGCCGGTTGATCTAGACGGTTTTCTGCGCGCGGTGCAGACCCAGCTTACGAAGCGCAAACAGCTGGCAGAGCATTTTGCCTCAGTGTCGGCTGTGCCCGCTGAGCCCGCTCCCATCAGCCTGGAAGCCCTAGAAACACGACTCGAGGCATCAGCACCGTCGCCACAGCTGTGGATGATCCAGCTGCGAAACTATGGTGCGATTCAAGCACGCTATGGCCATGTCTTTGGTCAGCTGGTGCTCCAGTCGGTGGGCCAGCAGCTACAGCAGTGGCGCTGTCATGAATCTGCTTTGCCCATCGAAACCTATCGCCTAGACGAGCGGTTTGTGATCCTCTTGAGCTCACCGCCAGGGTTAGTCGACCAGGCCATTGCCAGTCTGCAAACCAGACTAAAACAGCCTAGGGTTGTCAGCAACCATCGCTTGAGTCTAGATATTTGCGTGAGGTCCGTCAGTTGCTTAGACCTAGCTGTGAACAAACCCAGGGAGGGGATGGCAAGTGCGCCCTCCCCCTCCCTGGTGGAGCGTCTGCGGCGGGCCATTCAGCGGGATGAGCTGCAGCTCTATTTTCAGCCACAGGTGGACCTAAACAGCGGTCAAATAATCGGTGCAGAAGCGCTGGTGCGTTGGATTGTCCCCGGTGAACCTGCTATTTTGCCAGTGCAGTTTATTCCGGTGGCGGAGGATAGTGGCCTAATGCCGTCCCTGGGGGATTGGATCCTGGGAGCGGCCCTGCAGCAGCTTTCCCGTTGGCAAACCATGCGGCTCTCGGGCATTAGTCTTGCCATTAACCTATCGGCCTATCAGCTGCAAAACCCGATCTTTATCGACCGGCTGATGAGCCTGGTCTCCATCGCTGGGGTGACCCCGGTGATGATTGATCTAGAACTCCCCGAGGGCTTAATTATGGCGGATCTAGACCGGGCAAAGCCCCTACTAGCAACCCTGCAGCAGGGGGGATTTAGTACGGCAATAGATGATTTTGGCTCCGGCTACTCGTCCTTGAGCCATCTGCAACATTTGCCCGTCAATATCCTCAAGCTAGACAAGTGTTTTGTTCGCGACCTGCATCACAACAAAAGCAACCAGATTATTGTCAAAGCCATTATGGACATGGCCCAGGGGTTGAACATTGCCACCGTTGCCAGCGGTGTGGAAACCGCCAGGGAGCTGTCGATATTAAAACAGCTTGGCTGTCAGAGTATGCAGGGATATCTCTTTAGCCCGGCGCTCACGGCACAGGATTTTGAAACCCTGTTGTTGGACTCTTCCCATCAAAATTCCCTAGATTTCAAAGTCAATGTCTAGGTAGAGAAACACGTCCTGGGGGGCACTGTCGTTAATATCCACCAGGGGTACCCCCAGATCTAGGCGTAGATCTAAGCTCTCAGTCGGTCGATAGGTAAACCCCACACCCGTACCTAGTAAAAAGCGGTCGTCGTTAACGGTGGTGCCGGAGCGGGTATTCCACACGGCAGCCATGTCTAAAAATGGGCTCACCAACATAGTCGGTGCCCCGGACTCGTTACGCCGAATCGTGATCCGATCCTCCACGGACAGCCGGACACCGTTGTCTCCAAAGCGGACATTTTGACTGTAGCCTCGCACGGACTGGCGTCCCCCGGTGACAAACTGTTCTGAACCCAGCAGGGTATCACTGGCCAGCTGAATGTCCCCTTGAACAATCAGCAAATGATCCTGATTTAGGATCTGGGCTCGCTGGATCTGTCCCAGCCAGCTAACAAACTGGCTGTCCGCTTGGGGGGACGATAGGTTGGTGGCATCAAGCCAGTCCACCCCCAGGCTAAGCTGCGATCGCAGCGCCCAGGCCCCTGCCGTATCGCGCCGCAGATAGTCCTGGCCAAACTGAATCACGCTGGCGCTATTTTCTGTAAGGTCTAGCCCCAGCAGGCGGGTATCTCCGTCCCGGTGGCGAAACCCCAGGGACAGGGCAAACTCTTCGCGGGGGGTGCGCACCAGCGGCTGACGATAGGTCAATTCATAAACCTGGGCATCGCCTTCAATGTCCAAGTCGGCCAGGTTCCGAGGGGAAATAATCTCAAACTCACTGGGTAAAAACCGGGCTGAAATGGTGCCATTCATGGCATTGACCGGGGCGCTGTAGCTCAGCTCATAGAGGTGGGAGCCACCGGTGGTGGCGCGATAGGCCGCGGCCCGCAGCTGATCCCCAATGCCAAAGGGGTTGCGATAGGTGACATTGGCTCCGGTGCGCACCACCCCCACACTGACGGGGGAATCCGTATCCAAGGTGAGGTGAGCTTCAAACGGATCGGCCTCGTCAACGCGGACCACCAAAATGCTCTGCCCCAGTCCGGTACCCGCCCGCAGGCTGGCCTCAATATTGTCAATCAGCGGATCGGCCCGCAGCAGCCGCAGCTGGTCTTCAAGCTCAAACTGGTTGAGGGGGGTTTTAGCGCCCAGGTTAATGCGCGATCGCACATAGCTAGCTAGGCGGTCGACCTCTTCAATGCGAATCTCTTCCAGGCTGCCTTCGATAATCTGCAGCTGAACAATACCGTCGGTAATGGGCTGATTGGGCAGGACAGCTCGAGAGGTAATATAGCCCTCATTTAAATAGAGCTGGGTAATCGAGTCCGCCGCCTGACGCAGCTCGTCAATCCCCAGGGCCTGTCCAATAAACGACGACAGCGCTGCTTCAAAATCCGCCTCGCCAAACACAGTGCTCCCGGATACCTCAAATCCCTGGACTGCGACCGTTGGGCTTACCTCGGGTGCTGGTTCAGCAGGCTCGGCGGGGACCGCAGGCGTGGTGGGCAATACGGGATCCGGTGTTGGCACGGGGTCCGGCAGCGGCTCCGGGAAGGTATCGGCTGGAGGGGGGCTGTTGAGCACCTGACTAATGACCGGGCCCGATTGACTAGCTGTACCCGACTGACTAAACGTCGGCGAACGGTCGATTTCCTCGGGGAGTGAGGGGGCAGGCAGCGGCGACAGACCTACCTCTGCTGCAGACAGCGGAGGTAGGTTATCAATATCCTCATCAGTATCCCCATCAATATCTTTAGCAGGGTCAGCGACCGGAACAGCAACATCCACCGTCTGGGTTGGAACGTCGTTTAAAAGGGAACCACTGGCTTCTGCAGAAGTGCCTGTGCCAATGCCAATCACGGTGCTCAACAACACCAGCGTTGTCAGTTTCTGTCGCATGGGTCTCCTCGTTTCTCCACCAGATGATTGCGCTAGCCGGTGCCTGCTCCAAACCCCGATTTATCCGTGCTGACTGTATCACAGCCCGCCTATCCCACCTGCCACCCCGTGTCCGGGGAGGGTCAGTACTGACCGACGACAGCAGGACTTTACAAACTATTTTTTACGAGGATTTACGCAGATTTCCGGTCAGTTTTGATCGTTCCAGCATCAACATTCGTTAATTAGACTGCCCAACTAATCGCTGTTTCTGCCTTAGTTTTTCTGCAGTTTACTCAGTGCGTCGCCAGATCGCATCGGCGACTCGAGCCACATCCGCCATGGCAGACCCATTGTGCACCCGAAGTATATCAGCGCCACCTGCGATCGCAGCCGCACAGACAGCCGCCGTTCCCCAGTCACGCTGCTGTGGGTCAGGCTGATCTAAAATCCAGCCGATAAAGCTTTTGCGGGAGGCTCCAACCAAGATCGGACAGCCCAGCGCGGCTAGGTCCCCCAGCTGTCGCAAAATATCTAGATTTTGAGCATAGGTTTTAGCAAAGCCAATACCGGGATCGATGCAGATATTTTGCATCGGCACACCGGCTGCCAGGGCCTGGTCGATCTGCCGGCGTAGAAACCCTGAAATTTCACCGATCAGGTCGCCATAGTCCGTCATCTGCTGCATGGTTTCTGGCGTGCCCCGCAGATGCATCAAAATGATCGGCACCCCGGTGTCAGCGGCTACCTTTAGCATGTCAGCCTCATAGGTCGCTCCAGAAATGTCATTAATAATGTCCGCCCCAGCTTCGATGGCGGCGCGGGCAACGGTGGCGCGGGTGGTATCCACAGAAACTACCGCCTGGCTCAGCCCATCGTCTGGCACCGCACGGATAGCCTCGATCACAGGCACCACTCGATTTAGCTCTTCCCCCAGGGAAATTTGCTCGGCTCCGGGTCGAGTCGACTGGCCCCCAATATCCAAAATGTCGATGTTGGCCCCCAGCAGTGCCTGGGCCTGTTTGAGGGCGGCGGCCACCGAATTAAACTGACCGCCGTCACTAAAACTATCGGGGGTGACGTTGATTACCCCCATCAGATAGGTGCGCTCACCCCCGTCAAACCGGTGACCTCGAATATCCCAAGGCTGGCGGCTGGCCTTTTTTATACGACCTTCAGCCAGAAACAGACGGGCCAACCGATCGTAGGTACCAGGCCCAATGTACTCTGGATGAGCGCGCAGTTTGCTATACATCCAAACCAGGTCTTTGCCATCAAAGATGCGGATGTCAATAAACCAACTTTTGAGCTGTGGTTTTAGGCTATTGGCAGTTTCCAGCGCGTCGGTCCATCGTTCAAATTCCTGCTTAAAACTGCGGGTTACCACCGTAAAGGTCATGGCTGTTTACACTACTCAGACAGATAGACTCCGTATCGCCACCAGCGCTCCGGTGGCAGACTTTATCTATAGTCCGCCAGCAGCGGCCCAGGGGGCAACGAGAATTTTGGTAAAACCCAACCTGGGGTATCCCAAGGGGCCGCCAATCACCGTTGGTATGTCGGTGCTCTCCAGGGTGCTCCAGGGGCTGCGACAGGCCAGTCCCCAGGCCGAGATCCTGGTGGTGGAAGGAGTGTGCTCCAAACAGTCCCTAGCTGAGATTGCCGGTAAAAACGGTCTGTACGACATCTTGGATGGTGGCATGACCTTGCTTGATGCCGATACGCTGCCCTGTGTTGCCTATCCCAACCGCTCACCCCAGCCCGTACGCTACACCGAAATGTGGGCTCCCCAGCTGCTACAGGAGGTGGACTGCCGGATTTCGGTGAGTGCCTTTAAGGTGACCAGCCTAAAACAGCAGCCCCTGATTTCAGCCACGTTAAAAAACCTGTATGGCCTGTTTCCTCGGGCTAAATATAAGGCCCGCAGCCCTAACTCCAGGGGGCAGCTCCACCGGCCATCGGTGCCGCAAATTTTACAGGATGTCTATTTTTCCATCGGCCACTTATTTGATGGTGGTGTGGCCGACTGTAGCCAAAAATTTATTAGTAAGGACTGGCGGCCCGATGTGGGCACAGGCGTTGATGTCGGCCATGTAGTGTGGGGAAGTGACCTGCTGGCCATTGACCGCCTGGCGTGCCAGATGGCCCAAGCCCCTGTTGCCAGCTACCTGGACCCCATCGAACAGCTCAGATCCTAGCGCCGACGCCCCGGCAGCGGCAGATTCATCATCGTATGGAAGTCTTCTTGGACCTTGCGTGTCAGACGTTTGGAGATCTGCCGCACAATTTGGTTGAGCAGCTTGTCGCCGGATGCTTTGACCAAGGATTGGGGCAGTGCCTGGATAAACTTTGGCATTTGCACCCTAGTTTGCAGGTTGAGTTCCCATTCCACGTGGGTAGCTTGTTCTACGGCAACGTCTGGCTGGGACTTTTCCGCCAGGGACATGGCGGCGCGAAAGTCGACGTCATACCCGGCAGGGACATACCCCGGTACGGGGATAGTTTCGATGTGGTACACGCCCTGGTTTTGAGGTAGCAGGTGCAGACCAATTTTGGGCTGAACCTGAAAATTTAGGCTGCCAAAGCGGCCCAGGGAAATCGCATACCCGTTGTGGCCGATGGGCTTGACATCCATCGGTGCGGCGCAGCGGGTAAACCAACCCTGGTGGGAATCAAAGTAGCTGGCAACGGTGCCGACATCGGCATACATTTCCATGTTGCCTACGTAGTACCCAGCAAAGACCATCGTGTCAGCCTGCCCGGTGCTTGGTGCGATCGCATCTGAAACAGAACTAGACACCGGCTGTGAAGCGTCGGAAACTCCTGAATTCGAATACTGCGTAGATGACACGTGCATAAAGCTAAAAATTTTGAAAGAGACGACCTACGGATGCGATATCAAGCGGTAGGGATCGTTTGTAAACACCCCTAGCGTACTGATTTAAAAAATCAAGCGACCATCGTCAAATCACGGATATGGACCTGAGAACAACGGCCATTCAATGTTAATCCCATAAATCATTCAGATACTTATACGTTCACCCACAGAATATACCCGCCCAATCTAACGTTTTAATCGCCTATGCAAGAAGATCTGTTGTGATTCATTAAGTTTAGTCGATTTTCTGGCCGACACCATTGGTTTGCGGACGGCTTAATCATTTTCAATGGTACGGACATGCCAATGTGAGCGTTGGATAAATGGTCGGCTGCCATAGCTACCTATCAATAAATATCAGAGCGATTCCTTCAGCTGTGCAGCCAACGTTACAGTTTGGTAATTTGGTGGGGTCAGGGAAACAGCGGCAACGGCTGCCTAGGAGAATTATGAATGTATTGGTCGTGGGAGCAACGGGGCAGACGGGTCGCCAGGTTACTACCCAGCTTGTGCGCTCGGATATAAAGGTCAAGGCCCTGGTGCGAGATCGCGCTAAGGCGGACTTTCCAGATACCGTTGATGTGGTCGTTGGCGATGTGCTTAAACCCGCCACCCTCACAGCGGCTATGGCCAACTGCGATGCGATTATCTGCGCCACAGGAGCCGCCCCCAGCTTTGATATTACGGGGCCTTACCAGGTGGATTTTGTCGGGACTAAAAATTTGATCGATGCGGCCAAGGCGGCGGGGATCGGTCGGTTTGTGATTGTATCTTCGCTGTGTGTGTCTAAATTTTTCCATCCGCTCAACCTATTTTGGCTGGTGCTCTATTGGAAAAAGCAGGCTGAAGACTACATCGTGAAAAGCGGTCTGACCTATACTATTGTGCGCCCAGGGGGATTGCGTAATGAGGATAGGGATGAGGCGATTGTCATGGCTCCGGCAGATACCCTGTTTGATGGGGGGATTGCTCGGGAAAAGGTGGCCCAGGTATGTGTGGCGGCGCTGATAGAGCCCGACGCCGAAAACAAAATTGTGGAAATTGTCACCCGTGCCGAAGCGCCGGAACAGCCGCTTGGGGCTTTGTTTGCGACGGTAGGGTAGCCGGGTTTGACTCGTGGGGTCGGCACCGCCCACCCTTAGCATCGATAATTTCAGCAAAATCTAAAAGAACCAGCCGTAGCTGTGCAACCCCTTGCCCAGCAGATTGACACCTAAATAGCAGACCCAGACCACTACAAATCCAGAGGCGGCGATAAAGGCAGGTTTACGGCCCTGCCAGCCTTTGGTAATGCGGGAGTGGAGATAGGCGGCAAAGACCAGCCAGGTAATCAGCGCCCAGGTTTCTTTGGGGTCCCAGCTCCAGTACGAGCCCCAGGCTTCATTGGCCCATACCCCACCGGAAATAATGCCAATGGTCAGCAGAGGAAAGCCGAGACCAATAATGCGATAGCTAATATTGTCCAGGGTGTCCGCCAGGGTCAGACGCTGCATGGACAGGGCCGGTTTGACCGGTTTGGTTAGCGTAGCGGTGCCGCCACCGGCGCTGGCGACAGCAGGAATCTCAGCCGCCCGTTTGAGACTGTACTTGCGATCGCGAAAGCTCCCCGTTCCAACGGAGCTACCCTTTAGCTCCACCGCCTGACCGCGGGTGACCACCAAAAATGCGATCGCAATCAGCGATCCCACCATTAGGGCGGCATAGCTAAGCAGCATCACGCTGACGTGCATCATCAGCCAGTTGGACTTGAGGGCAGGCACCAGGGGCTCAGAGTGCTGCATATTATTCGGCAGCGTCAGGGTCGCAAACGCGGTGATCCCCATGGCGGCCGGTGCGGTCATGGCACCCACCCAGAGGCTATTGCTCATGCGCTCCGCCGCAAAATGAACGGCGGTAATCCCCCAAGCAATAAAAAAGAGAGACTCGTAGAGGTTGCTCAGGGGAAAATATCCCCCTTCAATCCAGCGGGCGACTAGCAGGGCGGCAATGCAGAGATTGGCAACGGCCATACCGGTGGTGCCCAGGGCTTTGAGCCAGGTAGCTCCCTCAACGGCCAGACTGCTCCAGTAAAGGAGCATGGTGACAAAGAGGACAGCAAAGGAAACGTTGTCGAGAAGACCTTGAAGGGTAACTAGATCCATTATTGGGTTGATAAAGGGACCTGCGGTTCAATGTGTGACTGTGATTACAATTTTACTAAAGAATTGTGAGTCAGGGCAAAATAACCCACCTTTCACGCCGAATCGTGAAATCCTTCAAGAATTTTTGCACCCTAGGCAGAAATGGTCACTACACTGGCAGTCGATGCATGATTTTAGCTAACAAAAACTGGCGGTTCTAGAGAGGTAACTATGGATGCGACTGCGCTATGGCAACGATATCAAGACTGGCTTTATTACAATGATGAGCTAGGACTTTACTTGGATATCAGTCGGGTAACCTTTGACGATGACTTCGTCGCCGAGATGACCCCTCGGTTTGAGCAGGCATTTGCAGCGGTGGATGCGTTGGAAAAGGGTGCGATCGCAAACCCAGACGAAAATCGAATGGTGGGCCACTACTGGCTGCGGGATCCCGATTTGGCCCCCAACTCAGAACTGCGTAGTGAAATTGTTGATACCTTACAAGATATAGAAAATTTTACCCAACAGATCCATACAGCGACGATCACCCCCCCCGGTGAAGCTCGCTTTACCGATATTCTCTCCATTGGCATTGGCGGCTCGGCCCTCGGTCCAGAATTTGTTGCCGAAGCCATCGGCTCCGTCAACCCGCCGCTAAACATTAACTTTATTGATAATACAGACCCAGCTGGTGTGGATAAAATTCTTGCCAAACTGGGCGATCGCCTTAAAACCACCCTGGTGCTGGTAATTTCCAAATCCGGCGGCACCCCAGAAACCCGTAACGGCATGTTAGAAGTCAAAGCTGCCTATGAAAAACGTGGTCTAGATTTCTCAAAATACGCAATCGCTACTACTGGCCGCGACAGCAAGCTAGACAAGGTTGCCAAAGCCGACGGTTGGCTGGCCATGTTCCCCATGCAGGACTGGGTTGGCGGACGCACTTCGGAACTATCCTCGGTGGGTCTCCTACCCGCTGCCCTCCAAGGCATTGATATTCGCGCCATTTTAGCAGGGGCAAAACAGATGGACGCGGCCACCCGAGTGCCCGATCTGCGTAACAACCCGGCGGCCCTCATGGCCCTTGCCTGGTACCACACAGGCAACGGCAAAGGCGAAAAAGACATGGTCATTTTGCCCTACAAGGACAGTCTGCTGTTGTTTAGCCGCTATTTGCAGCAGCTAATTATGGAATCTCTAGGTAAGGAAACGGATCTAGATGGCAACCGGGTCTGTCAGGGTATCGCGGTCTATGGCAACAAGGGCTCCACGGACCAGCATGCCTATGTCCAGCAGCTGCGTGAAGGGGTCAACAACTTTTTTGTGACGCTGATTGAGGTTCTAAAAGATCGTGAGGGCAGCTCCACGGAAATTGATCCGGGCGTGACCTCGGGGGATTATCTCTCAGGCTTTTTACAAGGAACCCGCAAGGCCCTGTTTGAAAACAATCGTCAGTCCATTACCATCACTATCCCTGAAGTGACCCCCAGGATAGTGGGGTCACTGATTGCCCTATACGAGCGGTCCGTCAGCCTATACGCGGCCCTGGTGAATATTAATGCCTATCACCAACCGGGTGTAGAAGCGGGTAAAAAAGCAGCGGCCAGTATTCTCAATCTCCAGAATATGGTGGTAGATACGCTTAGTAAAAGCGGCGGTTCTCTTACCCTGATGGAGGTAGCGGATAAGGTGGGACGCCCCGATGCGGTTGAGGATATCTATAAAATTGTTCGACACCTGGATGCAAATGGACGACTGGTCTCCATTGAGGGTGATCCGGGCAACCCTGCCATGGTGCAGTTGATGGCTCGATGAGATGAGGGTTGGGTGTAAAAATAAACTGCAGGTCTCGGTTGGGGAAAGGGGAAAACGGTACAGGTTGGTACTTTATTTAATGGTGGGTTTCTAGTCTCGCTGACTTCCATCTTTCTACCACCTGAGTTCTAGACTGGCTGGGTCCATGCTTGTGACAGTTATCCCAGCATGCAATTTGGCAACTGCTCATGGAGAAATCTACCTAAGTCATTAACAGGTCAATACCGAGTAGCCGAATCATAAAAATGCTATTCATAGGTCGCTTGTGCACAGAATCAGAAATAGGAAAGAAATGTTTTTGAGATTATTCGTTCAGCAAAGCTGCTCAACACAAAACAATATAGTGATTCCAGCTCTGACGAAGTATGTTAAAAGCTCATGATGAAGTAGATTTGGCTCTTAGTTTGTATGGGGTGTACCCCACTGGTTAGGAAAGTGTTGTGCCCCCGTTCTAACAAATTATCAAGTTTAGAGACTTGTTGTGATAAAGAAAGCCCTCACTCCAGAGTCAGTTGAACATCAACAGAAGAGCAGCTACCTAAAGACTGTGACACTCACATATCACAAGTAAAACGGAAGCGATACAACTGAGTAGGTGGTTTCAATCTTACATAGAAGATTGTCAGAGAGTCTTCTTCTAGCTGCACCTTCTAACTCTCAGCCTGGCAGCTTTCAACCATGTCTATCTATCTACTTACTACTATCGAGCAGCTGTAAATATACTACTGCCCTTGCTACTTCTAGCAAGGAGCAATAATCAATCTCAAATTCTTACGTCCAACTACACGCACGTAGTCACCAGGACTAAAATCTCTTTCGGCTTGAGACATTGCATACCAATACACCCCATGAACCTTAATTCTCCATTCTTTGCCAGGCCGAACCACTTCATCAACTAAACCTTCAACATACTCGTCTGGCAAATCTTCAAAAAACATCAAATATTCTCCGAAAAAGGAAATCAGCACTCTAGCAAGCTAATCCTCTAAATGTCGAAATATAGAATGTACGCACAAGTTTGTAGAAAGTGCGCCACAAAATTTCTATGTAGTCAGTTGAATTGATTTATGTAAAACACACTATCCTTTTTTCTGTCACTGTGCAAGCATTTATCTGTGACATATATCACCATGCTTTCTGGTCACAGTGACAAAAATGCTAAAGCCGTTTGAAGAACGTGGTCCTTGGGGACAATTTCTGTATAGAGAGCTCAAAGATGCGCGTAACCATTCAGCGCAATGGTTGGCGCAAGGTTTGAAACGTGAAAATGTATCTATTGATGCTTCTTTAATACGCAGGTGGATGAGTGGTAGTAGAATTCCTCCCGACACTCATCCTGCAATAAGCAAAATCGCAAAATTACTCAATGTTTCGGAAGAATTAGTGTTCAAAATTCATGAAGATGCACTGAACTGGCAAAACGCAAAAAAAGCTGTTGCCAAAAAAGAGAAACAATACTCTAAGGATAAAAATAGCAAGTCTAACAAACTTCTTGAGAAAGATATAGAAATTGATTCTCAAAGTTCTGTTATTACCGATTCTCGAAGCGAGTTAAACAAAAATGCTAAGAGTGTTGGTATCAAAGGAGCTCAAGAAGTTTTAGAAACAGCTATAAGTCTTATTGAGAATTTACCAAATCCACAGTGCCATGGAGATCAGCTATTACTCATGATTCAAGGTCGAATGACGACCATAGAACAATTTTCTGAAGTTATTCAGCAGAGATGGAATAGTGCTATTAAGCTAGCGCTTCAAAAAGGCTGGAAGGTAACTCATATTGTCAGACTTGATAATAATATAGAAAGAGTTAAAAGAATTGTTAGAAGCATATTGTTACTAGCTGGTAATAAAGGTGAGTATATTCCTTATGCTTTCAAGCAAAAATATGTCTCATCTGTAGCCCAAAGCCTATTATTGGTACCTAGATTAAATGAAGGGATGGTATTTTATGCAGGCAAACAATCAGAGTATGCAGATTCGGCAATATATATCAAAGATAAGCTTCAGATAGAGATCTTGTCAGACTACTTTGACCAAATTAAGAGTGAGTCTAATGAGATATTTCACACACAAAAAAGATATAACTCTATTCTTGAACGAATGGAGAGAGCCGACAAAATACCAAGTCGAAGAATTGTGATTTTGAAAAGGCTATCTGATATTCAAAGGCCATTTGAGTTTTATGACAAGAACTCTGAATGGGCAAAAGCGTACAAGAAAGCTAAGGACATAGTTGATTCTGAAGATTTAGAATATTCGTTGGAGGGTAGAAGAAAACGTCAAAACTCACTTTTGGAGCATTCAGTCAATTATTCCTGTAGATATATCTATACAAGGCAGTGCATAGGTAACTTTGCAGACTCTGGGAGAGAAGTGTCGTTACCAGGGTATGTCAGTAGTATTAAATCTAGGATATCTCAGCTGCAGCACCTTCGAGATTTCCTAGACCTCAGAAATTATGAAATGTGTTTGTCAGAAGAGGAAATAGCACCTTCTTTAAAGGGGTGGAAAGAAAATATTGAACCCATTGATTTTGATGAAATAATTCCTGACTTTTGTGAGGTCCAAGAAGGTAAATTAGTTCTAATGCAATTCACCGTCCAATTTGATGATGACAACCATTATGAGTGTAAATGGATAGTTATTAATGAGCCTATAATTGTACGCGCATTTTATGAACACCTATCTGAAATCTGGAATGAATTTATCCCTGACGAGCGTAAGAGAAGACATAATATATCACGCTGGATAGAGAGTAAAATCGATGAGCTAAAAATCAAATCAGATGAGATAGGATAAGAACCTTTTACTACTAGATAACTAGTATACTCATTGAAGAAAGTTAGCTGAGCTAGATCTTTTAGAGGGACATAATGTGCTTGTTGTCAGAAAACAGTATGGAATATAGCTGGAACAAATTTCCAAAGCTCAGCGTAGTAATACGATTATACTTTCTCCATCTCTACTGATTCTGAGCAATCCGAATGTAACAATCCTTTACTTGATTATCATGCTAAAGCAGCATATTCTATCTGAAGGCTGCTTAGCAGTCTGACAACAGAACTCAATCTCGGCACCATCGGCGGGTGATTAGGCCCACCCACCGATGGCTGACCCCCGAAGATCGTCTGCCGATCTCGGCGGCTTGGGATATTATCCCTCAGCCTCCTCGATTTGCCATCATTTTC
Source organism: Cyanobacteria bacterium P01_A01_bin.15 (assembly GCA_039814735.1). Classification (GTDB taxonomy): domain Bacteria; phylum Cyanobacteriota; class Cyanobacteriia; order Phormidesmidales; family Phormidesmidaceae; genus Leptothoe. Next base: position 50,355 of record JBCCAQ010000002.1, read on the forward strand.
GTGGGACGGCTGAGGGATGGTTCTGGTTCTCACCCCCTTTGGCCTATGCCATCCGGCAGCGCCAGGGGGGACTACCCAAAAAAAGGAGACCAGATCCATGTTCCAAGATCAAACCCAGGGCGCAGGTAACCTGCCGCCCATCAGTCCGGTGCTGCCTGAGTATCAGTATGAAACCGTCAACCATACGCTGTTTGGCAGCCTGACGGGTATTCGTAACACCATTGCTCTGCTCCACCGGCTCAACTACGCTGAACCCAGCGACTGGAGCAAGCCGCTGCCCACCGGGCGACCCAATGAGATGATGGCTATTTTGACCCGGCGGGTCCGGGTAGATTAGGGCACCCAGGTAGCAGCTCAAAAAGCTGCATCGGTTTTAAGCTTTAGTCCCCCTGTTTGCCATGTCATCTTGAGGGGGACTAGAGCTTCACCCTGCTGCAAAACGAATACTGCTGAGCGATTAAAGATGAGGTGGTAGTAACGACAGGGCGACAATCACCAGAAACAAAAAACTTGCCCCGGTTTCCAACCTGGCGACCTGCTGAATTTTGGTATTCAAATACCAGTCTTTTCTTCATGAGGTGTTTGTCCAGCAGATAGCTCTACACGGTCGTAGCGTCCCTCAGCGGTGAGCTTTAGTCCTTTGTAAATATTGACAGACTGTGGCCCCGTAGCAGCCTGAACATTGATGGCTGCTGTGAGTTTGAGGCCAGTTGTTGCATAACGTTTGCAGGTAAGCAAAGACGAGTGGTTCCCGTATCAACTAGGGAATAATTTACCGTGATCGAACGCACTTGCTTAGCTGAGATAAAGTCTCGCTCTGCTAAGCAAGTGCGTTCGATTCAATTCGTCAGATTTAGAGTGACGATAACCTTACCTATGGTGTCGTTGAACGTTGTTGTATTATCCATCATGCCCCCGATTTGCCACAAACGGCCCCGTCTGTTAGCAATATTCCGGGTAAGCTATGGAGCCTCGATAAACAGGCAATGTCAACGTTAGGTACAGTCTAATGTTACCTAATTGTAACGTTGGCTTGTAAACGCATTTACTTACATCACAGCTCCTGGAAAATTATGATGAAATATTGCTGATTGAGTTGGCTGACAGCCTTGATCTGGAGCCGAATAGATAACCTAGTTAGAGCGATTCTGTTTAACCCCACTCAATTTGTTTGGTGCCATGGTGAAGCTTTCAAAACTGAAACTCGGACAAAAGTTTACGCTGATGTTATTGGTCGTTTTTATTGGCGGCATCTTGATGAGTGGACTGGCGCTGTCGCGGCTGCTAAATTACACGACTCAAGCGGAGCTAACCAATAAGGCGCTGATGCTGATGGAAACCATGAACTCTGTCCGTGAGTACACCGTCAGTGAGGTCAGTCCAGAGCTAGAAGCCCAGAGTGAAATTGAGTTTTTGCCGGAGACCGTACCCAGCTATTCGGCCCACACGGTGTTTGCAACGCTGCAGGCAAACCCAGAGTATCAGAACTTCTTTTATAAAGAGGCGGTTCTAAACCCAACTAACCCCAAGGACCAGGCGGATGAATTTGAAACATCGCTGGTAAATGCATTTCGACGGCCCGGTAGTCCTGTGGAATTTCATGATTTTAGGGATGCGCCGGGGGGCAGGCTGTACTATATTGCTCGGCCCATTCAGATTAAGCAGGAAGCTTGCCTGACGTGCCACAGTACCGCAGCTCGGGCACCTAAAAGCATGGTTGACCTTTACGGTGCTCAAAACGGCTTTGGCTGGGAACTCAATGAGATTGTGGGTACGCAGGTGATTTCGGTACCGGCGCAAACGGTGCTGAATAAGGCTAGACAATCGCTGCTGGTGACCCTGGGGGTGTTTACAGCTGCATTTGCGATCGCAATTCTCTTGGTGAATCTTTGGCTCAAGCGCTATGTAGTACGCCCGCTTAACCGCATGGCTGCCACCGCCGAAGCGGTGAGCACCGGCGATATTCAAGCCGAATTTGTCAAACGTTCGGAGGACGAGGTGGGTAAGCTCACCGACTCCTTTAACCGCATGCGTCTCAGTTTACAAATGGCCATGCAACGGCTAGAGCGCCACCGTGGCAAACGCCAGGGGGGCTCTGGGGCAAATTCCTAGGCGCGGGCATGTGGTGGGGAGTCTATGGCGATTTCACCTCAACGATGGCATGGTGCAGCAGCTGTCGAAATTCCTCGGCTTTTTGGTCATCTGGAATCTGGGTGGCCAGCTGCTCCACTAGGGTTACAGCGGTGAGGGCCGGGTAGTCCACCAGGGTATCTTCTAGGATCATGCTAGCCATGGGGCCGATGCACTGGGCCAGCGCCTGACGACAGCGATCAATAAACTCAGGGGACGGGGAGGCTGCACGGCTGGTTTCTAGCATCGTCTGGCTAGCGGTTTCATCGGGGATACAGATGTGACTCAAAAAGGCGGTGGCCTGGTCGGCGTTGGAGATTTGCCCGGCGAGAATTTGGACTATCTGCTGCGGTGTGGCGGTGGGGTGGTCTTCGAGGGTTTCTTCGATCACGATATCGGCCATGGGGCCGATGCAGCGACTCAGCTCGTCGCGACACTGGGCAATAAAGGATGGATCCGGTTTGGTGGTGCTGGTTTGGGGTGGGGGCGAGGCGGTGCTTGGCAGCGGCGGCACCTGGCTCAGGGTGGTAGCTACATCGGTGGACAACAGCGGCCGCAGCTGCTCAAACACGGCCCTGGCGGACTGAAACCGTTCCTGGGGCTGGGGCCGAGTCATGGTGGTCAAAATCGTTGCGAGCGGCTGGCCGATCTGGATGTACTGCCGCCAGTTCCAGTCTAGGGTTTGCTGATCGACCAGCTCGCGGGGATGTTTGCCACTTAGGAGTACCAGGGCGGTCACCCCCAGGGCATAGAGGTCAGTGGAGGGGGTGCATTGGCCAAACCGCAGCTGCTCGGGGGGAGAATAGCCAACTTTGCCCACAACCGTTACCGAGTTTTGTAGGTTGCCTGGCTGGGTATCCCGGTCCGATAGGGGGGCGGACATGGTGTTGTTCACCAGACCAAAGTCAATCAGCATCGGCAGGTTGCGATCGCGAGAATACATGACGTTCTCAGGCGAAATATCGCGGTGCATAATGTTTAGACCATGGAGATAGTCTAGAACCCGCAGCATGTGGGCTAGCCAGCAGACAATATCGACTTCAGAAAACAGCTGAGACTGCTGTTTTCGCTGCTGTAGCAGCTTTAGATAGGTAACGCCGTCGATATATTCCTGAACGATAAACAGCCGTTTGTTTTGGGTAAAACAGGCTAAAAATTTGGGAATTTGCGGATGGTCAATGCTGTAGAGCGTCTTGGCCTCGCGCTTAAATAGCTCAATGGCTTTTTTGAGAAATTTGCCCTGGGTTTGCACCGGTCGCAGCTCTTTGAGCACACAGAGTTCACCAAACCGCTGGGTGTCTTCAGCCAGGTAGGAATAGCCAAATCCCCCCTGGCCCAGCATGCGGCGGATGGTATAGCGCCCTGCAATTTTGGTACCAGCGGGCAGCACGGCAGGGGGGGCGGTCTGGGGTTTGCCAGAAGTGCTGGCGGGCGGCGCGGCGGGGGGACGGCGGGGTGGGGGAGCGGTCACGCTGATGTGATACGCCGCCACGGGCTCTTGAATATTTTTGAGCTGGAGCGGTCCTGCAAACTCGGCGTTGAGGGACAGCCGCACCTTGACGAGATCGTAGAGCAGTTGGGAGAGACAGATGCCGCCGGGTCTCGCCTGGGTCTGCAGCCGCGCTGCGATGTTGACGCTGTTGCCCATGACGTCGGAGTCGCTAAAAAAGACGTCGCCCATGTGGATACCAATCCGGTGGGATAGGCGGTCGGTGGTGGGTTTATCCTGGGATGTGAGGGCGGTTTGAATTGCGATCGCACAGCTCACCGCCTGTACCGCACTGACAAAATACATCAGCAGGCCATCGCCGGTCGACTTGAGCACCTGACCATCAAACTCCTGGCACTGCTTTGCCATCAGCTCTAAATCACGCTGGATCAGCTGCAGTGTATTTTCCTCATCCACCGACATGCGGGCACTAAAGCCCACCGCATCAGTCACAACAATGGCGGCAAGGGCCCGCTGGCCTCGGCTAGGAATGGGAAGGTCGCTGGACATGGACTAAGGGGGCGTTATAAACGTCACAGTATTGAAACAGACAGTATTGAAACAGTATTAAACAGGTACAAAACCTCTGCCAGGGACAAAAACAGTTACGGCTACGCTCGGTGCTTGCCATTAGAAAACACAACCCCATAGTCTTCACCCCGCAGCCAAGCATTTTCCGATGAGATATCCACTATCTCTACTTAAAAATGTCTGTTGATACGACAGACGGCTGCTCCGTAATTGCACCTAACCCTAGTTTCAACCTTATAAAGGTGATACAGCAAAGCTTGCCACTTTACTCACAAAGCTTAACCGCGAGTGCCCAGGGATGCCCTAAAGCAAGCCGCCCCCATTTCCCGCTGTCCCTATTAGCGATAGCATTTGAAGGCTGACGTTTTGCAACCGACCCATTTAGTGGAAACACCAACCCGCAAAGGCATACAACCCATGGACACCCAGAACCTGAGCCGAATTATCGACACCGCCTGGGAAAACCGCAGTGCGATCAATTCCAGCACATCAGGCGAAACCCGCGACGCTATTGAATACGTCGTCAGCGGTCTCGATAGCGGCCAGTATCGCGTCACTGAAAAATCAGGCGATAGCTGGGTCGTCAACCAGTGGCTTAAAAAAGCCGTCCTGATGTCCTTTCGCCTCAACGACTCCACCGTCATTTCCAGCGGTTTAAGGTACGCCGATATGGGTGATGCTCCCTGGTTTGATAAGGTCCCATCCAAATTTTCCGGCTGGACCCAGGATGACTTTACCCAGGCAGAGTTTCGGGCGGTGCCCAACTGCGTTGTTCGACGCGGCTCCTACGTAGCCAGCAATGTTGTGCTGATGCCCAGCTTTGTCAATATCGGTGCCTATGTCGACAGCGGCACCATGATCGACAGCTATGTTACCGTCGGCTCCTGCGCCCAAATCGGCAAAAACTGCCACATCTCCGCCGGTGTTGTCATCGGCGGTGTGCTCGAACCCCTTCAGGCCAATCCCGTCATCATTGAAGACAATGTCTTTGTCGGTGGACAAAGCGAGGTTTCAGAGGGCGTCATTGTTCGAGAAGGGGCGGTGCTGGCCATTGGGGTATATTTGAGCCAGTCGACAAAGATTGTTGATCGAGCCACCGGCAAGATTACCTATGGAGAGATTCCCCCCTACTCGGTGGTTGTGCCCGGAGCCCTGCCTGGCAAGCCCATGCCCGACGGCTCACCGGGGCCTAGCCTATACTGCAATGTGATTGTAAAGACCGTCGATGATAAAACACGGTCAAAGACGTCGATCAACGAGCTGTTGCGGGACTAACCCTAGTTGTTTAGGAAATAGCTTTCCTAAACGCATAAAAATCTCCTCCTGGGAGCTGCTGTGTACACACAAGTTTGGAAACTAGCGTTTGCGGCTGCCTCACCCCCTCTAACTCCCCCTTGGTAAGGGGGAGAACTAGAACTTCCCCCCTTGCCAAGGGGGGATTAAGGGGGGTAATGCAGGACTTTAAACCTTGTCCGAGATGTATACACCGTAGCTCCCAGGAGGGTATAGGTTGTCGACTTGTGCATTTAGTGTTCGGTTGAAACCATAATCTTAAATAGCTTGATTGTTAACAATCAGCCCCGTCATTCTTACTAATAGGAGTTCTCAATGTCTCTGCTGCCTTTCGATCAAAAAGAAGGGTTTCTATGGCTCGATGGTGAAACTGTTGTCTGGAAAGATGCCACCATCCATCCCCTCACCCACGGTCTTCACTATGCTAGCAGCGTCTTTGAAGGCGTTCGTATCTACAATGGCAAACCATTTTTGTTGACCGAGCACATGGAGCGGCTACATCGGTCCGCCAAGATTCTTGGGTTTAAAATTTCCTATCCTATAGATGCCATCATCGCTGCGACCCACGATCTCCTGGCTCAGGACCCGATTGAAGTGGGCTATATCCGACACTTTGCCTGGCGCGGTAGCGAACGTCTGCGCATTTACGCCCCTGACACCTCTACTCGCCTAGGAATTGCCGCCTGGTCGTTTCCTACCACCCTATTTACGGTTGAGACCAAAGCTCCACTCAAACTCACAAGCCAGATCACCTGGCGTAAACCTGACCCGACCACAGCACCGACGGTGAGTAAGGCGGCCTGTCTGTACCCGATCTGTACCATGAGCAAGCATGAGGCGGTACAGCAAGGATTTGACGATGCTTTGATGCTCGATTACCGAGGGTTTGTGGCTGAGTCCACGGCGTCCAATGTGTTTTTGATTATGGATGGGGCGGTGCATACTCCGACACCGGACTGTTTTCTCAACGGGATTACTCGACAAACCATTATTAAACTGGCCAAACAGCTGGATATTTCAGTGGTTGAACGTCATATTCAGCCGGAGGAACTCGCCAAAACGCAGGAGGTTTTTCTGACTGGAACAACCTGTGAAATTGAGTCCGTTAGCCAGATCGATCGACAAATGTTTGAGCCGTTTGGACCGGTGACGATGCGTTTGATTAAAGCCTATGGAGATTTTGTGATGGAGCAAACGGCAGCGGGTGGTTAGGGTCAAGGACGTTAGCTAAAGATCTTAGGGTAGCGGGCTATCGCATAGGTGCTTAAAAAAATAACCACTATTCTGATAGCCCGGTGATTTTGGTCCGACCCTTGGTCCGACCTGTTAATGCAACACCTCCTGGCGCTCCAATCTTTGTGAACGCTGTTTTTGTTTTATTAGGATAGCGCCCATGGCTAGCCAAAATAGCAACAGCCCGCTTGTAATCAGCAGCATACCACCCAGACCAAATCGCACGATCAGGGCTGGGGCTGCGGCTGTAAAGAGACCACCCCCAACGATGGGTTCAAAAAACAGCTGTTTGTAGGCGAAACTTTCAAACGCTCCTGAATCATTGTAGGGATCGACCATCCGCAACAGCAAAATTCCAGTGGCGGTAACCCCCATGGACTGTCCCAAATCGCCGATTCCTTTTTCAAACCAGTGATCGGGAAAAATACGCGGTGCATAGTAAAGAAAGAACAGAATATTCCAGGTAATACCCACCACGCTCAATATTAGAAAAACTCCAAGGTTGTCACCAATGACCTGGAGGGAAATCGACGCCAGTGCCGCCACAACCACAACGTCCAAGGCCAGCCCTGCAATACTTTTCATCAGCGGCTGAATTACTAGCGGAGTCAGTCTGAGCTGTTCTAGACCCAGCTGTACCAAAATACCCCCCACCAGCGCCATGGGAAATAGGGGTACGTAGGACATAATTTCAAACCCGGTTCTTCCCCAGGTAACAGCTTCAACCCAGGTCAGCCCCTGCAAAATTAGCCAGCCTACAACAATGGCAATACCAACAATGCCGAAGTTAATGGAGAGCGGATCGATGAGCAGCCCCCGCATTAGCCGTGCCCGTCTGGCTTTGACTTCGTCGGTTTCTGTGTGGGACAGCTCTGGAATGCCGTCTAGATCTTCAGTCTCACTGACGCCTGACTGGACATGCCCTTTGCGTCGCCCCCACTCGGCTAGAGCCGTGCCCGCTATAATACCCGAAACAATGCCGACGGTCGCTAGCCCCAGTGCCAGATCGCCCCCTTCTGGAAAGTCTAGCTCAGTCAGGGTTTCGGCCATGCCGCCAGCGGTACCGTGCCCCCCTTCAAAGCCAATTTCAATCAGGGCTGCAGAAATTGGATTGGCGTCAAACAGCGGTATGAGAACTATTAGCGTCACTAGGGCACCAAGCACGTATTGGCCCCAGGCCAGGGTCTGGCCAAAGACCACTTGGGGCGCGGCTTTTCGCCAGATCGCTCGTGGATTGGGGATGCGTTCTCCTAAAAACAATGCGGCAAATACAATATTGATAAAAAGGCCAGGAGACTGTGACCAGACGGCACGAATCGGCTCGGTAAAAAGACCGCTGGCCAATGGGGCATTTTCTCCAGCAATGCCGGTGATAACAGCGCCCAGCACCTGGGGACCCAAAATAAGCGCAAGTGCCCCCGCTACAATTGATTCTGGAAGAAAAAGTCGCTGAATCCAGCGGATCTTTTGCTTGACATATCGCCCTGCTAAAATCAGCAAAGCCATCAAGACAAATGCAAAAAAGACATCTCTGAGGGTAAACATATCTTTTGAAGGTTGTTGTTTCTGATGTCAAAAATTAGTTTGATAATTGATAATTTAAGCAGGCAGAGTCACAAAATCTGAAAAATTAGATACGGTTAGCTCAATCTCTATCTTTTGATAGAGTCCAGCTTGTCTACGGTCGATTGTTGTTCGAAAATCGAGTTCTCTTTAGGGAAATCTCCTGATGGTGCTTTAAAGCACAGCAAAAAAGAAAAATTTGTTTAGACTAATGGGTAGCGTAGGGGGATAACAGAATTTGAAACATCAGTCGGTACCGTCGTTGGCTCCCATTCAGGCATCTGCTGCGGGATGACTACAGCGGTTTTATCGTTTGTCTTAAACGGACAGCCTGTAAGCTTGGAGAATATTTCACCTACCCTTACACTGCTGGCGTACCTGCGTCAGAGCGGTTTTGTCGGTACTAAGGAAGGCTGCGCAGATGGCGACTGTGGAGCCTGCACCGTTGCTGTGGTTGGTCAGCGCGCGGATGGCGGTCTGCACTACCAGGCGATGAATAGCTGTTTGATTCCCATAGGTGCGATCGCAGGTCGACAAATTGTCACGGTTGAAGGGGTGGCCGATGGTGAGCTGCATCCGGTGCAGACCCAGATGGTGGAGCTAGGCGGCTCCCAGTGCGGCTACTGTACGCCCGGATTTATTATGAGCCTGTTTGCGGCCTACTACGATGGCCATCTTGACGACATGGCGGTCGAGGGAAATCTCTGTCGCTGTACGGGCTATTTACCGATTCGGCGAGCGCTCCAGGGTCTGTCGCGACCGCATCCCCAGGATCCGTTTCAAACGCAGCTGGCAGCAGAGCTAGATCCCCTGCCGGGAATGGCCTATGGCGGTAACGGACAACAGTTTTTTCGACCCACCCAGCTCAACGGCGTTTTAGAGCTGATGCAGACCCACCCTGGGGCCACCCTGGTGGCCGGGGCTACGGATTTGGGTTTAGAGCTAACCCACCATCGTCAGCAGTATGCGGTTTTGATTTCGTTAGAAGCGGTCCACGAACTCCAGGTATTGGCGCAGACCGATGTCGCTGTAACGATCGGGGCCGCCGTGCCGCTGAGCCGTCTTAAGTCGGTTTTGCAGGGTGTTTTTCCGGCGCTAGATGAGATGCTGTACTGGTTTGCGGCTGCCCAGGTGCGTAATCGGGCCACGCTGGGGGGGAATATCGGCACGGCCTCGCCAATTGGTGACCTGCCACCGGTTTTGCTTGCCTTGGATGCCACCCTGACCCTGGCGAGTGCAGCGGGGACAAGAACGGTTGCGATCGCATCTTTTTTTACCGGCTACCGTCAAACCCTGCGTCGAGCAGATGAGGTGATTGTGGCCGTCACCCTCCCCAAAACCATGGCCCCAGGTGCCGCTCGACGGCTGAGCCAGGCGTACAAAGTTGGTAAGCGGGGCACCGACGACATTAGCATTGTGGCCGCCGCCTTTACCATTGACCTCGATGCGCGGGGCATGATCGTGCTGGCCCGGCTGGCCTACGGCGGGGTGGCCGCTACCCCGATCCGGGCGCTTGATGCTGAAGCGGCCCTGCTTGGTCAGCCCTGGACCCAGGCCACGGTCCAAGCCATCAAGCCTCAGCTGCTCGAGACATTTACCCCCCTGAGCGATCTGCGTGCCAGCGCCGATTATCGCAATCGGCTGGTAGCCAATCTGTTTGAAAAGTTTTTTGTTGAGTTTAGCGATGACTAGTAATGACTAAGGCGGTTGGACAGCGGCGTCACCACGAGAGCGCCATCGGCCACGTCACCGGACAGGCCGTTTACACCGATGACCAGCGGCTGCCAGCGGGCATGCTCCACCTGTGGCCGGTCCAGGCCCCCCATGCCCACGCCCGTATCCTAGGGGTGGATCGCACCCAGACCCAGACGGTTCCGGGGGTTGTTACCATCGTTACCGCTGAAGATATTACCGGCATCAACAACATTGGCTCCATGGTAGAAGACGAGGAGCTGTTGCCCGTCGATACGGTGAGCTACTGGGGCCAGGCCGTCGCCTGGGTGGTGGGCGAAACCGAAGAAGCGGCCCGTTTGGGCGCTTTGCAACTGCAGGTGGAGTATGCTCCACTGCCCCCGCTTTTGGAGCTAGCCACCGCCATCGACCAGCAGAGTTTTCACGGGGAAGTTCAATCGGTGCAGCGGGGGGACCCAACCTCGGCGCTGGAGACCACCGACCACCAACTGAGCAGTGAGGTCACCCTGGGGGGCCAGGATCATTTTTATCTAGAAACCCATGCTAGCTGGGTGATACCGGCCCCCGACGGCAGCTATCAGGTCTATGCCGGTACCCAGCACCCCACCGAAACCCAGGCCACCCTTGCCCATGTGCTGGGTGTGCCCCGCAGTCATATTGTGGTTATCTGTTTGCGCATGGGTGGGGGCTTTGGGGGGAAAGAAACCCAGGCCAACCTGATGGCCGCCGCTGCCGCTGTAGCGGCACAAAAGACCGGACAGCCCGTGCGGGTGCGGCTCAACCGCCAGCAGGACATGACCATGACTGGCAAACGCCATAATTTTTTGGCCCGGTACCGGGTGGGCTTTACCCAAACGGGGTTACTGAGCGCCGTTGATGTGGACCTGTATGCCGACGGTGGCTGGAGCACGGATCTGTCTCCCCTGGTGGTGCAGGCTGCCGTTTTGCGGATTGACAATACCTACTATGTCCCTAACTTTGCTGTTCGCGGGCACGTTGTTAAAACCCACAAAGTCTCTAATACCGCCTTTCGAGGATTTGGCTCTCCCCAGGGGGTGTTTGTGATGGAAGAGATTGTTGAACGGGTGGCCCATACCCTCAATTTGCCGCCCCATTTGGTGAGAGAACGCAATTTTTATCGGGGAACCGGTGAGACTAACACTACCCACTATGGTCAGGAGGTGCGGGACAATCGAATTCAGCGGGTTTGGGACGAGCTAAAAACAGCGGCCAACTTTGACGGGCGTCAGGCGGCGATTGACCAGTTTAATGCCATGCATCCCTACCAAAAACGTGGTATTTCCATCTGTCCGATCAAGTTTGGCATTTCTTTTACTTCGCAAACGCCAAACCAGGCCGGGGCGCTGATTTTAATCTATTTAGACGGTAGCATTCAGCTCAACCACGGCGGCACCGAAATGGGGCAGGGGCTCCATATCAAAATGTTGCAGGTAGCGGCCCAGGCCCTCGGGGTCGGGCTGGAGCGATTTCGAGTTATGCCCACCAGCACGGATAAGGTGCCTAATACCTCAGCCACAGCGGCCTCCAGCGGTTCAGATCTAAACGGCCAGGCGGTGAAGGATGCCTGCGATCGCATCAAAAAACGCCTGGGCCGGGTGGCAGCCCGGATGTTGGACCTCTATGCCCCAGAAGAGCTGGTGTTTGCCGCAGACTGGGTTTATTGTGCCGGTCAACCGGAATGCCGGGTCAGCTTTGATGCGGTGATTCAAGCCGCCTACAGTCAGCGGGTGAGTCTGTCGGCCACGGGCTACTATCGCACCCCAAATATCTACTTTGACAAAGACAAAGGAGAGGGGCGTCCCTTTTACTATTTTGTCTACTGTGCGGCGGTTAGTGAAGTGGAGATAGACGGCTTTACCGGTACCTTTAAGCTGCGCCAGGTGGATATTGTCCACGACGTGGGGGAATCCCTCAATCCGCTGGTGGACCAGGGACAAATTGAGGGGGCCTTTACCCAGGGTATGGGCTGGCTCACCATGGAAGAGCTGGTGTGGGATGCCGACGGTCGCCCCCTGGTGACGGCCCCCAGCACCTATAAAATCCCGACCATTAGCGAAATCCCTGAGCAGTTTACGGTGCATTTGCTCACCCGCGCCTCCCAAGATGGCACCATCTACGGTAGTAAGGCCGTTGGAGAACCGCCGCTGCTGTTGGCGCTATCGGTACGGCAGGCGCTGCGGCAGGGTGCGATCGCATTTGGCAGTTCCCCCAGCTGGGTACCCCTAGCCTCCCCCGCTACCCCCGAAGCGATTCTCCAGGCGGTCGAAACCGCCCGGTTAGCCACCGGCAGCAAACATCTCCCATCCCCACACCATGCGTAGGTTTATTCAAGCTATCCCCAAGGCAGAACTCCATATCCACATTGAAGGCTCCCTGGAGCCGGAGCTGATGTTTGCCCTGGCCCAGCGCAACGGTATTCAGCTGCCCTACACCTCCGTTGAGCAGGTACGCGCTGCCTACCAGTTTGAAAATCTCCAGTCTTTTCTCGATCTGTACTACGGGGGAGCCAATGTTCTCCAAACAGAGCAGGACTTCTATGACCTCACCTGGGCTTATCTAGAGCGGTGCGCGGCCCAAACCGTCCGTCACACCGAAATCTTTTTTGATCCTCAAACCCACACAGAGCGTGGCATTGCCTTTGAAACAGTCCACGCAGGAATTTACCAGGCGCTCCAGGATGGCCAGCAGCAGTTGGGCATCTCATCGGCGCTGATTCTTTGTTTTTTACGCCACCTCAGCGCCGATGCCGCCATGGACACGCTCACCCAGGCAATCCCCTTTAAGGACACCATTGTGGCCGTGGGGCTAGACTCATCCGAGCTGGGAAATCCCCCTGCTAAATTTCAGGCTGTCTTTGAGCGCGCCCGTGCCGCCGGTTTTCTCACGGTGGCCCACGCCGGAGAAGAAGGCCCCGCCGACTATATTTGGGAGGCTATCCGGCTATTGGGCGTAGCGCGGATTGACCACGGTGTCCGCTGTGTGGACGATCCAGCCCTGGTGGAGTACCTGATCGAGCACCAGATTCCCCTGACGGTATGCCCCCTATCCAATCTCAGGCTGGGGGTGTTTGATCGGCTTGAGCACCACACCCTCAAGCCGCTACTGGACGCCGGGGTGCGGGTTACCATCAACTCTGATGACCCGGCTTACTTTGACGGCTATGTGGTCAAAAACTTTCAAGCCACCCAGGCAGCCCTAGATCTCACCCAGCAACAGATTTATCAGCTTGCCAAGAATTCCTTTGAAGCCGCATTTATCAGCTCGGCCCATAAACAAACCCTAATAGCTGAGTTGGATCAGGTTGTCAAACAGTTTACCCATTAGGCTGTTTTAACCCGTCAGCTACCAGTGGGGGGCTGATATTGTTGCCTAGGTTACCGCTGTTGGCAGCCTAGGTAAGACTCTATGGCTGCCTTAAAATATTAATCTTTCAAGATTCAATATTACCAGTATGATCAAGCCAGTATGACTGCGGTCACAATGCCCATGCATCGGACGTATCACATTCGTTAGGACAGATATAGGACAGATAATTTATATCCCGAAACGCATTGAAGCTGCAGCATGCGTTGGATAGATGTTAGAGAAAGCTAAACGTTAGCCTTAAAGGAGACTCACTGATGGCTAAGTTACGTGTTGGCATTAATGGATTTGGCAGAATTGGTGGCCTCGTATTGCGCGGTGGGTTTGACCATCCAGAGCTGGAGTTTGTTGCCATTAATGATTTAGCTCCGGCTCCAAACCTGGCCTACTTACTAAAATACGACTCTACCCACGGTCGATTTCCCGGTTCAGTTGAGGTTCGCGATGATGGGCTCATGGTGAACGGTCGACTAGTGACCTGTCTTTCGACCCGCAACCCGGCCGAGCTACCCTGGCAAGACCTGGGTGTCGACTATGTGCTGGAGGCAACCGGGTTATTTACCACCTATGACGGTGCCATCAGCCATGTCAATGCGGGGGCTAAGCGGGTCGTCATTTCAGCACCGACCAAGAGTCCCGATCAGGTGCCCACCTACGTTGTTGGGGTTAACCACGATGCCTTTGATCCAGAGAACGATCGGGTGGTTTCCAATGCCAGCTGCACCACCAACTGTCTGGCCCCCGTGGCTAAAATTTTGGATGAAAACTTTGGCTTAGCTGAAGGGTTGATGACGACGATCCATGCCACAACAGCGACACAGCCCACCATCGATGGTCTGAGTAAAAAGAACCTGCGCGGCGGCCGGTCGGCCTCACAAAATATTATTCCATCTTCAACCGGGGCGGCTAAGGCGGTCGCCCTGGTGTTGCCAGCCCTCCAAGGAAAGCTAACGGGGATGGCGATGCGGGTCCCAACCACCGATGTATCAGCGGTGGATCTCACCTTTAAGACCACCAAAGCCACCAGCTATGGAGCCATTTGTGCGGCTATGAAGACAGCGTCTGAGCAGTCCCTCAAGGGGATTTTAGACTATACAGAAGAGCCGGTTGTTTCAACGGATTTTGTTGGCGATCCCCACTCTAGTATTTTTGATGCCGATGCTGGCATGGAGCTTAACTCAAACTTTTTTAAGGTTGTCTCCTGGTATGACAATGAGTGGGGCTATTCCATGCGAGTGATTGATCTGATGTTGTCAATGGCCCATAAAGAAGGGCTACTGGCTAAACCCTTGGCAACAGCAGCCGTCTAGGGCTGATGGCATTGATGTTGTTATGCCAATAAGCCCAGGCCCTGATTTATCAGGACCTGGGCTTAGCTACAGCGTTAGTGTCATAGCCTCAAACTGTGCACCTTAGCAAGACTAGGGACAATTCTCGGTGTAGGGCCACTTCCAGCCGACAATCTCATCGTCATCTTTACCATGCTCATGGGCATAGGCTAGAGATTCAATAATCTTGTTCTTCATGCGTTCTTTGACATGGGCCGCTGCCGAGCCGAGCTTGGGCACTCGATTGATCACATCAATCACCAGGTTAAACCGGTCTACCTCGTTGTTGATTGCCAATTCTAACGGCGTATTGATGTTGCCCTGTTCCTTGTAACCCCGCACGTGGATACGCTCCTGTTTGGAGCGGCGATACACCAGCTTATGAATAAGCCAGGGATAGCCGTGGAAGTTAAAGATAATGGGTTTATCTGGGGTAAACAGAGTGTTAAAGTCCCAATCTGACAGACCGTGGGGATGCTCCCCTTCTGATACCAGCTTGAACAGATCCACCACATTGATAAACCGCACCTTGAGTTCAGGAAACTCTTCCCGCAGAATTGCCGTGGCCGCTAGCGATTCCATCGTCGGAATATCACCACAGCAGGCCATCACCACATCCGGCTCATCCGGTTCGGTGCCACAGTCATCATTACTGGCCCAGTCCCAAATACCAATGCCCTTGGTGCAGTGTGCGATCGCATCCCGCATTGGTAGATACTGCAGGTGTTTCTGCTTATCCGAGATAATCACATTGATATAGTCCGTACTGCGAAAGCAGTGGTCCGCCACCGATAGCAGACAGTTCGCATCGGGGGGGAAATAAACTCTCACCACCTCGGGACTCTTGTTAGTGACTAGGTCCACATAGCCGGGATCCTGATGGCTAAAGCCATTGTGATCCTGTCGCCATACCAGGGACGACAGCAAAATATTTAGAGACGACACCGACCGTCGCCAGGGCACATGGTTACGCGAGATATCCAACCACTTCGCATGCTGGTTAAACATGGAGTCCACCACATGGGCAAAGGCCTCATAGGTGTGAAAAAGCCCGTGACGTCCGGTCAGCAGATAGGCCTCCAACCAGCCCTGCAGGGTGTGCTCACTAAGCATTTCCATCACCCGACCATCGCGGGAGAGTTCACTTCCCCCCTCATCCTCAGGGTAGATATCGGCCATCCACACCTTTTTGGTCACCTGGTAGACATCCTGCAAGCGGTTCGATGCGGTTTCATCTGGCCCCATCAGCCGGAAGTTATCAGGGTTATCGCGCATGATGTCGCGCATTAAGAAACCCAGCACCTTAGTATTTTCAAATACCTCAGTCCCATGGGTCTCCATCTCGATGGCATAGTCACGAAAATCGGGCATCTTCAGCGCCTTGCGCACCAGACCGCCATTGGCGTTGGGGTTGGCACTCATACGACGATTGCCGGTTGGCGCTAAGGCTTTGAGTTCAGGGATCAGGGTACCGGTCTCATCAAACAGCTCCTCGGGTCTATAGCTGCGCATCCATTCCCCTAGCCTGCGCAGATGATCCGGGTTGTCATGCATACCCCCCATAGGCACCTGGTGGGAGCGCCAGAAGTCTTCAACTTTTTTGCCATCCACTTCAGCTGGGCCGGTCCAGCCCTTGGGTGTGCGCAGGACAATCATCGGCCAGCGGGGGCGCTCAATCCTACCCGTCTGTCGCGCTTCTTGCTGAATCTCTTTTATTTTCAGCACACACTCTTCCATCACTGAGGCCATCGCCTGATGCATCTCAGCCGGATCGTTGCCTTCAACGAAGTAGGGGGTATAGCCATAGCCCCGGAACAGATACTCTAACTCGTCATGGGAGATACGAGCCAGAATAGTAGGGTTGGCAATCTTGTACCCATTGAGGTTGAGGA
>JBCCAQ010000152.1:0-13232 GCA_039814735.1 Cyanobacteria bacterium P01_A01_bin.15
CTACATTTGACCTGAGCGACGCCCGGGATAACATTCGTCGGGAACTCACCATGGCCGGGCATCAGGTATTGCCAGACCAGCCCCTGCCCATGACGCCAGATTTTGCCCAGCGGGTGCAAGAAAACCTGGCCCAGTGCGCAATGTCGATTCATTTAGTAAGTCCACAACGCTCAACAGAACAAGGAAACGAATCCCCATCCAGTCAGGCGCTACAAAACCTGCTGGCGGCCCGTAGTCAGGAGCAGATAGACATTGCCTCCAACTGCTGTCAGGAGCAGCAAGACATCAGCCGGATTTTGTGGATGCCGCCATCGGCGCAGATCGGCACAGGCGATACCTTTCTAAAATAACTACAGCGACAGCCAGATTTTATTAGTACGCCCCTAGAGGATCTCAAAACAATCATTCAGGATCGATTGGTGCAGCCAGCATCCGTGGCTGAGCCGGGTGGGGGTCGAAAGGTCTATTTGGACTGCGACCAGCGGGATCTCGATGCGGCTGAGATTGACCCGCTATATGAATGGCTAGAGCAACAGGTTGAGGTGGTGTTGCCAGATCATGCCAATACCAACCTCAGCCAGACAGAAGCCTTGATTAAACAATGTCAGGGGGTACTGATTTACTACGGTCAGGCCAATGGTCTATGGCTGACGCGACGACTAAATGCATTACGAAAAAGCCTCTATGACCGACCGCAGCCATTAATAGCCAAGGCTGTCTATGTAGCAGGTCCTACACGGCCCAACAAACAAAGCCTTTCAGCGTCAGATGTGCCGGTGATTGATGGGCTGCAGGCATTTAATCCGGGACTATTGGAACCATTTTTGGCTCCGCTTATGGGAGGACTGTAGCAATGGTGCAAGCATCTACTCGAACCAATCCATTTCCCGGACTACGCCCCTTTGAGCTGGATGAAGAGCATCTGTTTTTTGGTCGAGAGGGCCAGGCGGATGAGCTATTGGTGCGGTTAAATCGCACCCGATTTTTGGGTGTGGTGGGCACCTCTGGCAGTGGTAAGTCTTCGCTGGTGCGGGCAGGGCTGCTGCCGTCGCTCTACAGTGGCTTTTTGGCCGATGCCAGCTCTGGTTGGCGGGTGGCGATTTTGCGACCGGGCAGTTCGCCAATGCGAAATTTGGCGGAAGCGCTGAATGACCCAGAGGTGTTTGGCGAGGACCCGGCCAGTGATGAGGCCGTTATCCGCACTGCCCTGACGGAAAGTACGCTACGGCGGGGAGCGTTGGGTCTGGTGGAGGTGACGAACCAGGCGCAAATGCAGACCCATGAAAATTTGCTGGTGGTGGTGGACCAGTTTGAGGAAATCTTTCGCTTTAAGCAACAGGCCAAGTCGTTAGCGGCAGAGGATGAGGCAGCGGCATTTGTAAAACTACTGTTAGCAGCGGCTAAGCAGCGGGAGGTGCCCATCTTTGTAGTGCTGACCATGCGGTCAGACTTTTTGGGGGACTGTGCCCAGTTTCGCGATTTGCCAGAGGCGTTGAATGAAAGTCAGTATTTGATCCCTCGGTTAACTCGGGGGCAGCTGCGGCGGGCGATTGAGGGACCGGTGGCTGTGGGTGGGGCGGAGATGACGCCGCAGCTGGTAAATCGGTTACTAAATGATGTGGGGGACAACCCGGACCAGCTGCCAATTTTGCAGCATGCGCTGATGCGGACTTGGGACCATTGGGAAGATCAGGCTATACCCCAAGCGCCGATCGATATTGAGCATTATGAAGCGGTTGGTGGCATGGCGACTGCCCTGTCACGCCATGCGGATCAAATTTATGACCAGCTGCCGGATGACCGTGCTCGATACATTGCAGAAATACTATTTAAGCGACTGACGGATCGAGGAGCGGATAATCGGGAAATTCGTAGACCAACACAGTTGGGTGAAATCTGTGCGGTGGCGGATGCTGAGTTAGAGAAAGTTGTCGTCGTCATTGATGCATTTCGGGCACCGCGTCGTTCGTTTTTAATGCCGCCTGCAAGGGTAGAGCTGACAGAAACCAGCGTGATTGATATCTCCCACGAGAGCCTGATGCGCAACTGGCTAAAGCTCAAAGATTGGGTAGAGCAAGAAGACCGATCGGCCACAATCTATCGACGGCTTTCAGAAACTGCAGCGCTACACCAACAGGACAGGGCTAACTATCTACGCGATCCGGAACTCACCATTGGTCTGACGTGGCTAAGAGAAAGAAAACCAAATGCAGTATGGGCTGAGCGATATGCTCCGAACTTTGATGAGACGATTGCTTTTTTACGAGCCAGTGCCGATGCTTGTGATGAAGAAGCCCTCAGTAGAATAAGAGCTAAAAAACGAGAGATTAATCGCCTAAGAACATTCCTTGTTTTGCTAGGTGGGCTGTCACTATTAACAGGAGGTGCAGCTGTGTATGCCTTTAGCCAGCAACAGAAAGCTATCAGACAAGGAGAAGTAGCAAATGAACAAAGAGAGATTGCTGAGCAGCTGAGTATAAAAGATAGGCAGCAAGCAGAAGTTACCCTATATGAGAAACAGCGAGCAGAAACAGCACAAGAAGAAGCTGAAGAACAGAAGCAGCAGGCTGAGACAGCACAGCAGGCAGAAGCCGAACAGCGACAGTTAGCAGAAGTTGCCCTACAGCGAGCAGAAGTGGGCGAGGCAGAGGCTAACCGACAGACTGAAATTGCTAGAGAACAAACAGCCATTGCCAACCGACAGACTGAAATCGCCGAAGATAATGCTATACAGGCTGAGGCAGCGACAGCTGCAGCCGAAAGAGAAAAGCAACGGGCAGAAGTGCGGGCACTTAATGCGAAGATCCAGGCAGAGAGTCTGACAGTAGAGAACTTGATCGCCTCAGACCTAAATCTTAAAGCGTTGCTAAGAGCACTTGCTCTTGGTAAACAGATTAAAATATTAAGGGATGGAGTGCCCTTTCAAAATGCTCAGGCTAAGGGAAATTCTAAAGAAGTTAACGCCAGCACTACCGTCTATCCAAACTCAATTCGTCCTGAAATTGCGCTACAAGCTGTTTCTGTTTTAAGAGAAATTTATTATCTACCAAGCCTTCTTGAGAAAAATACTTTTTCAGGCCATTCGGATTATATCTATAGCGTGAGTTTTTCGCCTGATGAACGGACTATCGCTACCACTGGTAATATTAGCACGGTGAAACTGTGGGACCGTTCAGGGCGAGAAATCCGGACCCTAGCAGACTATTCGGGTTCGCACAGCAGCGTGAATTTTTTCTATAGTGTGAGTTTTTCGCCCGATGGACGGACTATTGCCGCCACCGGCGACAATAATACGGTGAAGCTATGGGACCTCAGTGGACGAGAACTCCAAACCCTAGTAGGCCATTCGGGAACGGTTAGGAGCGTAAGTTTCGCTACCGATGGCCAGACTATCGCCACCGGTAGCGAAGATGGCACGGTGAAGCTATGGGACCTCAGTGGACGAGAACTCCAAACCCTAGTAGGCCATTCGGGAACGGTTAGGAGCGTAAGTTTCGCTACTGATGGCCAGACTATCGCTACCGGCAGCGAAGATGGCACGGTGAAACTGTGGGACCGCTCAGGACAAGAACTTCAAACCCTAGTAGGCCACTCAGGAACGTTCAGTAGTGTGAGTTTTTCGTCTAATGGCCAGACTATCGCTACCGGCAGCGAAGATGGCACGGTGAAACTGTGGGACCGCTCAGGACGAGAACTCCAAACCCTAGATGGCCATTCGGGAACGGTTAGGAGTGTAAGTTTCGCTACCGATGGCCAGACTATCGCTACCGGCAGCGAAGATGGCACGGTGAAACTGTGGGACCGCTCAGGACGAGAACTCCAAACCCTAGTAGGCCATTCAGGTGTATTTGATAGCGTGAGTTTTTCGCCCGATGGCCAAACCTTTGTCACCGGTAGCGACGATAACACCGTGAAACTGTGGAACCATTCAGGACGAGAACTCCAAACCCTAGATGGCCATTCAGGTGTAATTAATAGCGCGAGTTTTTCGCCTGATGGTCAGACCATCGCCACCGGTAGCGAAGATGGCACGGTGAAACTTTGGGATCGCTCAGGACGAGAACTCCAAACCCTAGATGGCCACTCGACTAGGGTCGTGAGCGTGAGTTTTTCGCCTGATGGTCAGACTATCGCCACTGCCAGCTTCCATAATATAGTGAAGCTGTGGGACCGCTCAGGACGAGAACTCCAAACCCTAGTAGGCCATTCGGGTGTAATCAATAGCGTGAGTTTTTCACCCGATGGTCAGACTATCGCCACTGCCTCTGCCAACTTTGACAACACGGTAAAGCTTTGGGATCTCAGCGGACGAGAATCCCAAGTTCTAGTTGGCCATTCGGGAATGGTCAGTAGTGTGAGTTTTTCGCCCGATGGGCAGACCATTGCCACCGCCAGCAGCGATAGCACAGTGAAGCTGTGGGACCGCTCAGGACAAGAACTCCAAACCCTAGTAGGCCATTCTGGAGGGGTTAGGAGCGTAAGTTTCGCTACCGATGGCCAGACTATCGCCACCGCCAGTAGCGATAGCACAGTGAAGCTGTGGGACCGCTCAGGACAAGAACTCCAAACCCTAGTAGGCCATTCGGGTGTAATCAATAGCGTGAGTTTTTCGCCCGATGGGCAGACCATCGCCACCGCTAGCTCCGATAGCACGGTGAAGCTCTGGGACCGCAGCGGACGAGAACTCCAAACCCTACAAGGCCATTCGGGTCCAGTCTTGAGCGTGAGTTTTTCCCACGATGGGCAGACCATCGCTACAGCGAGCGGCGATGGGACGGTTATTCTCTGGAATTTTGATCTTGATAATCTTATTGCTAGGAGCTGCGACTGGTTAAAAGACTATATGGGCAACCCCACCACTCCACCAGAGGAAAAAGCTCTTTGCAAAGATGTTTCACCTCCGTCGGATTTCTCCAAAGCCCCGATTCATTCATCTCTAGCATCACAGTTACAGGGCTTTTGGTCTGGCATACAAGACTGGTTAAGGGGATAGAGTACCGCAGCAGGCACAAAATTTTGGCCAGTAATCGGGATAAAGGTCAAAGGAAAAGGGAAACTCCCCACAAAAACTTTGCTCCCCAGCACAGGGGATAACCTTGCCTTACCCCCTTACCCGACAATTTCTTTAGCTATCAGAAATCGGATTTTCCCTGTTAGAGGGGATAACCTTGCCTTTCCCCCTTCCCCCTTCCCCCTTTCCCAAACTCAGTAAATACACGCACCTCTCCAACCACCCAAAGTATCATCCATCACTCAAACCACATCACCCCAATCACCAAAACACACTCAGTACACCCACGCACAACTCACATTTTCTTTAGTAAATCCCTTGTAAGTTGGGTGTTAGCACCATGGGTTCAACTATGGGTCAGCGGATAAAAAAGAACAGTACGACACATACCGATCCGAAATACGTATAAAAATGGATACACTGTTCGACCAAACGTTTCTCGCACTTGTCAACGGCGAGCGCGCACTCTATGGCTTAGCTCCCCTAAGCCTCGATACACAGCTAGACAGCGCCGCTCAGCGCCACAGCAACGACATGGCGCTTAACGATTGGTACAACTATGCAGATCCTCACCTCGGGTCCGATGGGTCTACCCTAGCCAGCCGAGTGCAAGCCTCTGGCTATCAATATCAGACAGCTTTTGAAAACGTTGGTGTCGGACACTATACGCCAGATGAAGTATTCCAAGCCTGGAAAAACAGTCCAGAACACCTAAACAACATTCTCAACCCCAGCGTCACCCACCTTGGCGTTGGCCATATTCTTTTAGAAAACGACACTGGCAGCAACAACTTTTTTGACTATTGGACCATCGTATTGGGCGTCCCAGCACCTGAAGCTCCGCCTGCACCCGCTCCAGCAGAAATCGCTCCAACAACACCCGATCCTACACCTGCGGCACCAGCGGCTATCTCCACACCAAACCCTGAGCCACAGCCCCCTATGCAGGAACCCGCCAGTCCGCCCATTGCTGAGCCAGACTCTATTCCAAGCGAGGTTGCGGCCCTTGTAGAGCCAGAGCCGCTCGAACTTATCGAGCCCACACCAGCCCTTGAAAACCTAGAACCAGAGCCACCCCAGCCAGAATCAACTCCAGTCCCAGGGTCTCCTCAGCCTGTCGAGCTCACACCAGCATCGCCTCAGGAGAAGCCTAGCCCAGAGAACACAATCCTTGATGAGGCTCAACCTGAGCAGCCGGTCTTATTTCTAGAAGAACTGCCTCAAGTAGAGCCTGACAAACCCATTAGCCTGGAGAACGTAGCCCCCAATAACGCTCAACCTGAGCCGCCGCCAGTCCCACTATTAGAAGACCTGCCTCAAGCGGAGTTGGATACCCCTAACTCTGATGATAGTCCCGATCTTTTAGTTGATACGCCTAAGAGTTTTGGTCCGATAGTTGGTACTGCCGACGACGATACTCTGGAGGCCAGCTTAGGGACGACAATAGTAGCCGGTGGTCTGGGTAACGATCAGATTATTGGTAGCGCTGGTGATGATATCCTCCGAGGCGATCTTAACCAGCGCGACTCCGGCGGTGCCGTCGGGGGCAATGACGTTATTTTGGGCGATGCTGGCAACGATCACATTGGAGGAAAGGGGGGTGATGATATTCTTTTTGGTGGTGCGGGGGATGACGCCCTCTGGGGTGACGATGGTGATGATCTGCTGCGCGGCGGACTGGGTAATGACATGCTCACAGGAGATAATTTCTCAGGTGGTAGCGGTGCCGATATCTTTATCTTGGCAGCTGGGGAGGGGATGGATGTGATTATGGATTTTGAGGTTGGTGCGGACTTGATTGGCTTAGCTGATGGGTTGAGTTTTGAGGATCTGTCTTTGGGTCAGAGTAGTAGTGGAGCAAGTATTGCTACAGGCGATGAGATCTTGGCAGAGGTGAAGAATGTGAGCGTTGGTGATTTGGATAAAGGAATATTTGTTGAGATTTAACAGATAATTCTGTAGGGGGGATGCCTTGTGCCAGCCCCCGAATATTAAAGGCTATCTGCCAGAATCTTTAAGGAGGTTGAACAAGAGGTAAAAGTGTTGCTTGGTGTCCTCCCAAGTTCCCTTTCCAAAAGCATATAAACTATCCCAAATCGCAAACGGAGATTCCCCTAGGCAGGACGGAAATGCCACCTCATAATCCTCATACTGGAAAGTCACAGAATACTACTACGAAATGAAAAGTACCATCCAAACCCTTCCCCTTTTTCCCTTACCCCAATCAAGACTGGTCTTTTCTTATGCCTATCCCCCATTCTTGCAAGTTTTGCTACCGTCGTTTCTTTGGATCGACCAGCTGCATCGCCTGATTAAAAAACTGTTGTTTGATGGCATAGGTGACTAAAATTGCTGTTGTTAGGGTGGCAAACACCAACATAAACATGATTAGCATTTGGTAAAGGGCAGCGTTGAGGGGATCGGCCCCACCTAGGATTTGGCCAGTGATCATGCCGGGTAGGGTGACTAGTCCAACAACCATCATGGAGTTGACGGTGGGGATTAGCCCCGCTTTGATAGCGTCTCGGCGGTAGGCTGCAATAGCCTGGCTGGGGGTAGCCCCTAAGCTCAGGTGCGTTTCAATGTCAGTGCGATAGTTGCGTAGGGCGTTTACCAGGCGTTCACCGGTTAAGGAGGCGGTGGTGAGCGCATTGCCTAGGACCATACCGGTAAGGGGAATCAGATAGCGGGGTTCGTACCACAGCTCAGGCCGTACCACGACTGTCATGGTGTAGGTAATGGTGAGGGCCGTACTGGTGAGGATCGCACCCCACAGCCAAAACACCAAATGGGGAATATCTGTAGCAATCCGATTGCGGGCGGTGAGGGCCGCAACAGTGATCATGACTAGCAGCACCAAAAGAATGAGGCCAGGATTGCGTAGGGTAAAGACGATAGAAAGAAAGATGCCCACTGCAAATAGCTGGACCACCGTTCGTAGGGTGGCGATGGCCAGGGTACCGGCCAAGCCAAGCTGCTGCCATAGGGATAGGCCAATGGCGAAGGCGGCTAGACCCAAGGCCCAGGCGATTCGAATCAGGTCTAGTTCGATGGTGGTGGGGTTCAAGGCTACTCCCTCAGTACATAGCCCACGCCGCGTACGGTCTGGATCAAACGCTTTTCGTCTTCGGCTTCTAGCTTGAGCCGCAGATAGCGGATATAGACCTCGATAATGTTGGAGTCGCCCATAAAGTCGTAGCCCCAAACTTTTTCTAGAATCTGATCGCGGGTGAGCACCTGCCGAGGATGGGAGATCAGGTAGTCTAGGAGGTCAAACTCTTTGGCTGTTAGCTCGATGCCGCGATCGCCACGAAAGACTTCACGGGTTTTACGGTTGAGGGTGAGGGTCTCAAACTGCAGGGCCTCTGCTTCTTGGGGATCGTTGCGACGCAGATGGGCACGCACGCGGGCCAGCAGCTCTTCGATGCTAAAGGGTTTGACGACGTAGTCGTCGGCCCCAGCATCTAGGCCAGCCACGCGGTCAGCTACATCGTCTTTGGCGGTGAGAAAGATAATCGGCATCTGGGCACCGGTACTGCGCAGACGACGGCAGACCTCTACACCAGCCAGACCGGGCATCATCCAGTCGAGCAAAATCAGGTCTGGCTGATGGTCACGCGCGGCCATCAGCCCAGAAAGCCCATCGTTGGCAACCGCAACGTCATAGCCCTCATAGGAAAGCTCCATTTGCACAAACTTGGCAAGTTGGGGCTCGTCTTCAATGACTAAAATTTTGGCTGAGACATCTGTCATTATGCTCGACTCCGACAATAACCTGGCTACGAAGGCAGACTAACGGTGAATATACTACCGTCACCTGGCTTGGACTGTACCTTTATTTTGCCTCGCATACCCTCTACTAGGGTTTTGACAATGGATAATCCCAAACCAGTTCCGCCGGTCATGCGTGAACGATCTTCGTCTACTCGGTAAAACGGCTCAAAGATTTGAGTCAGGTCTGCCATGGGAATACCGCGACCGCGATCGCAAATCTGCATAATGGCCCATTCGCCCTCCTGACGTAACCGTACGGTCACAACCGTACTGTCATCGGAATATTTAATTGCATTATCAACTAAATTTATCAAGACTTGTTTGAGCCGGTTGCGGTCGGCGCGGGCATCAATACCGGGCGCTTGAACATCAACCTGTACCCGTTCGCTGGAGTAGCGACACATATCGAGGGTATCCAAAACAAAGTCCTTAAGGGAGAGCCGTTCAACATTAAACCGAATGTGTCCCCCATCGGCACGAGCCAAATCCAGCAGATCCTGCAGCATTCGAATCGTGCGATCCGCCTCAGCCGCCGCGATTTCTAACCCTTCTCGCTGGGGTTCGCTCAGAGTGTTGCCACGGCGCAGAGTACTTTGCAAATAGCCGTGGACCAGCGTCAGGGGAGTGCGCAGCTCGTGGGACACATCGCTTACAAAGCGACGCTGCTGGTCCCAAGCCGACGATAGACGACCAAGCATCATATTAAACGCCTGGGCCAAATCCCTGACTTCGGTCGGGGCTCGATCTAACTCCAAATTTGTATGGGCCAGGTTATCGGAAGACACCTTGGCAGCCAGCTCGTTCATCTTACAAATGGGCTTGATGGACTGACGCACATAGATGGCAATAACAATGGCAGACAGACAAACGACAATGATGCTAGCGATAGTCAAGTCGCGATTGACGGTGGCAAAACTACGCTGGTTTTGGGTGATGTCATCCAGGACAAATAAAACCCCTAGAACAGTCCCATTCACCTCTAGAGGAGCAATGCAAGCGATCAGCTGGCGATCATTTAGCCGAATGCTGGTCAGCTGAGTTTCGGTGGGTAGCTGAATGAGTTCGTCAGCAAAGCCATCTTTTTGCCAGGATCCCATTTCCAGGGTTTCAGACTGGGCAATGAGCTTCCCCTCCGGCGAACGAATCCAGATGGCCGTATCAGCCGTAGAGCGATAGTTAATAACCTTTTGCAGCGCCTCTTTAGACGGCATGGTTTCATCCATCCAAGCCACATCCTGACCAAACCGCTCGGCAATTTCGAGGGCATTTTCCTTATGACCCTGAATCAAAATTTGCTGCATTCTAAAATTGCTCCAGGCGGTCATGCCACCAAAACCAAGGATAGAGGCCAGCACCATGCCAGCGGTAAGGCGAAACTGAATACAGCCTGGATCAAATTTCATTAGTAATAACGAGCGACGGATGACAGCGCTAGGGCTTGACTGACTTTATCTGGATAAACTGAGATAAACCTGATAAATTCCCCAGATAGCCTTAATAGAAATGGCTGAATATAGCTACTTTGTAACAGGAAAATTACAACCAGGCAGTGCCCTATGTAGCGAAGACGACCGGCCATAGACCGCTTCTAGCCCACCCGCTATCGCCACAGACCCTGTCCCCTGGCGGCTTTAACGCACAGTTTAGTAACGCCTATTAACTGTCTCCACCGATAGACCTCAAGCGCAGGCTGGGGCAGCATCCACCCGCCATATGGGAAAACCATGACATCAGCGCTCCCAAGCCGCCAGATGCAAATTTGACCTGCCAAAAACGTCACTGCCCGTAATTTGTTGTCGGTCAATGTCGCAAATGTTTTAGGAGAGATAGCCCCCAACCCCCATGGAACCGGCCCCATGTGATTGCACTTTTGTGCAACTAGTTTGACTGGTTTCTCTCCCACAAACAGCTGCAAGCAATGGGGACCCATCAGCCACCGGAACAGGTATTGGCTCGATTAGAAGATATGGCTACCAAGCTGCGACACTATCGCATCTATCGACGTAGCGGCCATATCCAAACCTTGGGTAATGTTGTTTTCTTGGATGAGTTGGATAATTTTTCTGTTGAACGCTATGTCAGTACGGAGAGTACAAGGGTTAGCGATGCTGATGACGACCAGCAGGCTTTTTATCAGCAGTATCAGAGGGGTTTAGCATCTTGTCTGCAGCAGGCCATTCACCAGGCCCTGCAGCAGCGGATTACCAGCCTACAAAAGTGCAGTCCCCTCAAAGCCCAGGCTTATCTAGAAGCGGTCCGGCTGTTTCATCAAGAGGGGATGTCGATGGGTGCGATCGCAACCCCCACCAAGGTACCTAGCCTACAAAAACTGCCTGACACCATATGCTCACCTATAGAAATTTATCAATAGCCAAGCAACACACATACTCACTTATGAAGTACGCACATTTACTTACGGTGCAATATAGCAAGTTTTTTCAAGCAGGGGAACCCGATCGTTACGGTCTGAAAAGTACGCTAATCAAGAACGGTTCTTAACGCCAATCGCACCGAGCTACGCAACAAGTTCAAGGGGTTGTTTGAGATTAGCTAACGCTTCTAGGGACCGTTTCAAGTCTGCCGTCAGCAGCGTCGCCTGCTGTTTGGCCGAGCCGGATGCCAGATAGGTAGTGACCGCCAGGGGCTGACCAATGCGCACCTCGACACTGCTACCCAAGCTAGGGTAAGGACTGTCATAGTCAAGATAAATCGGCACTATCCTCACACCCAGATTCGGAGTGGACTGCTCCGCCTGCAGCGCTAATCTAGCCAGACCGGGCTTAAGACACTGAACAGACTTTTCACGAAAAATATCTCCCTCCGGGAAGATTACCAGGGTTTGCCGATTTTGAAGTAGCTGCACACCGTGGCGTAGGGTTGCGATCGCAGGTCTTCTCACATCGACGGGGAATCCCCCCAGCCGTCTAACCGCCCAGCCCTGTAAACCGATACATTCATCCGCCGTAACCATAAACCGTAGATAGCGACGGGTCGTTCGATGACCGACTAAGCCCACCACCAGCCCATCCCACCGAGAGCGATGGGTGGGGGCAAAGACAACAGGTCCGTTTGCCGGAATATTTTCCTCACCGGTGATGCGGATTGATCTAAAAAAGTTTGGCAGCAGGACACCTTCCCCAATTTTGTAAGCAAGCGGAGCAAACCAGGGAGACAGCTTAGAGTGACAAGACCCGTGCATCACGTCTGATGTTGACTGGCTATGGAACAAAAATTGTGGACTAAAAGCCATTAGCAACGCTCAGGAAAATAAAGAACACACCCAACACAAATCCAGATTTCGCCAACCGTGTGCTCAACGATACTGGGACAGGTATTTGTATACATACCATAAACCTTCTTTCAGATTTGTTATGGCACGGTACAGGACAGTTTCACCGCCGTCTCTGACGAAACCAGTTCTGTAACTGCTGCTGGCAGGAAGATGCGAGAATTCCCCCCTGTACAGACAACCGATGATTAGACGCTGGTCCATCTGGCACATTTAGCACAGACCGCACCGCCCCCGTCTTCAAATCGTCCGCGCCATACACTAGTAAACCCAGCCGCGCGTTGACAATCGCCCCCGCACACATGGGGCAGGGTTCTAAAGTGACATAGAGACGACAGTCATTCAAATGCCAGTTCTGCAGATGCCGCCCAGCCAGACGTAATGCCAAAATTTCGGCATGGGCGGTGGGATCGTGATCCCGTTCTCGACAGTTAGCCGCTTCAGCAATGACCTCATCGTCTGGGCCAACGATGACCGCACCCACCGGCACCTCCCCAGCCTCTCCAGCCTCCTCAGCCAGTTCCAAAGCCCGCAGCATCCAGCGACGATGGTTCAAGTAGATGGGGTTTTCTAAGGGCGGCAGCGGCACATCAAAGGACATCTACACCACTCCAAAGTAGGTCAACACCAGGGGATGTGCGCCCGTATTAGTCACCTCATGCACATCACCGGGTTCCACCCAGATGCACACCCCTGGAGAGAGGGGCTGGTCCTGACCGTTAACAACCATGGTGCCCGTACCCGCTGACACGAAAAAAACCTCATGCATGTCCGAGTGGGCATGGGCCACCGCCACCTGTCCAGGGGCAAACGTCGCTTGGGAAAAGTTGGTCAGATGGGGGATTTCCCCCGGTTGCACCATGACCTTTTTGCGAATGGCGGCATTGTGGGAAACACCCTGGTCCCCTAGTTCACTAAGCTTTACTCGTTTCATCCATCCATCCAGCTCCGGCTGCTGAGTCAGGCCTAGTCATCATTGTATTTGGCGTCCATGGCTGTAGCGGACGACTTTTTCGATAAAACTAGAGCGCTGAGATCGGTTTCACCCACCATGGGTATGGGTGGCACCGGATCGTAGCCCCCCTTGGGCCCCGTGCGCATTCAATGGCCAGCTCGTCTTGCTCGAGCTAGTGAGCTTGGCCGCACGTGATGCCTGGC
>JBCCAQ010000103.1:0-16261 GCA_039814735.1 Cyanobacteria bacterium P01_A01_bin.15
CGGTGCCATATCAACAACAAACCCTAGGGTCTGGTAAAAATGTTTCTATAGTATGCCAGGTTTAGGCATGCTCTCATGCTCGACGACGCGATCCTCGGCGTGAGCGTTTAGAAACGTCATATTCAATGGCGGCACCCATGCCAAAGAAAAGCGCTGATAGGGTCCAAAAAACTTCCCACAAAGCCCCCTCAGTATAGCTATCGCCAACCGCAGCAAAGGCCATGTCGGCAATGTATAGGCAAAAGGTTGCGATCGCAATCAGCTTCCACGACTGAGAAAACCGTCCGCCCCAAAATGCGACTAGCAGCGCAGCGGCAATAACCACCAAAAAACAATCCGCGATAACGTACATCAGCGTCACCGGATCAGCAAACCGCTCAAGCTGACTATCGAGCGTCAGGGCCCATCTGGGGGCCGGTAGTAGCCCTGCCACGATTTCTTCCTCAGGTTCAGCGGTCTCTTCAGTCTCAACCGGGACTTCTACCGGGGCCACCGGCGGTGCAGCTTCCGGGGGGGCTTGGGCCATCTGCGATGCAGCCGCCATGGCCGGTCTTGGCGATAGCTGGGTCGCTACTGACGGCCAGCCATAGTTAAGAACGCAGGCGATCACAACGCCCGCTATGCCAATCGCAAAGATCATGATCCACTGGGGCATGCTCAAATCAATGCGTCGCGGCAGGGCCGCTAGCAGCATGCCCACGATCATAGCGATGTAGCTAATAAAATAAAACCCATCCCCCATTGACACAGATGGGTCTAATCCCCAAACGGTGCCCCACAAAAAAAAGAAAACATTACCGGCAGCAAAAGCCACCATCCCAATTCCCAACGCTAGCCAGACGGTTCCTCCACTAATAATCTGTGAACTCCCGGAATTTCGAAAACATAGAAAAGCTGCCAGGAGAAAAGCAAAAATCTCCAAAAAAGTAATCGATATCAAAAACCAGTCCGGGCGCGATTCTTCTCCGGGTGCGAGCGCTCCAAACAGTAAAAAGAAAAGGACAGATAACACGCCCCAGCCAATGCAAAGAATCAAAGTGGACTGGCTTGAGCTGGCTTTAGAAGCACTGGAGGACTGAGTCAATGCTCTACTCCTTAATGAGATGACACCAAAGATAGTACCTGGGGATAACTAGAATCATCCACCTGGGACTAGGGATAAACTTTCTGCATCCGCAGCATACCCACAATGCAGGGTAGAGATGGCGGTTTGCAAGAAAAAGCAATGCCGTCGGAGTAAGCGCAGCGCACTATAGCCAGAGCTCGCCACTCGATAGCTGTTTTAACCAGGTTAGAAAAGTATCACGCTCCGTTGCAGATAGCTCATCTAAGGCTTCTAGGGTACGCTCCGTAAAGTTGGAACGGCCAAAATAGGTTCTGCCGATACGATGCAATTCCTTAAAAATTATGTTGAGATGACTCGTCTGCCACGGCGGTAGCACCCCTGAAAATGGATCCAGCCTCAATAGGGTATTTACAACTTCTGTAGAGGTCATCTGGGGTAGACCCATTTTCTTCCCAACGACGGCCAAGTCTTCCTCAAAGCGTTTAGCCTGCTTATCTCCCATCAAATCCGCAATGTCCGCGTACATTGTCTGAATAATCAGCAATCCTGACTTAATAAAAACGCTATCGCTTCCATTGGTTGAGGCCTTAGGCGCTGCCTCCCCTGATGACTGCTCTAACTGAATCTTTCCCCATACGCTAAAGCGCTCTGGCTCTTCAAGCAGGACACACGCTTTGCCTCGATTGTCTGTCAAATCACGCCAAAAGATGCGTGCCTCTTCTTCTTGAGCCGCATTAAACACACTCAGCAGGCGAAACGTTTGCCCTTGATAAAGCAGAATGGGAATCTTTTGTTCTTTAGAGGGATGTTGAAAACTGCCAATTTCCACATCCTGGCGCTTTAAGATGAACATAGCGTCGCTGATAAATGCTAACCCTAGGACATGGCCCAACGCTGTTGAGCGCTCAAACCAATCAGTCTGTCAACCTGCTCCTTTACCCCTACAAACGAGTTCAGCCTAAATTATTACGATAGTAGAAAACCGTTGACTAAAACCATTTTGTGACCCCAGCTTACCCAGTTCCCTTTTCTGCCATGACAGCGTTAGCCTCCCGGCTGCTTTTCGACCGTGGTAGATTGGGGCCAATGTCGCCTAAACTTATAGACTGGAATCTAAGCTGGCACGGTGCGTCAGTCGCCTTACAAAAGCTGGCAAACCTGATAGTTCTCGATTGGGGACCCTTAGCTCAGTGGATAGAGCAACCGCCTTCTAAGCGGTCGGTCACTGGTTCGAATCCAGTAGGGTCCGTTTCTATTCAATACGTCTCGTAACCATTGGACAGAAGCAAACTGTCCAATGGTGGCCATTGTTATCCGCTCCAGAAGCCACGGTTAGGTGCTTGCTACAGATACTGAAGTTTGCGATCGCACACACCTATTAGAGCAACCTATAAATTTGGGAATGGGTTTTGGGTGTGAGGTATAAAGGAATGCTGCTGTAGGCAACTGATGGCAGCAGTAATGACCCATTGGAGGAGTAGGGCTCAACTATGGCCGATGCTGAGCAAAGGTTTCTATCGCAACTGGACAGAAAGCTATGGGTAGCTGCAGATAAGCTGCGCTCTAATCTGGATGCGGCTCAGTATAAACATGCCGTGCTGGGGCTGATCTTTCTGAAATATGTGTCCGATGCGTTTGACCAGCGGCGGCAGGAGCTGATTGCTCAGTTTGCGGACCCGGAGCATGAGTATTTTTTAGACCCCGAGGATTTTGAGTCGCCTGAAGAGCACCAGACGGAAATTGAAGATGAGCTAGAGGTGCGGGACTACTACACCGAGCGCAATGTGTTTTGGGTGCCAGCCCTGGCCCGGTGGAAGCGGATTCAGGACAGCGCCAAGCTGCCATCGGGGACTGAGATTGAGGTTAAGAATGGTAAGACCCACACCTACAAAATCACCTCCATTGGCAAGCTGATAGATGATGCTCTGGATGCGGTAGAGAAGGATAACCCCAAGCTGAAGGGGGTTTTGAATAAGACCTACACCCAGCTGCAGCTACCGGCAGCCAGCCTGGGTGGGCTGATTGACCTGGTGGCGACGATTCCGTTTGAGCATGAGAGTCTGAATGCCAAGGATATTTTGGGCCATGTGTATGAGTATTTTCTGGGCCAGTTTGCCCTGGCGGAGGGTAAGAAAGGGGGCCAGTACTTTACGCCTAAGTCGATTGTGTCGCTGATTGTAGAGATGATTGAGCCTTACCAGGGGCGGGTGTATGACCCGGCTATGGGTTCCGGGGGCTTCTTTGTGCAGAGTGAGAAATTCATCACGGAGCGTGGGGGCCGCATTGGTAATCTGTCGGTATATGGGCAGGAGTCAAACCCGACCACCTGGCGACTGGCGGCGATGAATATGGCCATTCGCGGCATTGATTTTAATTTTGGCAAGGAACCGGCCAATAGTTTTACCAATGACCAGCACCCGGACCTGCGGGCGGATTTTGTGATGGCGAATCCGCCGTTCAATATGAAAGAGTGGTGGGATGGCAAGTTAGATAATGACCCACGCTGGGAGCATGGGACGCCACCTAAGGGGAATGCCAACTTTGGTTGGTTGCAGCATATGCTGTATCACCTATCCCCCAATGGGTCACTGGCATTGCTGCTGGCGAATGGGTCGATGAGTTCGAATACGCGGGGGGAGGGGGATATCCGCAAGGCGTTGTTAAAGGCGGATCGGGTGGAGTGTATGGTGGCGCTGCCGGGGCAGTTGTTTACGAATACGCAGATTCCGGCCTGTATTTGGTTTTTGACAAAGAACAAGAAGGCGAGAACTCAAGGGGAGAGTCGGTTTCGGGACCGGGTAGGGGAGACTTTATTTATTGATGCGCGGAACCTGGGGTATATGAAGGACCGGGTGTTGCGGGACTTTGCGCCGGAGGATATTGACCGGATTTCCGGGACGTTTCACCAGTGGAAACGAGGCGAAGGGTATGAAGATGAGGCGGGCTATTGCAAGTCGGCAACGCTGGATGAGATTGCGAAGAATGACTATGTGCTAACGCCGGGGCGCTATGTGGGGGCTCCACCGGAAGAGGATGATGGGGAGCCGTTTGCGGAGAAGATGGCGCGGTTGACGGCGGAGTTGCAGGGGCAGTTTGCGGAAAGTGCGCGGTTAGAGGAGGCAATTAAGCGGAATTTGGGAGGGATAGGATATGAAATTTAAATCCTTTACTCTCCGTGAGCTTTTGCTCGAAAGCCGAGATGGAGACTGGGGCAAGAACCAACCTAAGGAAGGACATACTCCTTATCGCGTTATTCGTGGAGGTGATTTTCCTGATGTTGAAAATGGATTTATTTCTAAGGTTCCAAGATGCTATTTGAAGGAGTCAACAGTTTCTCGTAGAACACTACAGCCAGATGATTTAATAATCGAAACTGCTGGTGGAACTAGAGATAGGCCAACAGGTCGTGTGATTTATATCTCAGAAGAAGTTCTTAACAAATTTGACTTACCAACCACTTGTGCAAGTTTTGCTCGTTTTCTCCGCCTAGACTCCGATAAGGTAAATCCAAAATATATTTTTTGGCTCTTACGTTTGATGCACAAACGTGGGGAAATGTGGAAGCATCAGCTTCAACATACCGGTGTGGCTCGTTTCCAATTCACCCAATTTGCTGATTCAGAACCGTTACTAATTCCTGAAAGAGTCTATCAAGACAGGATTGTTAGTTTTTTGGATTCCTTAACAGATAAGTTGCTTGTTAATCGCCGGATGAATCGGACGCTGGAGGCGATGGCCCAGGCGATTTTCAAGTGCTGGTTTGTGGACTTTGAGCCGGTAAAGGCCAAGCAGCAGGCCAGAGCAGCGGGGGAGTCAGTGCAGATGGCGGCGATGATGGCCCTCAGTGGCAAGTCAGCAGCGGAGATTGAGCAGCTCCCGGCAGCGCAGCAGACTTCATTGGCGGAGACTGCGGCCCTGTTTCCTGAGCGGTTGGTTGCGTCTGAGTTGAGGCTTATCCCTGAAGGATGGGAAATTGGCACCATCTCTGATCTTTTTGAATTACATCGTGGCTTTGATCTGCCAAAAGCTAAAAGAGTGGAAACAGGCGATGTTCCTGTTTACTCTGCAGGGGGCATTCATAGTAATCACAACGAAAGTAAAGTTAGTGCTCCAGGCGTAGTGACCGGACGCAGTGGTGTAATCGGCAATGTCTTCATCAGTTTGAAGGATTTTTGGCCACTGAATACCACTCTATATGTTCGGGAATTTAGAGCTTGTGGCCCTTATTATGCATTTCACTTTTTGCAAACATTAGATTTGCCAACGTTGAATTCAGGGTCGGCGGTGCCTAGTCTTAATCGAAACTTTGTTCATTCTCAACCAGCATCCATTCCTCCAAATGTCCTGAAAACAGTATTTGAAAATCAAGCAGAAAAGCTATTTCTTTTAATTAAACAGAATGAACAGCAAGCACAGTCTTTAGCAGAAATTCGAGACGCTTTATTGCCAAAGCTGCTCTCGGGAGAATTGAGTGTGGAGGCAGTGTAACTATGTCTGATGAATTGAATTCATTAATTGCTAGTACATACGCAATATCTGATTCTACTGAAGATGTATACCTGCTTGAACAAAAAGAAAATGTTGAGCAAGCATTGACTAGAAAGGACCCTGCACACGTCTTAGATACCTCTAAATCTCTATTAGAAACTCTGTTCAAAACAATATTGCTTGATCGGCAAGATCAGGTACATCAAAAGCAGAATCCAAGCATTACGGATTTATGTTCAGCGGCCATCGCCCAAATAACTTTGAATCATAATTCAGATACTCATAAGGCACTGAAAAAGCTTATTGATGGAATCGTAAAACAGGTTGCGAAACTGCGTAATGATTTTGGCTCTGCATCTCATGGCAAAGATGGGCAATTTGAGAATCCTATTCAAATGCCAGAAGCAGAAATGGTAGCCAGAATTGTCGATGGTGTAGTCGCTTTTCTGTATCGAAGGCACAAAGAGTCTAAAGATAGAAAATTAGCTACTAGAGTCTCCTACGACGAATGTGCTGATTTTAATGATTGGTTTGATGAAGAGCGTGAGGCAGTTGCAATAAAAATTACTGATGGCAACCAACTTCTATTTCTGGCAAGTGAGGTCCTATTTAATACTGACAGAGTTGCTTATCGTGAAGCATTTTTAGAGTTTCTATCATGGCAGGAGGATGAAGCCAAGGATGAAGCTATGAGTCTAGAAACATCAGCTTTTCCTTGACCCATTTAGCGTCAGATCCTTTGCCCAACTTGAGGAAGTTTCAATCTAATGGCGGTTACCTATCACCTCAACCAGTTCCCACCCAAAACCCTTAATCTGGTTCAGCTCATTCCCCTCATTGGCCCAGCCCAAGCAGCCCTGGCCCGCTACGATGGCATCCTCCAAGCCATCCCTAATCCTCAAGTTCTCCTCTCCCCTCTCACTGCCCAAGAAGCCGTTCTTTCCTCCCGCATCGAAGGCACCCAAGCCACCCTGGGCGAAGTCCTGCGAGTGGAAGCGGGCGATGAAGACATTACCATCACCCCCGAAAAACGCAACGATGCCGAAGAGATTCTCAACTATCGCAAAGCCCTATGGAATGCCGTTAATGGCCTGGAGCGACTGCCCCTGTCCCAGCGATTGCTAAAAGAAGCCCATGCAACCCTGCTACAGGGCGTCCGGGGTCGCAACAAAGACCCTGGCCAATATCGCAGCATCCAAAACTATATCGGCATGGCCGGTTGCACCCTCGAAACTGCCCGCTTTGTCCCCATTGCCCCCAACCTGCTCAACGAAGGCATGAGCAACTGGGAAAAGTTTATCCACACAGACTTTTCCGATGCACTGGTGCAGCTGGCCATCGTCCATGCCGAGTTTGAAGCTCTGCATCCATTCCAGGATGGCAACGGTCGCCTGGGCCGACTGCTTATCCCACTATTTCTATTTAGCAAAGGCTTGCTATCGTCCCCATCATTTTACATGAGCGCCTATCTAGAAACTAACCGTGATGCCTATTACGACCAGTTGCTCAATATTTCGGCCACAGGTGATTGGACCGATTGGTGCCGCTTTTTCCTACAAGCCCTGAAAATCCAGGCAGAGGAAAACGGTCAAAAAGCCCGCACAATATTAGCCCTGTACGAAAAGACCAAACAGATCGTTGCCGACCAAACTCATTCTCAATATGCCATCCAGGCTCTAGACTTCATGTTTCGGATGCCGGTTTTTAAGTCCACTGACTTTATACAACTGACTGGCATGCCTGAATCCTCGGCTAGACGCGTCCTCGGCCAGTTAAGAGAACATCCCGATTTACTCAGCCAGATCAGACCTGCGAAGGGAAGCCAACCAGCGATTTTTGGCTTCCGCGATTTACTGAATATTGCAGAAGGCGCAATCATTCTGTAAAAATCTGTCGCAAAAACAGACAAATTCGTCTCGGATTGAGGCTTATAAAACCCAAAATATGAGTGACAAATCATTTTGTCGCTCATGGGTGAGCGACAAATCCACATTTAGTAGTGGGCTCATGGCCAACGCTAGATATAGTGTCCAACATCATAAATCCTGTTTAGATTCAAACGGCTATTAGGAATCTGATTTTCTTAAAACCCTTGGTAAATATAGCGTTCCTTCTTTAGACGCAAATTCCCGATCCATTTGTCGCCCATCTATGGTCAACAAAATCATTTGTCGCTCACGAAATCGAAAATATGAGCAACAAATTTACATTTAGTGCGACTAGTCTAC
The DNA here is from genome assembly GCA_039814735.1 of Cyanobacteria bacterium P01_A01_bin.15. Lineage (GTDB taxonomy): Bacteria > Cyanobacteriota > Cyanobacteriia > Phormidesmidales > Phormidesmidaceae > Leptothoe. The sequence goes on from JBCCAQ010000103.1 coordinate 7,783, forward strand.
CGTCTGTATAAAGCTGCTCCGTTACTACCACTCCCCTTAATACTTCGGCTGTCTTGCCTACGTCTGAGCAACTGCGGTAGAAATGTGAAGTCGCCACAGTGAGCCCTATGCGCTGGTCATGGAAACGCCCGTCAGTACCAGAGAAGTACCAGCAATGGTGGAAGGAAAATGCCTGGTGGGTGGCTTTCGTGAGCTGGGCTGCTGTGACTCTTTTGCTTGTCATAGCCTTTCGTAGAGGGAATTGGCTCCCTTGGGTTGGCTTCTCAAAGAAAACACTCTGGGACTGGCTACAGCTCTTGGGAGTTCCTCTATCTCTGGCCATACTGGGATATGTTCTACAGCAACAGCAGCAAAAACAAGCAGCAGCATTAGCCAAGGAACAGAGAGCACAGGCAGCTGAAGAAGAAAAGGAGGAAATCCTTCAGGCGTATTTTGACCGTATCTCAGTATTGCTAATCGACAAAAATATCTTAGCGATCGCATTTAAGAATGAAGAGCTTTTCAGGGAGGAATATGAGCTGCTAGATGCAGCCCGTGATGTTATCCGCGCTAGAACCCTTTCCATTCTGCGAAGGTTTCAAGATGATCCTCTGAGGAAAACTAGCGTTATCCGCTTCCTAATAGAGTCTGAGGTGATAAGCAAAGTAAAAATCAACCTCAGCGGGGTTAATCTAAGTGGGGCAGATCTTAGTGAAATTAGTCTTAGTGGAGTTGACCTCAACAATGCCGATTTTAAGGGGGCAAACCTAAGTCGCTCCAATTTCAGCGAAGCCAATCTGTGTGCAGCGAACCTCAGTCATGCCAATTTAAGTCATGCCAATCTCAGCAAAGCTCAGTTAACTAAAGCCAATCTCAAACAGGCAGACCTCAGTGGCGCTGCAATCGTTCGGACGACCTTTGCAGATGCAGATCTTAGAATGGCTACTCTTAGCGGGATGAACTTTCCCATTCCTAAGGAATATGTCAACTTCAATGAAAACTATAAAGTCACTATCCGGTTTGCCAGCTCTAACCTGAGCGGGGCTAAGATCTCAGGAGACCTCCGCCAAGCCGATTTCAGTAGGGCAAATCTTAGCAACGCAAACCTCTCCGAAGCCAAACTATGCGGAGCTGACTTTATCTTGGCCAAACTCACCGGAGCTGATTTGCGTAAAGCTGACCTCAGTAACGCCAAACTTCGTGAAGCTGACTTCACCGGGGTCAAACTTACCGGAACCCAACTCCACGAAACGGATTTCACTGAGGTCAAACTCACCGAGACAGAGCTGAGTGAAGTAGATCTAAGGGAAGCCAATCTTTGTCGCACTATTCTTCCAAAGCACATTAACGTAAACCCTGATCGAGACTGTCAGAAACTCCGTATCGACCCAGAAACGGGATGCGCGATTATGTAGAAGGTATGTATTTAGTCGAGATACTGCTTCGCAGGGAGCGATCGCACGTCAACTACTCCACATTGCTTAGAAAACATCTCAAAACGCTGATCTGCACTTTGCCAGTCCGGACTTGGGAACCGTATAAATGAATGAACCTTGATAGATTCGCTCTACGGTCGGCCCCACCATGATTACCGAAGCCCAGCTTGAAGACCTCTGCATCCAGTGGTTCCAGGAAACCGGCTGGCAATATGTCCATGGTCCAGCCCTGGCCCCCGACGGTGCCACACCTGATCGGGCCGACTATCGCGATGTCACCCTCAATCAGCGGCTCACCCATGCCCTAACCCGGCTCAATCCCCAGCTACCCTCCGATGCCATTGAGGCAGCGGTCCAAACCGTCACCAAACCGGACCGCCTCAGCCTAGGGCAAAACAATCGAGCCTTTCACCAGCTATTGCTCCAGGGAATCCCCGTCCAGTTCACCAACGCTGATGGTGACAAAGACGCCGACCACGCCCAGCTGATCGACTTTCAAAACCCCGGCAATAATGACTTTTTAGTCGTCAACCAGTTCACAGTCACTGGCACGAAGCAGGCCCGCCGCCCGGACATCGTCGTCTTTATCAACGGGTTACCCCTGGCTGTCCTCGAACTTAAGAATCCAGCTGACGAAACCGCCGACATCTGGCAAGCCTACGGCCAGTTGCAAACCTACAAAGATGAAATCAGCGATCTCTGCATCTATAACGAAGCCCTGATTATCAGTGATGGCCTCAACGCCCGTGTGGGCTCACTCACCGCCAGCGAAGAACGCTTTATGCCCTGGCGCACTATCAAGGATGAGAACGATAAACCCCTGCTGGAGTATCAGCTGGAAACCATCGTGCGGGGCTTTTTTCAGCCAGCGCTATTTCTCGACTACGTGCGCCACTTTGTCCTATTCGAGCAAGATGGCGACACCCTGATCAAAAAAATTGCTGGATACCACCAGTTCCACGGTGTGCGCGAAGCGGTGCGGGTCACCCTGATCGCCGCTGCTCCTAATGAATCGGGTCAGGTTGCCGAGGCCCGAGCCACCTATGGCCAGGAAGTGATTCCCGGTTCCCGCAAAGCAGGGGTGTTTTGGCATACCCAGGGTTCTGGCAAAAGTATTTCCATGTGCTGCTATGCGGGCAAACTGCTGCAACAGCCCGAGATGCAAAACCCTACCCTGGTGGTGGTCACCGATCGTAATGATCTAGATGGCCAGCTCTATCAGCAGTTTTGTATGGCTCAGGAGCTGCTGAAGCAAACCCCAGAACAGGCCGACAGCCGAGATGAGCTGAGGGAAAAGCTGGCGGTGCGGCAGGCTGGCGGCATTATTTTTACCACGGTGCAAAAGTTTTCGCTGTTGGAGGGGGAGACGGGGCATCCGGTGCTTTGCGATCGCGCCAACGTCGTCGTCATTTCTGACGAAGCCCACCGTAGCCAATACGGCCTCAAAGCCAAGCTCAACACCAAAACCGGTCAGTATGTCTACGGCTATGCCAAATACATGCGCGATGCCCTACCCCAGGCATCCTTTATCGGCTTTACCGGCACCCCCATCGCCCTAGAAGATAAAGACACCCGCAGCGTCTTTGGCAGCTACGTCAGCATTTACGACGTGCAAGATGCTGTAGACGACGGCTCCACAGTCCCCATCTACTATGAAAGTCGCCTGGCCAAGCTCAACATTAATCAGACTGAAATTGAAACCCTCAATGCCGACGTAGATGAAGTTATTGAAGACGAAGACGATACGGCCACCCGCGAAGAAACCAAGAGCAAATGGGCCGCCCTAGCCAAGCTGGTAGGCGCTGACCCTCGCCTCAAAGAAGTTGCCCAGGACCTCGTCACCCACTTTGAAACCCGCACATCCACCCTCGATGGCAAAGCCATGATTATCGCCATGGGCCGCGACATTTGCGTCAGCCTATTCGATGAAATCATTGCCCTACGACCCGACTGGGCCGGGACCAAGCTAGCAAAGGACGGCCCCAAAAACGGACAAACCATCGGCTACAATCCCGAAGATGGCGCTATCCGCATCATTATGACCGGCAGTGCCTCGGACCGACCGGGCATCCAAGAACACATCTTCAGCAAACGCCAGAAAAAACGTCTGGAAAAACGCTTCAAAGACCCCAATGATCCACTCAAATTAGTAATTGTGCGGGACATGTGGCTCACGGGCTTTGATGCCCCCTGCTGCCATACCATGTATGTTGATAAACCCATGAACGGTCACAATCTGATGCAGGCCATTGCTCGGGTGAATCGGGTGTTTCGCGGTAAAGAAGGGGGGCTGGTCGTAGACTACATCGGCATTGCAGCTGCTCTGAAAGACGCCCTCAAAACCTACACCGATGCCAAAGGTCGCGGTCAACCCACGGTCAAAACGGACGAAGCCCTAGCCATCTTGCTGGAAAAACTAGATGTCCTCAGAGGCCTATTCCACACCTTTGATTACAGCCAATACGAAACCCAGGCCACTGCTCTTTTGGTGCCCGCTGCCAACTACGTCCTGGGCCTGGAGGATGGCAAAAAACGGTTTCTCGATGTCATGGCCGCCATCACCAAAGCCTTCTCTCTTTGTGGCACCCTCGACGAAGCCGCCGCCCTGCGTAAAGAAATCGCGTTTTTCAGTGCCATCAAAGCCGCCATCGTCAAATATACGCGCGTGGATCGCAAACACGCTGAAGACGATAAACACACTGCCCTTAAGCAAATTCTGGACAATGCCATTGTTGCTAAAGGCGTCACTGATGTTTTTAAGCTAGCAGGACTAGAGAAACCCAACATCGGTTTGCTATCTGACGAATTTCTCGAAGACGTGCGTAATATGCCGGCCCGTAACCTGGCAGTTGAGTTGCTAGAAAAGCTACTGCGGGACGAAATCCGTAGCTATAGCCGTACCAACGTTATCCAAGAAAAGAAATATAGCGATCGCCTGCTGGAAAGCCTGCGCAGATACCACAACCGAGCCATTGAAACCGCCCAGGTCATTGAAGAGCTAATCCAGATGGCCAAGGAGTTTAAAGCAGCCCTGGCCCGCAACGAGGCCCTGGGGCTAAATCCAGATGAATTAGCTTTTTATGATGCCCTGGCCCACAACGAAAGCGCCGTTCGCGAGCTGGGTGATGCCACCCTTAAAGCCTTGGCCACCGAGCTTACCCGCCAGCTTCAGACAAGCACCACTGTTGACTGGCAGGTCCGCGATAGCGTCCGTGCCAAAATTCGTAACCTGGTGCGCCGTCTGCTGCGTCGCTACAAATACCCGCCAGATGGTCAGCAGGCCGCTATTCAGTTGGTTTTACAACAGGCTGAAGCCCTGTCTAGCAGCTGGACCAATTGATTCTTGTCCTGAATCCGTCGCCCGTTGGGGCCTATCTTCAAGTCTGACCAATACGGGCCGGTCTACATTTGCCACAGCTAGAGCTGATGAACGGCTATGGGTGAGATGTGCGATCGCATACCGTCATTTTGCCTCTGGCCAGTGATCAAAAACTGTCACCAGCTTATCTTCACTCAAGTGATGAGCTACCCCCTTGCCATCTTTTTTCTGGCCGATGCAATCATCGTCTGTAAGACGTCAAATGGGGATCGCGCTTTTCCGCTTAGTCTGGTGCTTTTGGAAAGCTAGCGCAGATTCAAATCTGTCTAGGGGAATTCTGAAAGCAGCGTTTGGCAGCTGAACGTAATTATTGCAGCGAAGGCGAACTGTTGCAGCGTCACTATTCTTTAGATTCCTCTTTTCATAATGAGCGTACTAGACCATGGCGATCGACTGGTTGGGCTAAGACATACATTTAGTCGGGTCTTTCCTGAAAAAGTTGATTTAGATATTTCGGTTGCTATTCCCACCTATAACGGGGGAGACCGACTAGCTGCTGTTCTAGAGTGTCTACGCTGGCAGTTAAATATCCATAACCTGAGCTGGGAAATAATTGTCGTTGACAACAACAGTAGCGATCATACGTCTGAGGTCGTCCGCCACTATCAGCGAGAGTGGCGCAGCCACACTGTGCCGCTGCGGTATGTATTCGAACCCAAACAGGGGGCTGCCTACGCTCGGCAGCAGGCCATTCAAATAGCGGCCAGCTCACTGGTGGGGTTTCTAGATGACGATACTCTACCGAGTATGACCTGGCTGATTTCTGCCTATCGATTTGCCCAAGCACATCCCCAGGCTGGGGTAATTGCTAGTCGTATTCGAGGCAATTTTGAAACCAATCCTCCGCAAAACTTTGAACGGATTGCGTCGCTACTGGCACTGACCGAACGGGGTTCCCAGCCGCTGATGTATGTCCCCGAGAAAAAAGTAGTTCCCCCCTCGGCTGGTATGGTGGTCAGACGCCAAGCCTGGCTAGACAATGTGCCAAAGGAGCTTGTCCTCACGGGTCGTACTGGCACCAGTATGCTGACTGGAGAAGATACGGAATCGATTCTGCATATTCAGCGAGCTGGCTGGGACGTTTGGTACAACCCCGGTATGCGTCTGCAACATCAAATTCCCAGCAACCGACTAACCCGTCAATATCTGCAAAAGCTTTGCCGGGGAATTGGTTTGAGTCGCTATCGTACTCGCATGCTGAGCGTTTACCTATGGCAACGACCGCTGATATTGCCCCTCTACACAGCCAACGACATCCGCAAAATAGTGATCCACTGTCTGCGCTATCGCCAGGATATTATTCAAGACGACGTTGCGGCCTGCGAACTCACCCTCTACCTGGCCAGCCTCATCAGCCCGCTCTTTATGATCCAGCGCAGCCTCAAACAGCAACTTCAAAAGCACTGTCTCTTCCCTAGCCGTTAACTATCTGATGGCTTCCAGTTCTTGAAGGTAGCTTTGTAATCTGTCGGTGTCTTCAGACAGTAAGACATTAAGTTTGCCAGCGGTGGCTACACCGTCAGTATCGACCGTCAGCTCAATCCAGTAGGTGTAGAGGTTGCCCAAACGTACCTCCCCTTGGCTATTGGTGGTTTCGGTTGCGATATATCCGGCCGGAGCGCGGCGATAGTCGGCGTGGATATCGGGACCGTAGATAGTGCGTAGGGATTCTTCCAATCGCGCCAGTGTAACTGGCTCATCGTAATCCACTAGGACAAATTCTTCGCGGCGTATGACGCTGAAGTCCTGGTTTCGGCTAGGAGAGGAGAGGGCTGCATTATCGTCAGTGCGGCGAAAACCACCCACTGGAAAGATACTCGCCTGGAAGGTAAAGCGACGTGAGGGAACATCAGCGCGGTGTATCCGCAATCCCTCACGTCGATCGGCTCGAAGGGTGGGGTGCCCCTGCATCCATGTTTTAACCTCATCGACGGAATAGCCTGGCAGTGCATGGCCCGGAGCCGGTAGCCAGCAGAGTAAACCAGCGGCCAGGGTGAGCACCCCCAGTCCAGTACGCTTTTTCATAACTCTTGGGTGGTTTCAACTTATATTGATTAGCTTTCCCAGGTTGGGGCGGTGGCTAATCCTGACCCGGTCGTTATTTGCCTTTAAAGGGTGCCAAAGCCTTTTTTCTTCTTCTTCTTTTTGTTCTTTTTAGAGCCAGCACTGTAGCCACGGAATCCGGGACGACCGCCGGCGGGCATGCCAGCCCCCATATCCGGCATGCCACCCATACCGGGGAATCCACCCATGCCAGGCATGCCGCCCATACCGGGGAACCCGCCCATGCCGCCGCCCTGTCCCATTTGCTGCATCATGGAGCGCATTTTTTGAAAATCGCTGACTAGTTTGCTAATGTCTCGGTCGCCATAACCAGAGCCTTTGGCAATCCGGCGACGGCGACTGGGGGAGGTGGCCAACAGATCGGGATCTTGCCGTTCCTGCTTGGTCATGGAGCTGATCATGGCTTCACAGCGGCGCAGCTGGGTTTCACCCTGTTGGAGCTGGTCCGCTGATAGCTTGTTGGACATGCCCGGGATCAGCTTCATAATGCCGGACAAAGAACCCATGTTCTTCATTAGGCGCGTTTGCTTAAGAAAGTCGTTGAAGTCAAACCGGGCTTCTAAAATCTTGGCCTGCAGCTGTTCTGCATCGGCAATGTCGACTTCTTCCTGGGCTTTTTCGACCAGGGTGAGGACGTCTCCCATGCCCAATATTCGAGAGGCCATCCGCTCGGGATAGAAAGGCTGCAGCGCTTCTACTTTTTCGCCAATACCAATAAACTTAATCGGCTTCCCTGAGATTTGGCGGATTGATAGGGCCGCTCCACCGCGAGAGTCACCGTCCATCTTGGTAAGAATAGCGCCGGTAATCCCAATCTGCTCATGAAATGTCTGGGTCAGGGTGGCCGCTTCTTGGCCGGTCATGGCATCTACGACCAGCAGGACTTCATTGGGACGGATGGCGGTTTTGACCTGCTCCAGTTCAGCCATCATGTCCTGGTCGATCTGCAGGCGGCCAGCGGTATCGACAATGACCGTATCGATCCCTTCTTGCTGGGCATGGGCAATACCGGCTTTGGCAATGTCCACCGGGTTGGCGTCGGTGCCCATTTCAAATACCGGCACGTCGATCTGTTTGCCGAGGGTAATCAGCTGATCGACCGCCGCTGGACGATAGACGTCGGTGGCCACCAGCATGGCCGAACGTTCTTGTTTGCGCAGATGGAGGGCTAACTTGGCTGATGCTGTGGTTTTACCGGTTCCTTGGAGACCGGCCATCAACACCACCGTTGGCTTGGTATTGGCATCTACCAGGGGCTCGTTGGCGTCGCCCATCAGGTTGACTAGCTCGTCGTAGACAATCTTGATAAACTGCTGGTCTGGGGCTACCCCTGTGACTACCTCAGCGCCTTGAGCCTTTTCTTGTACTTCGGCTATAAAGTCTTTGACCACGTTAAAGCTAACGTCGGCCTCTAACAGCGCCCGTCTAACTTCCCGTAGAGCTTCCTTGATGTTGGAGTCAGAGATTTTATCTTGGCCGCGCAGGGTCTTCCAGGCAGATTCAAATCGTTCTGAGAGAGCTTCAAACATGGGAGTTATGGGAAATTGACTAACCGGAGTATTGTTCCATACTAATCGCTTTGCTTACGTCTACTGAAGATTCGCAGATATTAGCTAGACGA